>JAJDDM010000045.1 GCA_029260315.1 Phycisphaerales bacterium | reverse complement strand
GGTCTGGGGTCTGGGGTCTGGGGTCTGGGGTCTGGAAATTCTACGACATTGGCGCTGCGCTTGTGGGTGGGCGGCGTCTTTGGGGGTAGTGGGCGGTTGGGGCCGTCCTGATTGGGGAACTGGTTATGGGATGGAGCACTGCGATGAAGCGTCGGGCACGGTACGCGGCGATGGTGGTTGGGTGTGTTGGCCTCGCGGCAACGCTGTCGGTCGCGGGGAGTGGGCTTGGGCCCGCGGCGGCGGCCGTCGGGGAAGAGGCTGAGGATCAGCGGGTGCAGATTTTCTCGCTGAAGGAGATCATCGAGCCGGCGGCGAGCGATCCGCTGCGTGCGCCGGTGGCGACACCGGCGGCGAGCGTGCTGACGGCCGTCGAGGCGGCGCTGGCGGCGGCGCGAGAGGAGGGCGAGGCGTCGGCGGAGGTGACGTTCCACGACGAGTCGGGGCTGCTGATCGTGCGGGGCGAGGAGCCGGAGATCGACGCGGTGCGCGAGGTGCTGGAGTTGATCCGCGAGGACGTGCGGCGGGCGCGGGCGGAGATCGCGAACCGAGAGGCGCTCCAGACGCTTCATACGCGAACCGCAAAGGAGACGCCCGAGATCGACAAGGCCCGGCGTGCGGATCTGGAGGCGGCGCTGCGGCTGGCGATGATCGAGGTCGAGCGGGCGCAGTTGGAGGTGGACCTGCGCGCCGAGAAGCTGCACAGGGCGGACAAGCTGGCCAAGGCGGGGAACGTCAGCCAGGGCGAAGTGCGGGAGTTGCGTACGGCGTTTGAGCACGCGCGGCTGGCGATGCACGAGGCGGAGGTGAAGGCCGGGGCGATGCGCCGGCAGTTGGAGGCGGTCGGGCAGGGTCCGGAGGCGATCGAGCGGATGCGCCGGATGCAGGGCGAGGATGAGCTGCGGATGGCGATGATCGCGATCGAGCGTGCGCAGGCGGATCTTGCGGCGCAGGAGGCGGCGTTCGCGGACGCGCGGGCGATGGTGGAGAAGGATTTCGTCTCCGAGGGAGAGCTTCGCGAGCGGCGTGTGGCGATGGAGCGGTCGCGGCTGGATCTGGAGCAGGCGCAGGTGATGGCTCAGAAGATGCGGGCGCGGGTTGAGGCGACCGCGGAGCGGCGAGAGGCTCAGAAGGCCAGACCGGATGATGAGCAGGCGCTGCGCCAGCGGGTCGCGGAGTTGGTCGATCGACGGTCGGTGCTGCACCGTCATCTGTCGGAGCTGCGGGCCAGTGGGAACTCGGGCAGGGCGGAGATCGCCAATGCGTCGGTGGAGCTGCGAAAGGTCGAGGACCAGCTTGCGCTGGCGGAATCGCGGCTTGCCGAGGCAGGACAGCTGACGGCGGAGTTATCGAAGCGCAAGGCGGAGGAAGCGGCGATTCGCTCGGAGCTCGAGCGCCGAAACGATCAGCTCGCGCGGCTGGAGGCGGAGCTTGCGAAAGTTCGGGAAATCGGTCTTGCGCAGCGTCAGGACATGGTGACCGAATGCACGCGGCTGGAGGTGCGGCTGGAGGAGACGCAGCGGGCGTTGGAGCGTAAGCACATGGAGTGCGCTGAGATGAGCGATCGTTTGCGGCAGATGATGGTGCGGGTGGAGGTCGAGGCGGCGCGCCGGGCGGCGATGGAAGAGGAGATCCATCGGTTGCGCAAGGCGCTGGAGGAGTGTCGGGGCGAGGAGTGAGCGGGAGTTGGGATGAGGGCTGAGGGGGCTTGGGCCGGCGAGGCATGGAGGAGCGGGAGAGGGCTGTAGACCGCTTCCTGACGGGCGCGGCTCGTCGCGGGTTGAAGGCTTTGGAGGTGGAGGAGGGTCGGTAGACGCCCTTCCTGACGGGCGGGCCTGTGAGAGCGGATCCATCGGGCGGATTGCGGGTATGAATGGGTATGGCGATCGGAGCGGTCGGCATCGCGGAGGCATCGAGCAGCGCGGACGATGGGGCGCGTCGGCTGACGCGGGCGATCGCGCGCGGCGACGAGGCGGCGTTCTGCACGCTGCACGACGCGTGGTTCGACCGAACATTGGCCTTGGCGATCCGCCTGACGCGGCGGGACGAGGCGTTCTGTCTGGATGTCGTGCAGGAGGCGATGCTGCGGGCGGCGCGGAAGATGCCGGAGTTGGGGTCGCTGGAGCAGGTGGACGCGTGGATGGGAAGAGTCGTGCATCGGGCGGCGCTCGATCGGCTGCGGGGCGAGCGCAGGCGGGTGGTGCGCGAGCGGGAAGCCGCGGCGAGGCGGAACGACGGAAGCGCGGGGGCATTCGACGCGGAGCTGTGCGAGCGGATCGAGTGGGTCTTGGGCGAGATGGCGAGGATGGACGAACGCGAGCGCGGCGTGCTGGCGGCGCGGTTTTCTCGGGGACGATCGGTGCGCGACGTGGGCGGCGAGCAGGGCTTGAGCGCTGGAAGCGGGCACGGCGTGCTGCGGCGGGCGATGGCGCGCCTGCGGGCGCGGGCGCGCGAGGAGTTTGGTGATGACTGACGGGCGTGAAGATCGGGGAGCGTGGGAGTCGCGCGAGGCCGTGCGGGAAGGGATCCGGGCGCTGGGCGTGCGCGAGGTGCGGCGGCGCGGGCGGCGGCGGATGGTGACACGGGCGTCGATCGTGCTTGTTCTGTTCGGTGGTATCGGCGCGATCGCGCTGGTGCAGATCGTGGCGACGCCGTCGGGGGTCGGTGATGAGGGCGAGGTGGCACGGGCCGACTCGGGAGCGGGCGCGAGCGTGGTCCGGTGGGTGCATACGGACTGGTCGATCGGGGAGCGAACGGGGGCGCGGTCGACGGGGGTGACGCGCTGGGTGTCGAACGAGGATCTAACGGCGCGGATCGAGCGGGCTGGCGGTTTGGAAGGGGGCGGATGAGCTCGTTGTGCGGGTGACGAAGCGTCGAGGCATGGACAATTGTCTCGAACGGACGGCACGATCGAACCCTGGATCGGCTTTGACGAGCCGCGCCCGTCAGCCGCGCCCGTCAGGGAGTGGTTGAGGCGCTGCGCACCGGTGGATGTGCGATTGCTGGGCCTTGAGTGAGGAGAGAGTGGAGAAGAGGTAGGACCGGAAGATCGCTTCCTGACGGGCGCGGCTCGTGGGGATGGCGGGTGGGCGATGGCGGACGGTCGTATAGTCGGTTGATGGGTGCGATCGTGTGGATATTGGCGACGGGTGGGCCGGATCCGGAGCGCGCGGCGGAGGCGACGCGCCAGTGGGCGGCGCTGCTCTTGGGGATCCTGCTGCTGGCGATCGTGTTGGTGGTGCTGTTGGTGCTGTTGATGCTGGCCAAGCGGCATTGGGGTCCCGGGGGGGAGCCGGGGGGCGATCGGTCGAAGAAAAAGGCTGTGATCGCTGACGCTTGGGCGGAGGCGGGTCGGCGGGTCGCGACGCCGGGCGCGACGGACGAGCCGGATGGCGAGGATGGCGAACCCGAGGATGGCGAGGCGGGCGAGGAGCGGGGCTGAGTCGCGGAGACGCGGCTGGGGGGGTCTATCCTCGCTGCAGGAATGGCACGACACGCGATGATCATGGCGGGGGGATCGGGGACGCGGCTGTGGCCGATGAGCCGGGCGGTGCGGCCGAAGCAGTTGCTGCCGATCATCGGACGCGAGCGGCGCACGCTGCTGGAGATCGCGGCGGATCGGCTGGACGGACTGGTGGAGCCTGGGCGGCGATTGATCTGCACGGGCGAGCGGTATCGCGGGGCGATCCGCGCGAGCCTGCCGGCGTTTGAGGACGAGCAGACCCTGGGAGAGCCCGAGGGGCGGGACACGCTGAACGCGGTCGGGCTGACGGCGGCGGTGCTGTTGGAGCGCGATCCGGACGCGGTGTTCTGCGTGTTGACGGCGGACCATGTGATCGAGCCGGAGGACGTGTTTCGGGCGCGGATGGATGAGGGGTTTCGGCTGGTGGAGGAGGATCCGCGCCGGCTCGTGACCTTCGCGATACGGCCGACGTTCGCGGCGACCGGATATGGGTATGTGCGCGGCGGGGATGCGATCGCGGGGTTTGCGCACTCGTCGGCGGCGCGGGAGTTCGTGGAGAAGCCGGGTCGGGCGCGAGCGGAGCGTTTCATTGCGAGCGGGGAGTATGGCTGGAACTCGGGGATGTTCGTGTTTCATGCGCGGACGGTGATGGAGTGTCTGGAGCGATTCGCGCCCGAGAGCTTTGCGGGGTTGATGCGGATCGGACAGGCGTGGTCGACGGATCGGCGGGGTGCGGTGTTGGAGGAGGTGTATCCGACGCTGCCCAAGACGAGCGTGGATTACGGGATGATGGAGCCGGCGTCGGGAGATGCAGAGTTTTCGATCTGTGTCGTGGAGATGGACGTTGCTTGGCGCGATGTCGGGAGCTGGGCGAGCTACGGTGAGTTGCTTGATACGGATGAGGCGGGGAATCGTGCCGGGCCGAGCCGGGCGGCGATCTTCCGGGATGCGCGGGACTGTCTGGTCGTCGGCGAGGATGAGGGGCACACGGTGGCGGTGCTGGGGTGCGAGGGGCTGGTGGTGGTGCGGACGGCGGACGCGACGCTGGTGATG
>JAJDDM010000044.1 GCA_029260315.1 Phycisphaerales bacterium | reverse complement strand
GGTGCTGGGCGGGGGCGTGCGCGGGCGCCTGGGTGACTTCTTGTTGACGACGGTGATGCCCTTGCGGCCCTGGTCGGTCTTGGCGGCCTGGGCCTGCGACGCGGGCTTGTCCGCGCTTGCCGGGGCCTTGACCGCGGTCTTCCTGGCGGGCTTGGTTGCATCGGGCCTGGACGTCTTTTTGGGTGCCTTCTTCGTTGGGGGCTTCTTGGCGACCTTTTTCTTGGGCGCGGGCTTCTTCGCGGTCTTCTTGGCCGGCTTCTTCTTCGCGGCGGGCTTCTTGCTCGAGGACGCCTTCTTGCGTGTCGGCGTCTTTGCAACCTTTTTCTTTGTGGACTGCTTCTTCGCGGTCTTCTTGGATGCGGTCTTGGCGCGAGACGTCTTGGAGGACCGCGCGGCGGCCTTCTTCTTCGTCTTCTTGGCGGTCTTTTTCGCCACGCCCGGACGCTCCTTGCACACTCATTCACCCTGACAAGGAGCAAACAAAAAATGCCCGCTTGCGTCCTCGAATGGTCGCGGACATTACTCGCGTTCCGGGGGCATGTCAAAGTAGGCGAGTGATCCGTACGCCTACTTTGGTGGGGCGCGGGCGGACGACATCATCGATCGAAAGTCCTATAATCCAAGATCAGCCGACGGATTCGGCGTCGGCAAGCTGCTCGGCGGGGGCCGGAGCGCGCTCGGCGTAGGAGCCCATCCGGCGGAAACGCTGGTAGCGCTGGGCCACGAGGGAGTCGGCGTCTTCTTCCTTCAGCTCGTCGAGTTGGGCGATGATCCAGGATTGGAGCGACTCGCCGGCGGCGGCGGGGTCGCGGTGTGCGCCGCCGAGGGGCTCGTCGACGATGGCGTCGATGATTGCGAGTTCGAGGTTGTCGCGTGACGAGAGTTTCAGGGCCTCGGCGGCGGCCTTGTTGGTCTGCTCGTTGGCCTGCTTCCAGAGGATCGCGGCGCAGCCCTCGGGGCTGATGACCGAATACCAGGCGTAGGCCATCATGCCGACGCGGTTGGCGACCGCCAGGCCAAGGGCCCCGCCCGAGCCGCCCTCGCCGATGATGACGCTGACGATCGGGACGCGCAGGCGGCTCATCTCGCGGAGGTTGACGGCGATGGCCTCGGCCTGGCCTCGTTGTTCTGCGCCGATGCCGGGGTAAGCGCCGGGCGTATCGACGAGGGTGACGATTGGCACGCCGAGTTTCTGGGCGAGCTCCATCTTGAGCAGGGCCTTGCGGTAGCCCTCGGGGTGCGCACAGCCGAAGTGGCAGGCGAGTTTTTCCTGGGTGGTGCGGCCCTTCTGGTGGCCGATGACCATGCACTTGTGCGGGCCGATGCGTGCGAGGCCGGTAACGATGGCGGGGTCGTCGCCGAAGCGCCGGTCGCCGTGCAGCTCGCAGAAGTCCCGGCAGATCATGTCGATGTAATCGCGCGTCTGGGGGCGGTTGGGATGGCGGGCGACGCGGACGGTCTGCCACGGGTCGAGGTCCGCGTAGACCTCGCGGATGGTTGCCTCGCGTTGTTTTTCGAGCTTGTTAATCTCGCGTTCGAGAGAGCTGGCGCTGCGGGTCTTGCCGGCGTTCTGCGCGAGGGCGGGGAAGGGAGAGGGCTGGTCGTCCTCGCCGGCTTCCTTGCGTTTGCGCATGGCGTCGAGGGCCTGCTTGGCCTCGCTCAGGCGCTCTTCGAGCGCCCGCACGTCCTTCTCGAAATCAAGCTGGTAGAACGCGGACATCCGGCCTCCCGTGGTGGGAATCGTAGCAGGCGGTTTTCGCTGACGACGACCGTCCGCGCCCCATCGGGGTGCGTCTCATAGGCTATCGGACATGGAACCGATTCTCTTTGTCGGCGGGGGCAACATGGCCCGGGCGATCATCGACGGCGCGACGGGCGCGGGGGTGCTCGATCCGGCGAGGGTTGTCGTGGTGGAGCCCGATGCGCAGCGCCGGGCGGCGTTTGCGCGGGGCGTTGCGGATGTCGGCGCGGGCGTGGAGCTGCTGCGCGAGATCGAGTGGGAGACGGGCGCGGGGCGCGTGGTGCTGGCGGTGAAGCCGCAGAAGCTGGGGGAGGTCGGCGAGTCGCTGCGCCCGGTGCTGGGCGAGGAGCGCTGCGTGATCTCGATTCTCGCGGGGACGACGGTGGCGCGGCTGCGCGAGACGATCGGGAGGCAGCATCGGTATGTGCGGACGATGCCGAACACGCCGGCGCAGATCGGGCGGGGGATGAGCGCGATCGCGGTGGGCCAAGACGTGCGCGCGGATGACCTGGACTTTGCGCGCGCTCTGTTCTCAAGTTTGGGCGAGACAATCGAGATCGACGAGTCGCTGATGGACGCGTTCACGGCGGTCGCGGGGAGCGGGCCGGCGTACGCGTTCCTGCTCGGCGAGGCGATGGTGCGCGGGGCGCGGGAGCTGGGGTTCGATGAGGCGCAGGCGCGGCTGATGGTCAGCGAGACGATCGCGGGGGCTGGGCTGCTGCTGGCGCGCGGCGAGCGCAATCCGAGCGCGCTACGGGTCGCGGTGACGAGTCCGGGGGGGACGACCGCGGCGGCGCTGGCGGTGATGCGGGATGGGAGCCTTGAGGAGATGGTCGTTCGCGCGCTGGTTGCGGCCCGAGATCGTGGGCGAGAGCTCGCCGGCGCGTAGCTTTCTGTGAGCACGCAAAAAACGCCCGTGCGCTGGGGGCAGCGCACGGGCGTCTAGGAGCGGGCTCACGCGAGCCTCGGAGAGATCAGGGCCTGGAGAACGCGCCGAGTTTGGGGATGGGGCGGACGACGAAGCCGGTGACCGGAGAGATCATGATCGGCGTGTGGCGCGAGCCGTGGATCCAGCCGTCGTCGGTGATGCCCCAAGCCTCGGAGAGGACCCAATCGTCGTCGATGACGAGGTCGTTGAGGTCGCGCATGCCGTTCTTTGCATCCCAGATGAAGGCGCGCCAGTCGAAGTTGCCGTCAAGGGCCCGCCCGACGACGACGCCGTGGTTGTTGACGCCCATGGGGTGGATGTCCATGGCGAGCCCGCCGTTAAGCCCGGGGAGGAATGTGAAGCCCTGGCCTGGGGTGTAGATCCAGGCGCGGTACTGAGCTGAGCCGTCGACATAGTCGCCGCCCTCGCCGACGACCTGCCCGAGGTCGTTGATGGCGGTGGCCTCGGTCGCGGAGAGCTGGCCGCCGGTGAGCATGTCGTGCAGATCGGTCCAGACGCCGGTAGTCGTGTCGAGTGCGAAGGCCTGGTAGTTGCTGCACTGGCGGCGTTCGCTGCGGATGCCGGCGATCTGGCCGAACTCGTTGATGTCGCGGGCCTCGGCGGCGTCGGGCACGCCGAAGTCGTCGACGAGACTGAGCGTGCCGGTGGCCGGCGACCAGAGGAGGGCCTCCTCGTTGCGGTCGTTGAAGTGGCCGTGGCAGCGGGTGCCGCCGGAGTAACCGACGACCTGGCGGGCGTTATTCATGGCCTCGATGGTGGGCCAGCCGCCGAAGCCGGGGACATCGGGGATCTCGATCACCTCGCCCTTTGCGCCAAGGAAGATGGCCTCGCCGCTGACGACGTCGCCGTGGTCGTTGATCGCGAGATAGGCGGAGTAGTCGGTGTCGAGCACGAGGCCCGTGGCGACTGTCCAGCGGAAGGCGCGGTTGGAGACGCGGATGACGCCGCCGTCGTTCCACTCGCGGACGGCGCTGCCGACGGCCTGGTGGAAGTTGTTCATGTCCTGGACGGAGGAAGTGCCGAGAATCGGGGGCTCGGGGACCATGTGAAGGCGGTAGGTCTGGGCGGCGCAGGTCGCCGCGGCGAGAGCGAGGGTGGTGGCGCTGGTGAGTCGCATGGGGCGAAGCTCCTTGAAGAGAGGACGGCGAACTCCCGTGTGTCGGGCCGGTCGAAAGCGTTGTTGCACACGGCGTGCCAAAACTCGGGCGGCGGCGTGGGAACCAGCGGGACGGAATGCGACGCGCGGACCGTCGGCGGTGGCCAGGCGTGGTCAACGAGCGGTCGGCCGGCTGGCCAGTATTGTCATCCTGGCTCAGGATCGCTTACGGGCGACGACGTGGAAGACGTGCCAGTGTTTGTGGTTGCTCATCGCGTCCTCGCCGTCGCGTTCTTCCTCGTTGAAGCGCTCGAGGATGAAATCGTCGAAGAGAGCGATGGCCTGGTCGCGGGTGTGGTGGGTGCGGTCCTCGATGATGGACCAGGAGTCGCGGTCGCCGAAGAGCTGGCCGGCGAAGCGCCCGGCGGGCTCGATCGCCCGGACGATCTTGACCCACAGCGCTGCGAACTGTTCGGGCGGGCAGAACGGCAGGGCGAAGCTCGCGTTGAGAAGGTCGCACGCGGGAAGCTCGACCTGCACAAAGCTCTGCTCGCGGATCTCCAAGCGTCCATCGGCGAGCGCGGCCTTGATATCCGCGTCGGAACGCTCGCGGAGGCGGCGGAGGCCCTCGGGATGGTCGTCGATGGCCAGGACGCGCCAGTTGCGCCGAATCAGCTCGGCGGTGTCGCGCCCGTCGCCACAGCCCAGGTCGATCGCGAGCGGTCCGGGGCGGGAACGCCCCGGCTCGCGTTCATCGTCAAACTTCCCGAGGGCGAGCTTGAGGGTCTCGCGCGGCTCGCCACCCGCGACACGGTCGTAGTAGGCGATCCAGTCGCGCGTCTCGGCGGCCTGCCAGGCGGGGGGTTTGCTGTCCTGCGGCATTGCACTCCACCCACTTGCCTTCATCATCCATCGAAGCGCGCACGGGCGGGACGCCCGTGCCACCGTATGAGTCCGGTCTCGGCATGAGTCCTAGGCTGGCATCGTATGTATCGCGACCTTCACGAGTTCATTGAGGCCCTCGAGCGCGCGGGCGAGCTGGTGCGCATCAAGGCCCGCGTCAGCCCGGTGCTGGAGATCGCGGCGATCGCCGATCGGGTGAGCAAGTCGCGAGCGCCCCATGTGCCCAGCGACGCGGCGAGGCGGACCGATCCGAGATTCCACGACCTCGGCGGGCCGGCGCTGCTCTTTGAGAACGTCGAGGGCTCGGAGATGCCGGTGCTCATCAACGCCTTCGGCAGCTATCGGCGGATGGAGATCGCGCTGGGAGTCGAGGAGGGCGGGTTCGAGGAGCTGGCCGAGCGGTTGGGCGCGTTGGTGCAGCCGCAGCCGCCGCGGTCCATTGGCGAGGCGATCGCCAAGGCGAAGCAGTTCGCACCGCTGTTGAGAATCGGACCCAGGATGACAAGGCGTGCGCCGTGCCAGCAGATCGTCGAGACCGGGAACGATATTGACCTGACGCGTCTGCCGCTGATCCGGTGCTGGCCTCTCGATGGCGACTTGGCGAGCGTCGGCTACCCGGCGGAGATCAACGAGGGAGTGCCGGGCACCGGGCATCCGGACATTTCACCCGCCGAGTGGGGACGGTTGTGGCGCGGGCGGTATGTGACCCTGGGGGGGGTTCACACGATCCACGCTGACGACGCCGACGAGGCCAAGCCGCGGAGTCACAACATCGGGATGTACCGCGTGCAGCTGTTCGGCAAGCGGACGATGGCGATGCACTGGCACATCCACCACGACGGCGCGGCTCACTGGCGGAGCTGGAAGAAGCTGGGCAAGCCGATGCCGGTGGCGATTGCGCTGGGGGGCGAGGCGGTGCTGGCGTACGCCGCGACGGCACCGCTGCCGCCGGGGCTGAGCGAGCTGTTGATGGCGGGGTACTTGAACGGGCGGGGCGTTCGGCTGGCGCGTTGTAGGACGGTGCCGCTGCGCGTGCCGGCAAACACGGAGATCGTGATCGAGGGGTATGTGAGCGAGCGGGCGGGGGAGATCGGGTTTGATCCGAGGGAAGCTGATGGGTGCCGTGGACTGAGCGAGTCTTCGAGCGAAGGCCACGTCGATGGTGCACAAACGTGGCCTTCGTCGCAAAGCCTCCTCAGACCACGGCACCGCGAGGAACTCGGAGCCGGGGCGGTATTCGAGGGGCCGTTTGGCGATCACACGGGGTTCTACTCGCTGCCGGATCGGTATCCGATCCTGACGGTGACGGCGGTGACGCGCCGGCACGAGGCGGTGTATCCGACGACGATCGTGGGATTGCCGCCGCAGGAGGATTACTTTCTGGGCAAGGCGACCGAGCGGATCTTCTTGCCGCTGCTGAAGGTGTTGATCCCGGATATCGAGGACTACGACCTGCCGATGTTCGGGGCGTTCCACAACTGCGCGTTCATCAAGATCAAGAAGGCGTATCCGCTGCACGCCCGGCGCGTCATGCACGCGATCTGGGGCGCGGGGCAGATGGCGTGGACCAAGATGATCGTCGTGGTGGGTGAGGACGTGGACGTACACGATCACGCGGCGGTGCTGCGCGCGATCAGCGAGCGGTGTGACCCGCAAGAGGACATCGAGCGCGTGCGCGGGCCGCTGGACATTCTGGATCACGCGGCGCCGGTGCTGGGGGCGGGGACGAAGATCGGGTTCGATGCGACGGGGGCGAGGCACGGAGCCACGACGCCACGAAGCGACGAAGCAAACTCTGCTCCCGTCGCTCATTCCCTCAATCGCTCATTCGCTGCTGTCTCCGACGCACGCCTCTCGCCCGAGACCGGCTGGCTCTCCGTCGCGTGCGAGGGCGACGGACGAACGGTCGCCGAGGCGCTGCGCGACGAGAGAGACCTGCCGGCGTATGTCGTGCTCGTGGGCGAGAGCGTCGATCTCACGAGCTTCGATGAGGTGATGTTCCATATGTGCGCAAACTGGGATCCGGGGCGGGACACGATCGAGATCGATGGCTCGTTGATCTTCGACGCGACGCCGAAGACGCCCGATCCGAGCGGGGCGGCACACGACGGCCAAACCGTGCGCGACTGGCCGCCAATCCTCCAGATGGATGGTTCGACCGACGAACTCGTCGACCGTCGATGGAGCGAGTACGGCATCGAACGATGAGTGGAATCGGCGGATCGCGATGCACCCTATCCGGGCAGCTCGACGAGCTCGCCGGTCCAAGTGGACTCACCGTCCTCGGTCTGGAACGTCACGCTGAGTGTGCTCTGGTCGCCCGGATCGACCAGCGCGATCGTGCCGAGCTCGGGATCGAAGATGGTCTCGACGGAGGTGCCGTCGGGGGTGAACCCCTGCACGAGCGTCACCGCGTCAAGATATTCAGAGTGGACGTCAATGAACATCGTGCGAGAGGTCTCATCGAGCGAGCCCGCCGCACGCTCGGGCCATCCGGCGAACGGCGCGATCGGATCGGCGGTGATGTCGGCCTCGAGCCGCCCGCCGCCGACGAGATGGACCCGCAGCGTGTTGTTGACGCGCTCGCCCGTGGGGAGGATGAATATCCGCAACGTGATCTTCGCCGACTCGCCCGGGGCGAGCTCCTTCGGGAACTCGCCGACGCGGAAGCACCCGCAGTGGGCCTTGACGAACTCGATCGATGCGCTGCGCCACGGGTGGTCGTTGCGGATCGTGAACTCCGCGATTTCCGTCTGACCAATCCTCACGGGCACGACTTGCGAGGGAGGCCCGAGCGAAAGGAACCGAGCCCGGTCTACCAGCATCGCGCCGCCGGCCCCAAGCACCAGGGCTGCAATAAGGGCGACGGTTCGGCGACGCATTGTTGATCGTACGCCGCGGATCGACGGATCCCTCTCAGCCGCCCTGGGCCTCGGCCAGCTCTCTCGCCTGCTCGCTGAGCCACTGGTCGGCCGCCTGGACGATCTGCTCGTGCAGGCGCTTTGCCTTCCAGCCCTGGCCCATCGGCACGTCGTTGAGCAGAATACTGAAGGCCACGGCCCTACCGCTCTCGCGATCGATGAGATACCCGGACAGCGTGTAGACGTGGTTGATAAACCCGGACTTGGCGCGGATCTCGTTATCCAGCGGCGTCCGCTGGAAGCGGTCGTCGAGCGTGCCCTCGCCGCGGGTGGGCAGGGAGGACACGAACGGCTCCCGCAGGGTCGAGTCGTTCCACATCTCGCCGAGCCACGCGGTGAACGTCCGCGGACTGACTTGGTTGAGGCGGCTCATGCCCGAGCCGTCGCTGATGGTGGTGCCGGTCGCGGCGTCCGGGCCGAGGCGCTCGGCGAGGACCATGCGGATGACCGCCGAGCCGTTCTCCCACGAGCCGCTGGTCTTGGCGACCTCGGCGCCCATGCGCTTGAGCAGCGCCTCTGCGAAGAGATTCACCGAGTCGGCGTTGCAGAGGCGCACAATGTCACGGATTGGCGTCGAGACGACAACAAGCGGGCGCAGATCGGCAAAGACCTCGTCGGGCTCGGCGAGGCGGACGTGCGCGCGCGGGTCGCCGTTACTCACCGTGACGCCGGCGCTTTGCAGGCGGGTCGCGAGCAGCTCGCCCCAGAACGAACCGGGGCGGTGGATCGCGACGCGGACGGGGGCTTCGGAGCGTCGCCGGATGTCGCCGAAGAGTGTGAACTGGTTCTCGCTCATGTCGCGCAGCACGCCCCAGCTATTCGAGCCGGTCGCGACGGTCTCGGCCCGGTTCACGATCTCGCGGCTGATCCAGGGCATTTCGGGTTCGATGGTGAAGGTGGGCTGGTCGCCGGTGCGGGCCGCGGGGCGGGGGAAGAAGTCGATGACGTTGCGGTGGAAGGTGAAGCCGCTGAGCGCGGCGCAGTAGTGGCGATCGAGCTGATCGCGCGGCCATTGGTCGTGGATCAACTCGCGATCGAAGACGCGGTCGTCGATGACGACCTCGCCCAAGACATCGGTACCGCTGTCCTTGATGGCCTTTGCGATGGCGTCGAGCAGGGCGTCGAGGGAGAGGGCGGGCTCGCTGCGGACGAGGATCGCGGGGTCGCCGAAGGCCGGGTCGCCCGAGCCGACGACGACGAGGCGGTCGCCCTCGAGGGAGAACTCGGTGCGGAAGGCGAAGTCGTCGCCGAGGACGTCGAGGGCGGCGCCCGTGGTCAGCAGCTTCATATTCGAGGCGGGGATCTTGGGCGCGCCCGCGTCGACCGAGGCGAGCACGCGCCCGTCGGTCACGTCGACGATGCTGACGCCGACGCTCGCCTGGGGGATGGCGGCCCGGGCGATCGCCCGCTCGACATCGCGCTGCACATCGGCGAGCACGCTCGCGCCGGCGAGCGCGAGCGCGACAACAGCGCCCAGCGCCCCTCCATGGGTGGTCCGTTGCGACATCCTTGTCGGCCTCCTTGGGTTTTGGATCGCAGATGCGGATCGAGTATCGGTCGGATCAGGCGGTCGCGCTCGACGCGCAGATGGGCTCGGCCTGGGCCGCCTCCAGGAACCGCATGATCTCCTCGGGTGCGCAGTCCTGGCCCACCTCGAAGCTGGCCCAGAGCTGCGTGCCGACCTTGGTGCCGTCGAGTAGCGCATCCTCTTGGGCCTTACTGAGGCTGCTCAACTCCAACGCGCAGACCTGCTCGCCGGTCAGCGGCACGCAGACCCGCGGCGTCGTGGGATCCATGATGAGGTATGCCAGGGCATGTCCGCGCTGCCCGCGGAGCTTGTACACAAGCGTCCAGCGCCAGGGAATGCCCATCCAGCTCAGTTGCTCGCGAACACCCTTGACCGACCGGATCTCGGCCCTCAACTCGTCGATCCTCGGCCTCAACTCCTCGGAAAACTCCTCCAGCAGAGACTCGATGGGCGGGACCGTGAACTTATCGGTCCACGCACGGCGACGAACGAGCGATGGAGCCATGAACCCCTCCTGCGACTGCAACCCATGGAGGCGGGACCCGAACAGATCCCGGCGACGGAACGAAATGTCGGAGTTTCGAGCAACTCCCTCCGGAGGGATTCTTCCCCCCGCGCCTCCAAGAGTCCAACCGACCACCCCGCAAGCGGTTGCTTTGCAAGATCGCGCGGCGGGCGGGCGCGGGGTATTCTCTCAGCATGAGCGAAGCGAGCCTCGCGGGCAGCGCCATCCTGGTGGTCGACGACAACGCGCAGAACGTCGAGCTGCTGCTGGCGTACCTCGACGATCTGGAGTGCGAGTTGCGGGTAGCTCGCGACGGGCAGGAGGCGCTGGACATGGTCCGCCAGAGCCCGCCGGATCTGATCCTGCTGGACATCATGATGCCGGTGGTCAGCGGCTACCAGGTCTGCGAGCGTTTGAAGCGCGACCCGTCGACATCGTCGATCCCGATCGTGATGGTGACGGCGCTGAACGAGGTCGGGGATGTGGAGCGGGCGGTCGAGGCGGGCGCCGACGATTTTCTCACCAAGCCGGTGCAGAAGCTGGAGCTGGTGACGCGCGTGCGCTCGCTGATGCGCGTTCGTCAGCTTCGCAGCCAGCTCGACGCGACGCTGGCGGAGATGAAGAGGTTGCGGGGGGAGTAGGGGCGCGCCTCCCAGGGCTCTCTCGCCTGTGCCCGTTGACGCCGCTCAGCACCCCTGCGCAAACTGATCTAAGTAGTCGAAGAAGTCGTCCGCGTCGCAATCTCCGTCGCCGTCGATATCGCACACCGCCAGGTCGCCGGTCGCGAAGGCGTCGAGGTAGTCGAAGAAGTCATCGGCGTCGGCGTCGCCGTCGCCGTCGAGATCGGCGGGGCAGCCGCCGCCCAGTTCGACGATCAGGTCCAGCATGACCGGCAGGTGGTCGGCGGCGATCGAGCTGGCCAGGGCCGGGTTGCCCGGGAAGGTCTCCAGCTCCGGCGGGATCCCGCCGTTGGCGGGGCTGGAGTTGAACACGAACGCCCGCCGACGCTGCGCGATGCTGTCCTGATAGATCAGGTAATCGAGCTTGTTGCTGCCGCGGGTGGCGCGGCTGCCGGTGAACACATCGGTCGCGTCGTCCTCGGTGTTGTCGGAGAGGTCGCGGTCGTTGCCGTCGGAGCCGCCGATGGCGCAGCCGGTGGCGAGCCATTCGACCGGCCCGCGCCTGCCGTTGCGGTCCTCGTCCTCGTTGAGATCGCCCCCGACGACGACGGGGGTGAACTCGTCGAGGATGTTCTGCATCTGCGGCGACTCGAAGATGTTGTTCTCCGGATCGACCTCGCCCGTGCCGGCGCCGTTCAGACCGTAGTGGAGGAAGTACCCCGCGTTCTGGCTCGCGTTGCGCCGCTGCTCGATGTCGTCCGAACCGCCGCCGGCCTTGAGGTGCCCGTTCATCACGACCAGGTCGCCCGCGTAGACGCCGTCGGGCAGGTCGATCTCGGCGATCTGGATGCCGCGGATCCCGCCGTTGCCGCCCGGCGCGCAGTCGCCCAGCGGCCCGATGAACGGCAGGTCATCGCGGACCGGCGCGCCGTCGCCGTTGAGATCCACGAACGGATACCTGCTGAGGATCACGTTGCGGTTGAAGTTGTCGGAGCGGGTGGTCACGAAGATGTGCGGCATGTCAAACGCCGGGTCGAATCGCTGCACAAAGGAAGTGACTGCGCCGCCCTCGAACGGATCGTTCCCGCCGTGCATGAGCAGTTCGAGCGTGGTCGTCAGCTCGCTCACGCTATCGACGCCCCCGCCGGTGCCGTTGCCGGTGTTGTCGCCGGCTTCCTGGAGGATGAGCACATCCGGCTTCATCGACGCGATGATCCGGACCAGGGCGTTCCAGTTGTTGAACGCGTCGATCTTGGCGTTGCTCGAGCAGATGCCGTCCTCGACGTTCCAGGTCATCACGCGGATGTCGGTCGCGTCGCTCTTGCCCCACTGCCCGTTTGCCGGGTCCCACTGGGCCAGACCAGCCGTCGAGAGCGAGAGAAGCACCGTCCACGCGAACCTGGCCTGCATTGCGCATCCTCCAGAAGCAGAGCGAACCCCGTCATGATACGAGCGAATCGCCCGGAAAAAGCGCGGCCCCCCGGTCTCCCGGAGGGCCCGCCTTGGCCTACCGCCTCATCGCCCGAGCCTATTGGCACCCGGCGACGAAGTCATCGAGGAAGTCAAAGAAGTCCTCCGAATCGACCGTGCCGTTGAATGTCCGATCCGCGGCGCACGCGCCCGAGGCGAACTGATCGAGAAAGCCGAAGAAGTCGCTGGAGTCCAGCAAGCCGTTGGCGTCGATGTCCGCCGGGCAGAACCCGAAGCCCTCGTCGATGTTGCCGATGTACAGCAGCACCTGGTAGGACTCATCGCCCGAATCCGGATCGCTGTTCGATGCGGTCGGATCGTCGAAGTCGCCGTCGCCGTCCACGTCGTAGGTGACATCCGCGGCGAGCACGATGCCGCCCAGATGGCGCGGGTCGTCGTTATCCAGCCCCGAGGTGTCCATGTTGTTCCATGACCCGGGATTGATCCCCGAACTCCACAGCGTGCCCGAGGAGACGCTGTTGGAGTCGGCGATGCCGAAGAACTGCACCTGGTAGTCGGTGCAGGAGTTCAGTCCCTGGCGGACGAAGCCCTGCTCGAGGATGCGCTCGAGCTCGTACCCGCCGCTGGCCGGGTCGTACACGGCGCGGATGAGCGCCGTGTCGAAGTCGACGAAGGGGTTGCCGTCCTGGTCGAGCTTGTCCAGCGCGACCGCCGAGACGAACCAGATGTTGCCCGCCGAGTCGATCGCCGGCCCGGAGATGCTGGGCCCGAGTGGGCTGCCGTCGGTGACCTGATCGAGGGTGATGAGGTTGCCGATTGTCTTGCCGCCGGGACCGTCCTTGATGGGCTTGCCGCGGAAGTCCTGGTCGAAGAAGTCGATCCACGCCGCGAGGATCCACGTCGCGGTGCCCTCGGGGTCGGCGGGGTCGAAGTGCGCCACGACCAGCGCGCTGAACGGATCGCTCGAGCCGAGCCCATCGATGAGGTACGCCGTGCTCGCGGCGACGCCCAGGCCGTCGCTCGTTGTACCGACCGCGACCTGTCCGTTGCCGCCGCGAAAGGGGACCTGGCTCAGGTAGTGGTCGAAGCGCCACCCCCCGAACAGCGGATCGGAGGTATCGACTGTGTACGCGTCGACCGGGTCGCTGACCGCGACTGGAGGCGTCAGTCCGCTCGTTCGCAGCACGTTGCCCCCGGTGTCAAAGTCCCACAGGTCAAAGCTGTCGGTGGGGCCGCCACTGCTCTTGCCGAGGATGGCCCCGGTCGCGACGCTGCCGTCCATCAGGCTGATCGGACTCACATACACGTTGCCGCGAATGTCGGTGATGCCGTCGTCGACATGCGTGCCGTCGCTCGCGAGCACGTTGAACCCTCGCACCCACTGGGTGTTGAAGTTGCTGCCGACGATGTTGGGAGATCCGGCGATACTCTCGGGGAACGCCGTGGGCGTGCTGTGCGTCGTCTGCGAGTTCGTCAGCAGGCGCGTGGTCGCGTCGAGGTTCGACCCGCTGTCGCTGAACACGTTCAGAACGGTCCCGTCGCGACCGAGCACGTCGACGTGGTAGTAGTTGTCGCCCGTCAACGCGTCGGGCCCGCCGACGCCAAACCCGTCGGCACGCAGATACGCGTTCCCGTTGGCGTCGATCCCGCCCATCCCAATCTGCGAGCTATCGCCGCTCTCACCCGGTAGCACGTTCGTCGAGCTGTTCACCCGCGTGATATAGAGCCGCGCCGGGAAGTCCGGGTCGTAGTTGATGATCGCGCTGGTCGAGTTGTTGGTCACGCCCCCGAAGTCCGCGACGATTGCCGCCATCTGCGTGCTGTTGATCTCATCGCCGTCCGACGGATCGACGAGCACTCCGGCCCCCACGTTCTCCGTCGGGTGAATGCCCAGCCCCGGCTGATCCCAGAAGAAGTACCCCGCTTGCGGGAACGACACGTTGTGGAGCTGGTCCTGACTCATCGCGAACCCGCTGGTCAGGTTGTTGAAGAACGTGTCCTGGCTCTTGGGGCTCTTGGCGATCGGCGCGATGCCGAAGACCGTCCCCCACGAGCCGAACATCGGCGTCAGGTCCACCCGGTACGCCGCCACCTGGCTCATCCCATCGGTCGTGTCGACCGACACCGCGTCGCCGGGCAGGCCCTGGGCCCCGCCCGGCGTCCGCGACACGCTGTCCTGGGCGCTCGCCGACACACACAGCCCCGCCGCCATCGCGAGACCGATCGCACGATGCATCCTCATATCTCTTCTCCGCTCGGAGTTCCTCGTTCCTACCCGATGCCGCACGATGGACGCTGCGCGCCCAGCCGCGGCGAATCATCACGAACATGCACCCCCGACCCAACCCACAAGCCGACCCGAGCGCGAATCCTATCAACCGGACCCCGGCGAGCAACAAACCGGCATGTTCTGCGCGGCAACATAGCGCGAACTTTGCGCTCACCACACGTCGGTTCGCCGTCGCGGCTGGGTTCTCCGAACCCCGCAGCCTGCCCGCCCTACCAGATCGCAAATCCCCCGCTCCGGCAGAACCGGATGAATGACTCGTAGGCGTCCTTGTTCGGCCCGCCGAGGGCTTCAAAGTTGTTTATCGGACGCGATTCGGAGAAATACAGCCAAGGGGGGCAGCCGGGCGCGGAGACTCGGGTGATGCCCTCGCCCGCCAACGCGTCATGCGTCGGGAGATCATCCAGGATCGAACTCAACGCCTCGCCGAGGCGGCGCGCGTCCGCCGAGGACACCCTCTGGCCCTTGCAGGTCACATAGTCGGCGGGGTTCCAGCGCCTGCCCGGATCGCCGGCGGTGATCTGCTCCCACGCCGGGGGCGGGCTGGTGCCCTCGGGTCGCCACCCCCGATCCCACGCGAGGCGCAGCAGCGAAACCCAGCCCCGGTTATTGAGGACGAACTCGCCGTGCTGGCCCCGCAGGAGGATGCCCATGAGGCGGACGGTAGGCGTGCGCGGGCTACGCTCGCCCCGTGCATGGACGCGGGCGGTTCTACTACGGCTGGATCATGCTCGGCGTCGCGGTGGTCATGGCGATCGCGACGATGCCGGGGCAGACGGTCGTCGTCTCGCTGTTCAACGCCTCGTTCCGTGAGTCGCTCGGCGTGAGCGTGAGCGAACTGGCGGGGGCGTATGCGCTGGGGACGATCCTCGCGGCGATGCCGTTGCCGCTCATCGGACGAGCCGCCGACCGATTCGGGCTGCGCCGCGTCACAGGCGTGATCGCCCTCAGCTTCGCGTTCGCGCTGGTCTTCCAGAGTCGGGCTTCGAGCCTCGCGATGCTCGCGGCTGGGTTCTTTCTGATGCGGTTCCTGGGCCAGGGCTCGCTGGGAATGCTCGCCGGGCACACGACGGCGATGTGGTTCGAGCGCCGGCTGGGGCGAGCGCACGCGGTCCTCGCGATCGGATTCATGGCGGGCTCGGCGATCGCGCCCCAGCCTGTCGCGTTGCTCATCGAGCGTCTGGGCTGGCGCTCCGCGATGCTCGTGCTCGCCGCGATCGTCTTCTGCCTTATCGTCCCCCTCGTACTCACCATCTTCCGCAACCGCCCCGAAGAGATCGGCCAGCACCTGGATGGCGACCCGACCGAGCACGCGCGCCACGACATCGCCCACGGCGGCCCGCCGCCCGCGGGCGATCCTGCGTTCACCTCGCGACAGGCCGTCCGCACGCGGGCGTTCTGGATTCTGGTTCCGATCATGGTCGCCAACGGGCTCATCGGCACGGCCCTGATCTTTCACATGCAGGCGATGCTCGAGTCCGCGGGGCTCGAGGGCAGCGAGCGGCAGGTCGCACTGGCCATCCAGCCCTGGCCCATCGCGACGATCCTCGGCACGCTGGTGGTCGGGCACCTCGCCGACCGCGTCCGGCCCCATCGCCTGCTGCCCTTCGCGCCCGCGCTGCTCACGATCGCGTGCCTGACGTGTCTCTGGGCGATCGTCGGCGTCGACCCTGATTGGACCATTCGAGTCATGGGCGCGGGCATGTTCGCCTTCGGTCTGGGCCAAGCGGTCTCCGGCGGGGTCGCCAACCCCACCGTCGCCCGCTACTTCGGGCGGACCCACCACGGCGCGATCCGCGGTATCATCCTCAGCGCCGTCGTCGCGGGCACCGGCGCGGGCCCGTTCATCGCCGGGCTCGCGTTCGATCACCTCGGCGAAACATTCGTCCCGATCCTGATCGCGTTCGCGGCGAGCGGCGTGCCGCTGGCAATCGCGGCGACGATGCTGCGACCACCCAGACGAGATGAGAGCGAACGCAAAGCAACATCCGTGCGTTGACCAGCTACTGATTGGGCGCTGTGGTCTGCGACGTGCCACCAGCCGTGGCTTTGCACGGCTGGTGCTTCTGCCATAGAGCTGTAAAACACCAACCGCTCAAAGCAGCGGTTGGTGGCACGGCGATCACCCTCCCGTCGGCTTGCGGCCGGGGGTCCACGCGGCGCCGATCGCGTCGAGCTCGGCCTCCAGCTCGTTCATCGCCCGGTCGAGCTCGTTCACAGTCTCGAGCGCATCCTCGAAGATCTCCTCGGCGTAGGCGAGCTGGTCGCGCTGGGTCTGCGTCGGCGCGCTGCTGACGCCCATCGTGTCGAACAGGGCCGTCGAGATGCGACTGAGCACGCCGGGCAGGGTCGGATAGTCGCGTCGCGCGGCGCTGCGATCGCCCTGCATGACGACGCGCAGATCGCCCAGCCCGTCGTTGACCGCCTTGAGATCGGCGAGCATCGCCAAATCCGCCTCCCGAGACGCGAGCACCACGCGGCGCACCGCGTCGTGACGGCTCTGGATCTCGCTCATCGCCCGGCTCACCGCCTGCACGCGCTTGTAGAGCTCGATCGCTTCCATCTGGAATGAGAGCTTGTCCTCTGGGTCGTCGGCGGCAAACGTCGCGCGGTCGAGCGACACGACCTCGAACTCGCGGGGCTCACCGAGGTCGGTCACCTCGCCATTGTGCACCAGGCTCAGCGAGGCGGTGTACGTCCCCGGGATGACCATCGGCCCGCCCGGCCCGCCGTCGCTCGAATAGCGAAGGCCCCAGTTCACCCGGCGCATGCCCTTGCTGGCGCCGATGCTCTGGCGGCTGACGATCTCGCCATTGCCATCGCGGATCGTCAGGTACATCGCGGGGCTCGTCTCCCGATCCTCGGCGCGGAACTGCTCCAGCGTCGGGTAGTTCTCGGCGGTCGTCGTCTGCTCTTTGCGATCGGCGCTCGGATTCTTCGGCACGTCCTTGATATGGATCGTGAAGACCGCCCCGAACGGCGGGTTGCCCGCGGTGTAGAAGCTGTGCCCCTGGTTCCACGGCCCGTTGTACCCCGTCGGAAAGTACGCCAGCGCGTCGCGCACGGGGAAGATGAACGCGTCCTCGGCCAGCATCTGGTCGTTCGCCTCGCGCAGCGGCGAGTAATCGTCGAGAATGTAAAACCCCCGCCCGAACGTCGCGAGCACAATGTCGTCCTCGCGGCGCTGGATCTCAACGTCCCGCACCGAGATCGTCGGCAGTCCGCCGATCTTGTGCCACTTCCTGCCGCCCGTCCGCGTCCAGTAGCAGCCGAACTCGGTGCCGATGAATAGCAGGGCCGGATCCTCGTGGTCCTCGCTCAGCGAGTAGGCGATGTCGCGTGGAGGCAGGTCGCCGGCGACGCTCTCCCAGGACGCCCCGCGATCGGTGCTCTTGAGCACATACGGCGTGAAGTCGCCCGACTTGTGGTTGTCGAACGTCGCGTACACGGTGTCCGCGTCGTGGCGCGAGGCCTCGATGTCCGAGACATAGGTCTTGTGCGGCACACCCGGGAACACGTCGATCTTCCGCCAACTCTGGCCGTCGTCCTCGGTGACCTGGATCAGCCCGTCGTCGGTGCCGACGTAGATCAGCCCTTCGACGAGCGGGCTCTCGCTGAGCGAGATGGTGCTGCCGTAGATGGATGTCGAGTTGTCCTTGTCGACCGCCTCGGGCGACTGGACCTTGCCCATGACCTCGAGGTGGTCGCGGTTGATCCCGCGGGTGAGGTCGCCGCTGACCGGGCGCCAGGAGTTCCCGCGATCGTCCGAACGGTGCAGGCGACGCCCGCCGAAGTAGAGCCTGGTGTTGCTGTGGGGGCTGATGATCAGCGGCGCGTCCCAGTTGAAGACGTAGGGGTCCTCATCGGGCGCGGGGTGCGGCTTGATATCGACCGTCTCGCCGCTGCGCCGGTCGTGGCGCACCAGCCCGCCGTACTGCCACTGGCTGTAGACGATCATCGGATCCTCGGGATCGACGGCGGTCTCGAACCCGTCGCCGCCGACGGTCACGAACCAGTCGCTGTTCACGATGCCGGCGTTGTTGACGGTGCGGCTGGGCCCGCCGAGCGTGTTGTTGTCCTGCGTCCCGCCGTAGACGAAGTAGAACGGCTCGGCGGTGTCCACCGCGACACGATAGAACTGGGTGATCGGCAGGTTGGGCGCGAAGCGATATGTGCTGCACCGATCGAACGTCTCATACACGCCGCCATCGCAGCCGACGAGCAGGTGATTCTCGTCGTCTGGGTCGATCCAGACGACGTGGTTGTCCACATGCTTGCGGCTCTCGCCCGCGCGGCTGAAGCTCGCCCCGCCGTCGTCGGTCACCATCAGGAACGTGTCACAGAGATAGACCCGGTCCACGTCGTGCGGGTCGGCGAAGATCTCGTTGTAATACTGGGGGCTGGAGGTCCGCTGCCCGCTCATCCGCTGCCAGCTCACGCCGCGATCGGTCGAGCGGTAGAACCCCGGGCTGTTCGCGGCGTTGACGATCGCGTAGACGACATCGGGGTTGGCGGGGCTGATATCCATGCCGATGCGTCCGAGATCGCCGCCGGGCAGACCTCGCGCCGCCTTGTTCCACGTCTTGCCGCCATCGGTCGACTTGTAGATCGACGACTCCGGCCCGCCGTCGATCAGCGTCCACTGGCGACGCCTGCGCTGATAGCTGCTGGCGTACAGCGTGTCGGGATCGCGCGGGTCCATGTGAACCTCGTTGATGCCGGTGTCATCCGAGACGTGCAATACGCGCGTCCAGCTCTTGCCGCCGTTGGTCGTTTTGTAGAGCCCGCGATCGCCCCCGGAGCGCCACAGAGGGCCCTGGGCGGCGACGTAGACGACGTCGCTGTCGCGCGGGTCGATCTGGATCATGCCGACGTGCTCGGACTCCTTGAGCCCGACGTTCTGCCAGGTGCGCCCGCTGTCGATGCTCTTATAGACGCCGTCGCCGAAGCTGACCGAGCGCTGCGAGTTGTTCTCGCCCGTGCCGACCCACAGCGTGTTGGTGTCGTTGGGATCCATCGCGATGCAGCCGATGGAGTACGACGATTGGCCATCGAAGATGGGGCTGAAGGTGACGCCGGCGTTGGTCGTCTTCCAGATGCCGCCGCTGGCGGTGGTAACGTAGTACTCGCTGTGGTTGAGCGGGTTGACCGCGAAGTCGCTGATCCGTCCGGAGTTGATCGCCGGGCCGATCGAGCGGAACTTCAACGCCCCGAACGTCCCCGCGTCGAGCTTCTCGATCGTGGGCTCGGCGGTCTCGCCCTCGTCCTGGGCGTGGACCGGCAGGACGACCAGGGCGGCGAGGACCGCCGACGACGCGCGCAAGATCATGGACATCTCTCGATTCTCCTCAGAAGACTCCCAGAGAGCATAGTGCCCGCGGCGCAGAACGCCACGCACAACTTGAACGCGCCGGCTCACAACAGGTTGCGATTCCGGTGAGCGGGAAGGGCGGGCGGTTATCGGATTGGCCAGTGCGACCCATCACCACCCGGAAATCTCGGGAAAACCACGGGTCGCACGCCCGCGACCCGTCCGACGCCGCCAACGATCCGCCCATGACGACCCAGATCCTCTCGCCCGCCGCCGTCCGCGAGCACTTCCCGGCGCTGGCCTCGTGCCCCGACGTGCTGCCCGACGTGCTGCTGGATAACGCCGGCGGCTCGCAGGTGCCCGAGTCCGTCGCGCGAGCGATCGCGGACTACATGCGCTCGACCTACGTCCAACTCGGGGCCGACTACGCCACCAGCAGACGATGCACCGAACTCGTCGCACGAGCGCACGCGATGGTGCGATGCCTGATGAATGCCGACGGCGTCGGCGAGGTCATCTTCGGATCATCCACCTCGGCGCTAGTCACGATGCTCGCCGACTGCTACGCCAGAGCCGGCGCGGGAACCCGAGACCAGATCATCGTCGCGCAGACCAACCACGAGTCCAACGCCGGGCCCTGGCTCCGCCTCAAAGAGCGCGGCTTCCGCACCGACCTCTGGCAGTTCGACAACGACGCAGGCGTCTGCCCGCTCGACACGCTCCAGGACCTGCTCAGCGACCGTACGCGCATCGTCGCCGTCCCCCACGTCTCCAACCTCCTCGGCGGAATTGAAGACATTCAGGCAGTCACCCGCATGGCCCACGACGCCGGCGCACGCGTCGTCGTCGACGGCGTCGCTTTCGCCCCCCACCGCGCGATCGACGTGCAAGCCTGGGGCGTCGATTGGTACGCATATTCGACCTACAAGGTCTACGGGCCCCACATGGCCGCCCTCTTCGGCACGCACGAGGCCATCGACGAGCTGCTCCGCCCCAGCCACGACTTCCTCGCCCGCGACGACGTCCCTTACGCCTTCGAGATCGGCGGGGCGAACCACGAGAGCTGCGCCGCGGTGCTCGGTCTGTGGCCTTACCTCCGCGTGCTCGCCAGCGAAAACGGCGAAGACAACGAGCCCGCCGAGTTCGATCGTTCAACCGTCGATCGCGCCTTTGAGACAATGATCGAGCTGGAACTCCCGCTCCAGCGCCGCGTAATCAACTACCTGCGATCGCGCGGCGACATCACAATCATCGGCCCGGACAACGCCGGCGCAACCCGCGTTCCCACGATCAGCTTCGTCCGCAAGGGCCAGTCCTCACGCGAGATCGCCGAGCGCGTCTGCGCCAAGGGCCTCGGTATCCGCTTCGGCCACTTCTACTCCCGCCGACTCTGCCAGGCCCTCGGGCTCGACCCCGCCGACGGCGTCGTTCGCGCCAGCATGGTCCACTATAACACAACCGAAGAAATCAACCGCCTGATCGAAGCACTCGAGGAAATCATGCAATAGCGCATCTGTCACCGGCCCACTTCGCCACTCTGCCACTTCTAAATCCTCCACACATCAACCAAGGCCCCCGCGCCCGGCCCCACATCTCCGTCGACATCCAACACATACGCCTCCCCCGTCCGCACCCGCACCGGGGCCGTCGTCACTCCGCCCAGGAGCGCCGACACCAGGATCTCAAGCTGCGGGTTGTGCCCCACGATCGCCAGCCCACTCGCCGCGTGCTCCTCGATCAGATCCAGCACCGGCGAGACCGCCTCGCCGACCTCCAGCCGCCCGTCGGTGACCAGATCCAGATCCAGCGCCAGCGCGATCGGGCGCGCCGTCTCGAACGCCCGCGCATATGGGCTCGTCACGATCCGCTCCGGCGCGATCTCCGCCCCCGCCAGCGCCCCCGCCAGGTACGCCGCCTGCCGCTCGCCCTTGTCGATCAGGCGACGATCGCGATCGAGCCCGCTCGGCGCATCGCGCTCAGCCTTGCCGTGCCGGATGACATAGAGTCGCATCGGGTGAGTCTAACGCGTCGGTATCACCCCGACCCCCAGAAGGAGTCCTCGATGCAGATCCGCGTCTTCGGCGCCGCCGGCGAGGTCACCGGCTCGTGCTACCTTGTCCAGACCGATCGGGCTCGGCTGCTGCTCGATTTCGGGCTTCATCAGGGCGGCGCTGACGCGGACAAGCGCAATCGCAACCTGCCGCCCATCGCCGTGCAGGATCTCGACGCCGTCGTGCTCACCCACGCCCACCTCGACCACTCCGGTCGCACGCCGCTGCTGGCGCGAGAGGGCTATCGCGGCCCGATCTACGCGACGCCCGCGACGATCGACCTCTGCGAGATCCTGCTCAAGGACGCGGCCCACCTGCAACAACTCGACGCCGAACGCTCCAATCGCCGCCACGCCGGCGCGAGACACGCCGAGCCGCTGTACACCGGCGACGACGTCGAGCGTCTCCTACCGCGATTTGAGCCCGCCGAGTACGACCACCCCGTGGAGGTCGCCCCCGGCATCACCTGCCGATGGGTCGACGCGGGCCATATCCTGGGCTCGGCGAGCGTCGAGATGATCTGCATGGACGGCGGCGCGACCCGCACCATCGTCTTTTCCGGCGACATCGGGCCGCGCGGCGCGCCGCTGCTCAAAGACCCCGTCACGTTCGATCGCGCGGACCTCGTCTTCCTGGAATCCACCTACGGCGATCGCGACCACCGGTCCATGGACGACTCGCTGGACGAGTTCGTGTCGATCATCGAGTCCGCCCAGACCCCCGAGGGCAAGGTCATCATCCCCGCGTTCGCCGTGGGGCGCACGCAGCAGTTGCTCTACTTCATCGGCGAGCTTCGCCGCCAGGGCCGACTGACCGAGCCCCGCGTCTACATGGACAGCCCGATGGCGATCACCACGACCGACCTCTACTGCCGCCACAAGGAGCTATTCGACAAGGAGTCGCGGGCCATCCTTGAGCAGCGGGACTCCTGCCTGCACATCCCCGGCCTGCGCATCGCCCGCACCCCGCAGGAATCCATGGCTATCAACCGCCTGGGCGACGGCGTCATCGTCCTCAGCGCCAGCGGCATGTGCACCGGCGGGCGCATCCTCCACCACCTCAAAAACAACCTCTGGAAGGAGCAGGCACACCTGCTCATCGTCGGATTCCAGGCCCAGGGCACACTCGGCCGACGCCTCGTCGACGGCCAGAAGAACGTCTCGATCATGGGCGAACCCATCCGCGTCAAGGCCCACGTCCACACCCTCGGCGGCTTCAGCGCCCACGCCGGGCAGACCGAGCTGCTCGAGTGGCTCACGCCCATCGCTCCCTCCGCCCCGCGGGTTATGCTCACGCACGGCGAGAACGAGCCGCGAAAAACGCTGAGCGACCTCATCGAGCGCGAGCTTCGCCTCACGCCCGAACTGCCGGAGTTCGGCGACACCATCGAGCTCTAGCGCCACCGAGCGAGCCCATTCATCGCACGCCTATCCGTCCCCAACCTCAAGCTCGATCGCCTCGCGCAACGCCTCGTCGAACGCCGCGGGGCGATCCAACATGACCAGCGCGCCGGTGTCTTCGATCTCGATGACACGCACGTCAACACCCCAGCCGTCCAGCTCCCACGCGCGCGGGCGGTCGCGCAGGAACTCCTCCAGCCCCTCCCTGGACCCGAACTGCTGCTCGATCTGGGCCATGACCATCGCCATCGCCTGCTCGCGTTCAAGGCCCTGGCTCATGGCCGTCGCCACCGCGCCCTCGATCGCGGCGTCGGCCGACATCGCCCACGATTGGCCCGCGATCACCGTCACCGGCGTGCCGATCCTCGTGATCAGCTCCGGCTCGTCGCCGGCCAGGTACTCCACGAAATATCGGATCTGCGTCGGTCGCGCCACGCCGACCTGCGTCTGGAACAGCTTCCGGGCCCGCGCCCCGTCGACCGAGAGCGCCTCGGCCGGGAACGAGTTCTGATTCCACACCTCCTCTGTCACGACCCGAAAGAACGGCACGCGCTGCCCGTTGACGAACCCGATCCTCGCCGCACGATCCGCGCCCTGCGCCGACGCGATCACCTGGAGCTGCGGCGCGACGAGCACCACCGCGCGAACGCGCAGCGGGAACATCTCCGCCAGGCGCAGCGCGTAGTAGTCGCTGATGAAGTGATGGCCCACGATCACCACCCCGCGCAGGTCCTCGCGCTCGATCAGCTCGCCCGCGCCGCGCAGGAACGCCTCGGTCCACTCGCCGGTCTCGGCGCGAGTCACGTCCTCGGGCATCGCCGGCGGATTCGATCCGCCGTAGCCCGCGGGCACCAGCGCGTGCATGGTGTATCGCTCGCCGTTGCGGTCCATGAACTCCCGCCAGATCTCGGCGCCAAAGGGCGCGCCGCCAATGAGGATCAGCGGCGTCTGGCCCGTCCCCGCCTTGACCACGCCGATCTCGCCCAGCTCGCACGTCTCCGTGCCCGGCGCATGGACGAGGTTGTTGATCGCCGGCTCACTCGCCTGGGGCTGAGCCCGCGCCGCCGAGCAAACGCAACAACAAAGCACAATCGACACCGTGCGAAACGCGATCATGATGTTCTCCAGGGGTGCTCCAATCGCGGCCCCTGACCCCGGCTCAGGAGCGACGATCTCCGCGTCTGAGACAGGTATGGCCCGTAGCCGCGAAAGTTGCATCGGGTCCAACGAGTTGGATGAGCCAGGGGACGTGGATGTCTCTTACTGTCAACCCCCATCTCACATGGTGCCCCATGGGCTGGACACACCTGGGTTTCCTGCCACTTCGGCGCGATGCCATTACGTTGATGCTCGCCCGAATACGCCGCACGAATGACAATCGCGCCGCGAAGGATCTGGCCGCTAACCTTGTCGGGTGTTACGGGAAGAACTGATCCGACCTCACCTCGACGCCCATCCGCACAAACTCCTCTTCGTCACGGTCAGCGGTGCGCACCTCTACGGCTTCGAATCGCCCGATTCGGACTACGACCTCCGAGGCGCTCACGTCCTGCCGCTTCGTTCGATGCTCCGGATCTCGCCGCCGCGCGAGACCCATGAGGTGATGAACCGCGACGGCCCCGTCGAAATCGACCTCGTCACCCACGACGTACGAAAGTTCTTCCACATGCTCGTCAACAAGAACGGCTATGTGCTCGAACAGATCTTCTCGCCGATGGTCATCGTCGGCGGCCCACGCCTCGACGAGTTGCGGCAGATCGCTCGCCGGTGCATCACCAAGCATCACAACCACCACTTCCGCAGCTTCGCGTCGCACCAATGGAAACGTGTCGCGGGCCCGGCGCACGGCACCGTCAAGGGCCTGCTCTACACCTATCGCCCCCTGCTCGCCGGCATCCACCTGATGACCGAGCACGAGATCGAATCCAACCTCGTCACGCTCAATCAGCGATTCGGCCTTCCGTACATCGACGAGTTGATCGAAACGAAAAAGTCCGGCGCAGAAAAACAGCCGCTGGCGGATCAGGACATGGCGTTCCATCAGAGCGAGTTTGAACGCCTCAAGAGCGAGCTGGACCGAGAGAGCGAGCGAGCGTCGCTGCCGGAGACGCCGGGTGCCCGCCGCGAGCTCGACGATTTTCTGGTCCGCCTTCGAATGCAGACCGCGGATCGAGACTGACACGCCGCGCCCGTGCCACCAACCATGGCTTTGCATGGTTGGTGCTCTGGATTAGACTTCGCGCACGCGCTGACCACACCTGGAAACCAATCTACACCCCCACCCACCACCTCTCCCCATCTCTGTGCACCCGCCGATACAGCGTGTCCCGCTCCACCGGCACGAACCCCGCCTCGCGGATGCCGCGTTTCAGATCGTTGACCGTCGTCTCCTGGTGCGTGCTCGAGCCACCGACCCCCGTTGGAATCTTGGTGATGTCGTACCACACCACCGTCCCGTCGATGTCGTCGGCCCCGGCCTGGAGCATCAACTGCGCCATCGGCAGCGTCTGCATGATCCAGAACGCCTTGACGTGCGGGAAGTTGTCCAGCATCAGCCGCGCGATCGCGATTGTCCGCAGATTCTCCAGGCCGCTCGGCCCGGCCAAGTGCTCCAGCTCGCTGCCATCTGGGAAGAACGGCAGGGGAATGATCGTCTGGAAGAAGCCGGCGGAAGCGAGCGAGCGATCAAGCGAGCCGGCGAGCCAGGGTGACGTGTCCGTCGCCGCGGCATTTTCCCCCTTGATCGCTTTCTCGCTCGCTCGCTTGCTCGCTTCAATCCGCGCCAGCGCCTCATCCTGCGCCCGCCGCAGCATGTCCATATGCACCAGCCGCTCGCGCCGGTCCTCAATGTGCCCGTACAGCATCGTCGCGTTGGAGTTCAAGCCGAGCTCGTGCGCCACGCGATGCACATCGAGCCAGACATCGCTGCGGATCTTGCCCTTGAACGCCTCATCGTGGACGCGGTCGTCGAACACCTCGGCCCCGCCGCCGGGGATGCTCCCGAGCCCCGCCTCCTTCAACCGCTCCAGCACCCAGCGGATCCCCGCCTTGGGATCGCTGCGCTTGTAGACCTTGGCGATCTTCGCCAGATGCACGACCTCGACCGCCGTGAACGCTTTAATATGCAGCCGCCCCCGCTCTGGGTAGCACCGGCTTCCAGCCGGTCGGTCTTGGTGGGACCGGCTTCCAGCCGGTCCGAGTTCAGCCTTATCCTCCGTCGCTCCGACCGGCTGGAAGCCGGTGCTACCGTCCGCCGTCTCCCGCATCGTCCGCACCAGATCGACGTAGTAGTCAAACGGCAAATACGGATGCAGCCCCCCAACCGAGTGGATCTCCGTCGCGCCATTCTCGACCGCCTTGCGCGTCTCCGCGGCGACATACTCCATGTCCCGCGTGTACGCCCCGTCTTGGCCCTTCTTGCGGTAGAACTCGCAGAACTTGCACGACAGCGCGCACACGTTCGAGTAGTTCAGGTGACGGTTGATGTTGTAATACGCGACGTCGCCGTGCAGCCGCCGACGCACCAGATCCGCGAGCTCCAAGACGCCCCACAGATCCGGCGTGCGATACAGCACCTCGCCCTCATCGAGCGTCAGCCGCTCGCCGGCGAGCACCTTCTCCCGGATCGCCTCCAGGCCACCCTCGCCGCGACCGGATCCCGCCGAAACCACGACCGGTCTCCGCTTGGCTCTGATCGGCTCGGTCGTCGTCGGCATCAATGCTCTCCAATCCGCTCTGAATCGCGATCCGCGCACGCCAGCGGAGTCTCCTAGACGCCGCGGCCCGCGCGAGTCCTGGACCCACGCCGAACCGCCTCCCGCCCAACCCGCAGCGGCTTTCAAATATTTCTGAAATATACGAAGCCCACTCCAAGAAAGTCAAACCGCCCACGAATCGCCCCACCGCCCCAGTCGCCCTTCAGCCTCCCCCACTACTTCCCCATCACCACCGCCTGCACCATCGACAGCGCGATCAGTACGATGATGATCCACTCCAGGATCTCCATCCGCCGATGCGTGTGCATCTGCCCCAGCTTTTCGTTCAGACTCTCCAACGCATCGAGCTTGCGCAGGATGCTCGCGTCCCACGCGTCGGTGCCCAGGCGATCCGCGGCGAGGCGGTACAGGCGCGCCAGATACTGATCCCCCAGCAGCTTGAGCGCGTTGTTCACCCCCTCGAACATCCGCGCCCCGTCGGAGCGCAACTGCGCCAGCTCCTCCACCTGCGCCCGCATCGGCGAGCCCACCGGCAGCCAATCCCTCCAGCTCCGCCGACTCAGCTCCCCGAACGCCCGATCCAGGTTCTCATCCAGCTTGTCGTCCAGGTGCCGCATCTCCAGCAGCTCGACGTTCGCGAACTCCAGCACGACGACCGTGTCCTCTGGCTTCGGATCGACGACCATCGCGGCGTTCCAGTCGATCACGATCGCGTCGTTCAGCCCGAACGAGCGCGTCCCATCCATCACCTCGCCGATCTCCCCCGGCGAGAGCGGCTCGACCTCCGCGCGCAGGATCTGGGCGATCTCGCTGCGCTGGGCCTCGACGAACGCCGGCGCGCGGGCGCCATCCGCGGGCGCAACGCGATAGATCACATAGTCCTCGACCGCCTCGCCCACGCCGGCCCCCTCGATCGCCGGACCGAGCTCGCCGAGCAATCGCTCGGCACTCGCGCGGGCCCGCCCCGCCAGCGCCTCGTTGTCATAGAGCGCATCGGCCAGCCCCCGCAACTCGCCCAATGCGCAGTCCAACTCGATCTCGTACGCCACCGAGATCGCCCCGAAGTCATAGAGCGTCAGCTCGACAGCCTCGCGCGTCCGCATCTGCCCGATCTCGATCGGCTCGTCCGTCCGCGACACCCGCAACGGCGGCGGGTCCACCGCCAAGTACGCCGGCGCCCGGCGCGAGTGCCCCATCCCCGCGCGCGTCCGACCAGACTCGACCAGGCGCTCGGCATGGTCCAGATCGATCGCGTCGGCGACATCGAACGCCAGCACGACCCGCGCCGTCCCAAGGATCGCCGGGCTCGTCGAAACGCTCGCGGACTGCGCGCCTGCGGACTGTGAAGGTGTCTCCATCCACGGAGACTATCACCCGCCACGCCCCGTCGATGGCTCGCAGAGGGCCCGCCGCGAGGCATGAAGGCTCGATCGAACGACCTTCGCCGATATACGGATAAATCCCCTGCCAGAACGGCAGAAACCCGCCGCCTATGGGTCCACCTCGGCGCATCGGGCCATGCTCAGGCCCCCGAAACCGTCGAGACGCCCGCACGACGCCGCGTCCGCCGCTCCAAGTCTCTGGCATCGGCGTTGCATTAGGCATACTGGCCCCGGAGCAACGCCCCTGGCGGGCCGATACAACCCGCATCCCCACTGTAAGGAACGCACCATGAGCAAGATCATCGGCATCGACCTCGGCACGACCAACTCCGTCGTCGCCGTCATGGAGGGCGACCAGCCCAAGGTCCTCATCAACAGCCAGGGCAACCGCACGACCCCCAGCGTCGTCGCCTTCACCGAGAAGGGCGAACGCCTCATCGGCCAGCCCGCCAAGCACCAGCAGGTCACCAACCCCAAGAACACCATCTACTCGATCAAACGCTTCATGGGCCGCCGCCACAACGAGGTCGGCTCCGAAGAGAAGCTCATCCCCTACGAGATCACCGGCGGGCCGGAGGACTTCGTCAAGGTCAACGTCCGCGACAAGGAGTACACCCCTCAGCAGATCTCCGCCTTCATCCTCCAGGAACTCAAGAAGGTCGCCGAGGACTACCTGGGTGAAGACGTCACCCGCGCCGTCATCACCGTCCCCGCCTACTTCAACGACTCCCAGCGCCAGGCGACCAAGGACGCCGGCGAGATCGCCGGCCTCACCGTCGAACGCATCATCAACGAGCCCACCGCCGCGGCACTCGCCTACGGCATGGAGAAGAAGGCAAACGAAAAGATCGCCGTCTTCGACCTCGGCGGCGGCACGTTCGATATCTCCATCCTCGACGTCGGCGACGGCGTCTTCGAGGTTCTCTCCACCAACGGCGACACCCACCTCGGCGGTGACGACTGGGACCAGAAGCTCATCAACCACATCGCCGCGGAGTTCAAGAACAAAGAAGGCATCGACCTCACCAAGGACGCGATGGCGATGCAGCGCCTCAAGGAGGCCGCCGAGAAGGCCAAGGTCGAGCTCTCTACTGGTCAGGAGACCAGCGTCAACCTCCCGTTCATTACCGCCGACCAGAACGGGCCGAAGCACCTGCAGATGACCATCACGCGCAGCAAGTTCGAGAGCCTCTGCGAGGATCTCTTCAACCGCCTGCGCGACCCCTGCCTCCAGGCCATCAAGGACGCCAAGCTCGATCCCTCCAAGATCGACGAGATCGTCCTCGTCGGCGGCTCCACGCGCATGCCAAAGGTCCAGGAGGTCTGCAAGGAGATCTTCGGCAAGGAGCCCAACAAGAGCGTCAACCCCGATGAGGTCGTCGCCGTCGGCGCCGCCATCCAGGGCGGCGTGCTGCGAGGCGACGTCAAGGACGTCCTCCTGCTCGACGTCACGCCGCTGAGCCTGGGCGTCGAAACCCTCGGCGGCGTCATGACCCGTCTCACCGAGAAGAACACGACCATCCCGACCAGCAAGAAGGAGGTCTTCTCGACCGCCGCGGATAGCCAGGACAGCGTCACCATCCGCGTCCTCCAGGGCGAGCGCGAGTTCGCCAAGGACAACCGCCTGCTCGGGCAGTTCGACCTCTCCGGCATCCCCCCGGCGCCCCGCGGCATGCCGCAGATCGAGGTCGAGTTCAGCATCGACGCCAACGGCATCCTCACGGTCACCGCGACCGAGCAGAAGACCGGCAAGAAGGCGGACATCACGATCACCGACTCCGGCGGGCTCGACGAGAGCGAGATCGAGCAGATGAAGGCCGACGCCGAGGCCCACGCCGAGGAAGACCGGCGCCACCGCCAGCTCGTCGATCTCAAGAACCGGGCCGACGGCATCGTCGCCCAGACCCGGCGCACGCTCGAGGAGCACGGCGACAAGGTCACCCCCGATGTCCGCAGCAACGTCGAGAGCGCGCTCTCGAACCTCGAGGACAAGATCAAGGGCGACGAGGGCCCGCCGATCGACGCCGCGATCAAGGAGCTCGAGACCGCGTCGATGGAGCTCGGCAAGGTCGTCTACGAAGCCGCGGCCCAGGACACGGCCGCGGGCGGCGCAACCGATCAGTCGTCCGACGACGCCTCAAGCGACGACGACGTCATCGACGCCGAGTACGAGGTCAAGGACGAGAACAACAAGGAAAGCTGACCCCGCGCAAGCCGATGCCTTTGGGCCGATGCGCTCGGTGGGACCGGCTTCCAGCCGGTCGCGCACCGCACTCCACCCTCCGTAGGCCGAATCGACCCCAACTCGTGCGAGCAGTATCTTCATCTCAACTGTACGGATCGGAGGATCTTCGCCAGAGCTTGAGCCGCCCGCGCCCGATGACTCAAGGAGTTCTTCTCTGCTGAGTCCATCTCCGCGCTCGTCCGCTCAAACTCCGGCGCAACCAGGAACAACGGGTCATACCCGAACCCATTCTCCCCCCTCGGCACCTCCCCCGCCACCCCGAACCGCCCCACGAACTCGCCCCCAGCAACGGCGAGGCTTCCCCCCAACTCGCCCCGCG
>JAJDDM010000043.1 GCA_029260315.1 Phycisphaerales bacterium | reverse complement strand
GGCGGGCGTCTACCTCTTCTGCCAACCCTTCACAACCTCATCGCGCAACAAACCCACCCACGCCCAACCGAACGCCGCACGCCAACACCAAAGCGACCAACAACCATGTCCCCGGTCGGAACAGCTCTGCGATCTCGGTGCCTCCAACCCCCCCGCGACCATAATGTCGATGTGGAACTGAACACACGCCGCGTCACAGAGATCGGTCCCGCGATCTCGATGCCCACCACCCCGACCCGTCAAATCGACGACCCTACACCTGCCCGACCCAGCTCTCCGGCGCAACCTCCTTCCATCGCCTGCGAATCCCCTCCACCCGCTCGGCGCTCAGCGGCCCGGCCTCGATCAACGCCGCGTTCTGCGCAAACCGCGCCGGATTCGTCGTCCCCACAACCGTCGTATGCACCCCGGGCAACCCTAGCACGAACCGCAGCGCGATCCCCGCCGGCCCCTCCGGCCCCGTCTTCCCCCGATTCTCCGCGCTCGTGAACTCGTACCCCAGCGTGCTCATCCGATTCCAATACTCGACGTGGTACCCATTCTCCGGCTTGCTGTCATACCGCCACACCGCGTTGGCGATCCCCCCCTTCACGATCACCCCCATGCCCCGCTCCCGGCACAAGGGCAGTGTCAGATCAATCGCCTCCTGATCGCAGAAACTGATCGAGGTCATCAGCGTGTCGAACCGATCCGTCTCCACCGCAAACTTCGCGGCAAGCGAGTCCCCGCTATACCCGATGTACCGCGTCTTGCCCTGCTCGCGCGCTTTCTCCAGCGCATCGATCACGTCGCCCCTCTCCAGCACATCGATCCCGCACGAGTGCAGATGCACGAGGTCTACATACTCGGTCTTTAGCCGCTTCAGGCTCCGCTCGATCGTCTCCATGACGCTGGTCGTGCTCCACCCCTCGCCGCCCCCACCCCGCGGCCAGTGCCCGACCTTCGTGAACAGGTAATACTCGTCCCGCCGATGGGCCACCGCATTGGCGATAGCGACCTCCGAGTCGGCATAGCACTCTGCCGTATCGATCGCATCCAGCCCCTGGTCGATCGCCGAGTTGAGCAGCCTGTCCACCCGCTCCTGCTCGGTCCTGTTGAACCCGATCTCGGCCCCGCCGAAGCCGAGCACACTGACGCGCATGTCGGTCTTGCCGAGCCGGCGCTTCTCGAGTTCCAGACCTTGATTGCTGAGCCATCCCCCGCCCGCCGTACCCGCCAAGCCGAGCGCGCCGCCCGCCGCGGCCATTGTCGCTATCAGGAACTCCCGCCTCGTCCGCTCGTTCATCTCGGCCTCCCTTCGATCTCCCAGCATACCAACCCCCGCCCCGAACTCCTCGGCCCAGGACCTTGCCCGGTGCCGTTCCAGGACGCCCATCGACAACACGGGCGCTCCGGTATCCTCCCTCCATGCACACCCTCATCCTCGCCGCCATTCTCGCGCTCCTTGCCGCAACCCAGGCGACCCAGCCCGACCCCACAACAATCGGCTCCACCCGCAACGCCGCGGTCGCGTACCGCATCTCCGATCCCAGCAATTCGCCCACGCTCACCTACATCGCCCCCGACCTCTCCGAGGAGCAGCTCGCCGAACTCAAGGAGGTCGCCCCCAACGTCAACGTCGTCACGGTCTCCAGCCGGGGCGAGGCGCTGGAGCACGCCGCCGAGGCCCACGCCGTCGACGGGCGTTTCTACTCGCCCGAGTTCCACGCCGCGGCGACCAATCTCGTCTGGGTCGAGTCTCCCTCGGCGGGCGTCAACTGGATTCTCGATGACACGCTCAGGAATGATGGCGGGGTGGTTCTGACCAACATGCGGGCGGTGCATGGCCCGGCGATCGCGGATCATGCGTTTGCCATGCTCCTCACGCTGACCCGCTCGTTGCGGCACCACGAGGAGCATCAGCGGCAGGGGCGGTGGGTGCGGGGCGATATCACGCCCGAGCCGATCGCGCTGCGAGGGCGGACGATGTTCGTCGTCGGGCTCGGCGGGATCGGCTCGGAGATCGCCAAGCGGGCCAAGGGCTTTGATATGCGGGTGATCGCGTCGCGCCGGTCGCTTGCTCTCAAGCCGGATTACGTCGATGTGCAGGGGACGCCCGAGCAGTTGCATGAGATGCTTGGGCAGGCTGACGTCGTCGCGATCTGCCTGCCGCTCACGGAGGAGACGCGGGGCCTGTTCGATGAGGAGGCCTTCGCCGCGATGAAGACGGGCGCATATGTGATCAACATCGCTCGCGGGGCCATCATGGACCAGGAGGCGTTGCTGGGCGCGTTGCGATCGGGCCATGTGGGCGGGGCGTGTCTGGATGTCACGGATCCCGAGCCGCTGCCCGGCGATCATCCGCTCTGGAGCGAGCCGAACGTCGTCATCACGCCGCACGTCGCCTCGATCGCGTCTCTCACGACGGCCCGTCGCTGGGCCCTGACCAAAGAGAACGTCCGGCGGTTCGGCGCGGGCGAGCCTCTGCTGAACACGGTCGACAAAGAGGCGGGGTACTGATCGCGCACGCGGGCGTTTTCGGTGGCGGTGGCATCCCGCCGACGGTTGCGTCAGGCGATACCGCCCGGCGGTGGCCGGAGCCCGCGCATGTCCGGATCGCTGCGCGCATCGCGCCCGAGTCTGCCCCGCGGTTCTCGTGTAAGACCTCTCACGAGAACAAGGGCAAGATCAGATCGCGGAACGCCCCGCGCTCGTTGACCCGCGGAAACGGCGCTTCGGGCTCGTTCACTTCCAGAAACTCACACAGCGGCCCCCAGCCCTGCTTCACCGAGAACTCCAGGAGGCGATCGGCGGGCATGGCCTCGCGCACCTGCGCGTTGTGCGCCTCGTACGCCCGCTTGGCGTCCTCGCCCTTCCCGAGCCTGCGGATCATCTTCGCGTTGTGAGCGCCGACCTTTGCCAGCTCGCGCGCCCGGCGCGAGAACGGCATCCGCGTCATCAAGCGCAGGGCTTGCCTGCGGGTCGGGCGGATCGTCATGATCGTCTGGCTGGCGCTGGCGTACCAGCTCTCGGTGTCGCGCACGGTCAGGACGAACTTCGCGTGCGGGTAGTGGTGCATCAGTTGTTCGTAATAGAGGCAGACGGGAAAGTCGACGGCCGAGGCGTAGCCGGCGAAGAGCGCGTCCCAGTCGGTGTCCTTGTCTGCCTGGGCCCGTCGCCAGTGTTCCACGCGTGAGCTATCTTTGAGCAGCTCGATCATGTGATAGCACGGACCGAGGTCGAGCTGTTCGAGGGCGACCTTCAGGGACAGGGTTCCCGTTCTGCCGAACCCGGCCCCGATGACTCGCAGTCCTTCACTCATGGTCGGCGAGCGTACGCCGGTTGCGGCATGGCGGCGCGCGTCCGGGCGGCGGTGGGCCGGTTTCTGCGTGACTCTCGAGGCGCATCGTTCTCAACCCGCGGCGGGCGCTCCCGGCCAGAGCAGCGCGAAGATGAGGCCGGTGATCAGGCCGTAGGCGACGGAGTCGATGGTGTTGGCGATCCAGGCGTTCTTGGACATGTGGAACCAGATTGCGCCGCCCATCCAGCCGAAGAGGTAGGCCATGACAGAGGCGGTGGCGGTGATCTGGAAGACTGCGCCGAAGGATGCGCCCGGGGCGCGGGCCTCCGAGGAGATGTAGGCGACGAAGATGCTGATGACGAGGTAGACGAGCATGGAGAGGATCATGTTGCGGCCCATGTTCTGGTTGCCGAGGATTGTCATGAAGCCGGACGGGCCTTCCTTCCACTTACGCGTGAGCTCGGCGTCCTTGTGCGCTGCTTTGTGGGCGCAGAAGGGGAACATGTAGCTCCCGGGCTGTGCGCCCTGTGCCTTGAGCGAGGCGATGAGGGCGTTTTCGTCCGGGAGCGGCTCCATGTCCTTGCGGTGGTGGGGCAGGACCATCCAGAAGAGAGCCGAGGCGAACCAGACGGCGACGGTGGAGAGCAGGATCGGCAGCCAGAGGTCGATGAGCTGTTCCATGGCGGGTCCCCTGAGGATGTGAATCGCGGATCCGCGCAGTGTACCGAACCGCGCCGGAGTCGTGTGCGGATCGAAACGCGGGGTGTTGTGATGCCAACAACGGGTGGTCTGAGGTGTGTGATTCGGAGTCGGATCGGTGGTTCTGGGGGTTGACGGGGTGAGGGAGCGTGATGGCTTTGGTTGCATCGGCAGAGCCGCTCAGGGCAGCGGCCATGGCACCCGGCGTTGTGAACGATGAGGAACGGGAGAGTGGGGTAGGAGTGGGAGGCGCCCTCCCTTCTATGAGAATCCCGTTGCAGTCAAGCGAACGTTCCCAATCTTCTATCCGAGCTCACCTTTCGGCTGCCCATATGGGTGGTTTCGAGGGGCCATCGCGATTGCCCAATCTGACGGCCGAGGTGGT
>JAJDDM010000042.1 GCA_029260315.1 Phycisphaerales bacterium | reverse complement strand
ACCACCTCGGCCGTCAGATTGGGCAATCGCGATGGCCCCTCGAAACCACCCATATGGGCAGCCGAAAGGTGAGCTCGGATAGAAGATTGGGAACGTTCGCTTGACTGCAACGGGATTCTCATAGAAGGGAGGGCGCCTCCCGGTTCTCCGTTCCCTACCCACCCTCATCGCGCAAACACAGGCACTCACCGCCGATCCTCCGCCTTCTTCATGATAAACAGATAGTTGAACCCGCGCAGAAAAAAGTTCTCCTCCTCCGCCGCCTTCCGCCAGTTCCCCCTCGCCAGCTTCGCGTTGTTCCGCACCACGCAGCAGATATCGATCGACTCGAAGTAATCGCGCAGGATGCTGAAAAGCTCGAACCCGATCGGCATGAACACGCCCCCGCCCCCGCCCTTCTTGCCCTTGCGCTTCCGCCACGAGTCGCTCACATACAGCGCCATGTACCGCCGATTCTTCATCACGCGATGGATCTCGCAGATCACCTCCTCCATCGCCTCGTAGTACGCCTCGCCCCGAACGACCTCCGGCCCCGCGCCCCCACCCGGACCCGCGCAGTCGCCCGGCTTGCTCTCCGCCGACGCGTCCAGCTTCCCGATGCACGCCGGATCGTCCGAATAGTCAATATGCGTCGAGTACGGCGGGTCCACGAACACAAAGTCCACGCTCTCACCCGCCAACTCGATCTCCCGCGCATCGCCCCGCCGGATGTCCCCGCGACTCGGCGCAAGATCAAACCCGATCCCCTCGCGCTTCAGATCTTTGCACACGTCGAGGGTCGTCCCAGACCCGCACATCGGATCCAGCACCACGTCCCCTTCGCGCGTATACCGCTGCAAGACCTGCCAGATCACCCAACTCGGTGTCGCCCCCGCATAGTCCGGATCCCCCTGGATCGGCCCCACACTCTCGCTATGGTAATGCTGGCTCGGATACTCCCACAACGTCGTCGGAAACACCCGAAGCGCCGGCTTCTTGAACCGCGGGGCGCGACGAGGTTTCCCTGATTCACCGGAGTTCATGCTGTTCACCAGTTGCTCAGTGTCACGATGGCTCCTCAGGCATCTGGACGCCATGCCGCGCGCTCACCGTCCTGACGACCCTCGCGTCGTCATCGATCTCAAAGAGCAACAGAAAGCCATCGATGTTGAGCACCCGGATCTCGTCTCCGCACAACTCGCTCTCGACCGCGAGAGGACACCACCTCGGAAACTCCTCCAGCGCATGGAAGCTATCGAAGACACGCGCCAGCCAGGCGTCGGCATTCTGCGGTGAACCACCTTGCTCGGCGATATAGCGTGCCTGCTCCAGCACCCGGCGCTTCACTGAGAGTGTCATTGCAACGCGATACGTCATCGGTCGAGTTTCAGCCCGAGTTCGTCCGCAATGTCGCGGATCGCGTCGCGAAACGGCTGAACTCGTCCGGCCTTGATGTCCTCCCGGCTCCGATCGATCATCCGAAGGCTCTCGGCGATCTCCAACTGCTCCACCAACTCATCAAACGCCTCCGGGCTCAGCACCACCGCATCGGTCTCCCCATTGCTCGTTACATACAGCGGCCGCTTGCTCCGGCGGATCCGATCATGGTGCTCGCGCAGGTGCTTGCGATACTCGCTCAGGCTCGTGATGTCACTGCTCCGGATCATGGCTACCTCCTCTGTACACAATATTGTACAGAACCACGTCCTGCCCAAGCCACTCCCACTCCGAAATACTTATCAGACGCTCCCACTCACCCCGTCACTTTGCCACTCCGCCACTTCTTCAAACCCCGAGCGCCCTCCCGATCGCCTCCACCAACCCCGCCGCGACCTCATCGATCTCGCCAGGAACCCGCGCCCCCGCCGCCCGCGCGTGCCCGCCGCCCCCGACCTCGCGCGCGATCGCCGCGACATCCACCGCGCCGTCTCCCTCCTTGGAACGCATCGAAACCTTGGTCAGCGCCGGATCCTCCCCCGTCTCGGTCAGCGTCACGCACACCCGCACGCTGGCGATATTCATCGCCTGATCCCCCAGCCCGCTCGTCTGCCCCGGCTCCAATCCGACCTCATGCACATCGCGCAGCAGCACCCGCAGCACGGCCAGCCGATCGCCATGGTGCAGCTCCATCCCCGCCAGCACTCGCCCCATCAGCAGGATCCGCCCCGCCGGGTCGCGCTGCTCGGTCCGCTGATACAGCCGCGCGTGGTCCACCCCCGCCCCCAGCAGCTCCCCCGCGTCCCGCAACACCGACGGGCTCACGTTCGAATGCCGGAACCACCCCGTATCCGTCGCGATCCCCAGATACAGCACCTCGGCGATCTCACTCGCCAGATCGGCAACGGTCGATCCAAGCAGCCGCGCGCACAACCGCGCCACCGGCTGACAAACAGCCGCGGCGTCCGTCTCGATCAACCGCCGATCCCCGATCTCCCCATCCCCCGTCACATGATGGTCCACGATCGCGATCCGCTCCGCTCGCTCCTCGAGAAACGGCGCAACCTCGCGCAACTGGCTCCACGCCCCCGTGTCGCACACCACGATCCGATCCGGATCCAGCGCCTCCAGTTCGCTCACGTTCGCCGTCTGATACTCATCCTCGAACGCCACGTCCCCGATCCACCTCGGCGTCCCCCCCGCAAAGTGCGCCATGATCCGCGACGGATCCCCGCCGCTGCGCTCGCACACCACCCGCAACGCCCGCACAAGAGCAATCGTCGAGCCCACCGCGTCCCCGTCGGGCTTGGTGTGCGTCAACACCGCGAATCGGTGCCCACCCTCCAGCCACGCGCCAAGCTCCTCGATCGAAACGTTCGTCGCCCACTCAGCCAACCGACCCTCCGCTCCTGGCGAGCCTCGCCTCTTCCAGCACCCGGCTCGCCCGCTCGGCGTCGCCGATCAGCCCCGAAACCCGCCCCACGTCCCGCTCGATCTGCCCCACCAGCGCCTCGACCCCATCGAATGTCATCTGCTCACGCATCCACGCATGCACATCCAACCGCAACGTCCAGCCATACTCGCTCAGCCCCGCGATCGCGCCCCCCTCGCGATCGACATCCAGTAAATACGCCTCGGCCCGACGCTCGATCGTCCCATCCTCATGGAAATGCGGGTTCGTGCCGACGCTCAACGCCGCGTCGTATTCGCGATCATCATCCAATATCGCCCGGCCCGCATACACCCCATCCGCCGGCAACAACAGCTCCGTCCACAGATTCGCCGTCGGATACCCCAGCCCCCGCCCCCGCCGATCCCCCCGCACGACCTCGCCGACAAGCTGATACGTCCGCCCCAGCACCCGCCGGGCATCCAGCATCCGCCCGTGCGCGATCAGCCACCGCGCCGAAGAACTGCTCGCCAGCGCAACCGTCTGATCGCTCAGATCCACCTCGACCGGCTCGACAATCTCGACCCCAAACCCCATTGCTCCGCCCAGCCGGCGCAGCGTCTCGACATCCCCAGCGCGCCGCGCCCCGAACCGAAAGTCCGGCCCCTCCACGATCCCCCGAATGCCATGCTCATCAATGAGCCACGCGCAGAACGCCTCGGGGCTCATCCCCAAGAGCTCAGCCGTCGGCCGCAGCCGCACGACCTCATCCGCCCCCAGCCCCTCGAACCACTCCCGGCGCTGCGCAAACGTGCTCAGCCGCGCCGGACACGCCTCCGGGCGCAACGCACTTAACGGATGCGGATCGAACGCAAGCACCACCACCCGCGTGCCGTCGCCCAACCCCGCCGCGACCTCCCGCGCACGCAAAGCCAGCGACGCATGCCCCACATGCACCCCATCGAACGACCCGATCACAACCACCGATCCCGCCATAGGCCCGGAGGATAGGTCGCCCCTCCCAACCTCCCGCTCCGCGCCCTCCGCGGTGAGTCTTCCTACCTCCAAGGCCCCGTCACCGCCAGCGTCAGCCCATCGTGCTGGAGATTCACGAACATCGTCGTCCCGTCCGGGCTGAACGTCACCCCCGCCAGCTCCGACCCGCTCAGCGCGTTGCGCGCGAACCGGTAGATCTCTCCCGCGCCCGTAATCCCGTGCAGGAACTGATCCCCCGACCCGTCCTCGCACACGAACAGATCTCCCCACGGGCTCGCCGTGATGTTGTCCGCGTTCTCAATGACGCTCTTGCCGGGGCTCTCGACGAACAGCTCCAATGTCCCCGGCGACTCCTCCTCGCCCCCCGTCCCCTCATGCGCCGACGGCGCATACCGAAAGATCTGCCCGACCCGCGCCCGCCCCCCGTTCGTACACGCGAAGTACGCCGCCCCGTCGGCCCACCACATCCCCTCGCCCCGCGCGAACTTCGCCGCGCCCTTGTCAAACCCCTGCACGCGCAGCGAGTCGTCCGGGCTCTCCACATCCTCGATATCGATCCACCCCACCGGCGCCTTCTCTCCCGCCCGCACCGTCGTCACCCGCCAGTTCCGCGTGTCCAGACTCGCGCGCCCCCGCACCGCCAGCGCCTGCAACCGCCCCCCCTCGCGCAGCTTCCCCGCGACATTGGGAACGAACCGATACAACAGTCCATCGCTCCGATCTTCGGTCATATACACGACCCCACTGCGCGGATCCACGCAGCACGCCTCGTGATAGAACCGCCCCATCTCCACCAGCGGCGTCGGCTCCGCCAATCCCACCTCCGCCCGCGCCGCCACCTCGAACACATATCCATGGTCCTTCGCATACCGCCCGCCGCTGCGCGTCACCGACTCCTCACAACTCAGCCACGACCCCCAGGGCGTCGGCCCGCCGGCGCAGTTCCGCTCCGTCCCCGCCAGACTCAAGAACTGCTTCTTCACCTCCTGCGAGCGAGTGTCATACACAACCGTCGTCGTGCCGCCGAAGCTCGGCTGCGACCCCGTCCCCGCGTCGTACAACCTCTCCCGCCCAATCCGCTCGACAAGCTCGTGCCCCTCCCCGAACGGGCTCGGGCGATGCACCCGCTCCATCTCCTGGTTCCGTACGATCACCGTCAGCCCGTCCGGCCCCGCGAATGCCGCCATCCCATCGGGCTTACCCGGCACCACCAGCCCGTCATCCATCCGATCCCCCGACCGGGAGACCACCCGATACCCAAACCCCGCCGGCAGATCGAACACCCCCGCCGGATCTTCCACCAGCGGCCCAAACCCCGCCGAGCTATCCAGCGGCAATCTCCCATCAACCGCCGCCCGTGCCATCGCCCGCGACAACCCCGCGAACCCCAGCCCGAACGCTCCTGCCCTGAGCAGAAAATCCCGCCGCGTCGACCCGCCATCCATCCGTGTCATGCCACCAGCCTATCCCAATTCCGCCCCCGTCTACGCCCCGGCGCACATCCTTCACGGCATTCTCACGCGATCATGCTCGCCCCACAACCGCCCCAATCCCCCAGTGCCCACTGCCTACTGCCTACTGCCTACTGCCTCTCCCTGCACTCCTCCAAGAACTCCACGGCCCGCCGCAGATGCGGAATCACGATCGACCCGCCGACCAGCAGCGCGATATCGAACGTCTCGAACAGCTCCTCATCGCTCGCCCCACCCCGCACCGCCTGGTCCATGTGATACGCGATGCAGTCGTCGCACCGCAGCACCATGCTCGCGCAAAGTCCCAGCAGTTCCTTGGTCTTCGCCGAGAGCGCCGTGTCGCCCTCGTACACCTTGGTGTCCAGCGTGAAAAACCGCTTGGTATGCGTGGTGCCCCGCCTCAGAATCTTCTCATTCAGTTCCTCGCGGAACCGCCGAAACTCGTCATATCGCGTCATACCCCCAATGTAGCCGACCCCGTGCCACCAGCCGCCGCCCTGGGCGGCTGGTGCTTCCCACCAAGAAATCCCGCATCACCCGTAACGCCACCCACCTCCTGGGCGAATCAAATCTCAAACCTCGCGCGATCCCTGCAACCCCATGGTTTGCATTCACTAACTTAGCGTACAATCACACCCCAGACCCTGAAACCCAACCAACCGGCCTCCCAATCACCCGAACCCAACAGGAGAAACACCATGAAACTCGCCCTCCCCCTCCTCGCCGCCGCCGCCATCCTCCCCGGCTGCCTCGTCGTCTCCGGGCACGAGTCCACCATCTCCGGCGCCTACGTCGCCAAGGAAGACCTCTTCAACATCGAGCCCGGCCAGACCACCCAGGCCGACGTCCAACGCACCCTCGGCCCGCCCACCACCCGCAAGGCCAATGACGACGGCACCGAACGCTGGACCTACCGCTGGCGCGAGGAAAAGGAATCCGGCGGCGCCGTCTTCCTCATCTTCGCCGGCGGCTCGGAAAAGACCATCGTCTCCGAGGTCGCCATCACCTTCCGCGACGGCGTCGTCGAGTCGATCGAGAGGGGATGAGCAACAGGCGTTGGCAACTGGCGGCGGGCAATGGGCAATGGGCTCAAGGTCCCGCGAACTCTCAGAGGCTTTTCACCACTGAGGCCGCAGAGACAAAGGGATTGGAGGCACCACGGAGTTGCACGGAGTGACACAGAGTCCGGAGTTGATGCTCGAGCCCGGCGACGATCCTGACTCCGTGCAACTCCGTGTCACTCCGTGGTGAAATCCGACTTGCATACACCTGGCTCCGACAGCCCGTCCCGGCCCTTTCCCTCCAGTTGTGGTGAATCTCCATTTTTCGAAGAAATCAAAGTTCGTGTAGTCTTTGTTCGTCTCTTCGCCCCTACTCCAACATCCCCTTGATCAACCCCTCAAACTCCGCCTTCATCTCCACATACGCCTCCCCCGTCGCCGGCCCCGTGAACCCCGTATGAATCCCCCGCACGTTGCCGTCGGCGTCCATGAAGATCGTCGTCGGATAGCTCCGCACCCGATCCAGCACCGGCAGAAACGCACTCGCCCTGTCCTTGTCGCTCAACCCCGCGATCAGCACGTCAAACTCGATTCCGTGCCGTTCTTTGAACCGCCGAACCTGTCGCGCGCTGCGCTCGAAGTCCTCGGTCAGCTCGAACGCCAGCGCGACCACCTGCAACCCCCGGTCCCGATACCGCCGGTGCAAATCCGCCAAAAACGGCGCGGCGTCATTGCAGTTCGGACACCACGTCCCCGTCACTTTAATGAGCGTTGGTTTGTCCCGGAACGCCTCATCCGTCAGCCGCACCGAGTTCCCCTCCAGATCGCGAAACACCACCGCCGACAGATCCGCCTCCTCCTCCCAAGAAGTCTCGCCGAACATGTCCGGCAACTCCACCGACGCATCCCGCACGCCCGTCCACGCGACGCTGTACCAGTCTCCCGAAGCGAACGTCCCCGAGAGCGACCCATCATCCCGGACCTCCGCGTCGAAGAGAAACGCGTGCGCGCCGTCAAAGCACGACAGCCGCAGCCGATGCTCCTCGGCGAGCCCCGCGAGATAGCGATAGTCCCCCGTCGTCGTCAGAATCGTCCCCTGCACGTTCGACCCATCCGTCGCGCCCTCGGCCCGCAGCACGCCGACCGCGTCGTCCTCGCTGTCGGCGAACCGAACCCGCCAACGCCCCGCCAGCGCCTCGCCGGCGTCCGCCGAGAGTTCTGACGACGCCTTGAACCGATCCCGCTCGCCATGCCATGCCTTGAACGGAACGACCGCGACGTTTCCCACGCCGCGTGTCTTTGTCCAAACGCCATCGAGCGTGCCCCCCTCGTCGCGAACCACGCCACGAATCTCCGAGTCGTAGTGGGGGAAACGCACGACCAACTCCCCGCCGTCATACTCCACTTCGTCAACATCGATCCGCTCGACGCCGTTGACGACGACCGCCGACCAGTCCTCGTCTTGTCTGGAGAACTCGATGCCGAACGGCAGCGGGCCGCTCGGCGTCTCCAGCCACGCCCGCCATGTCCCGAGCCTCGGTCCGTCGTAAGGCCGCCCCCCAGTAGTCTGCCCCCGCTCCGAGCACGCCGCCAGCATCACGAACACGATCGAAGCCGCGACCCAAAGCGTCCGAATCATCATCCAACTCCAACCAGAACCGCGAGCGCAAGCTCGCGGCATCGAACCGTGCCTTGGGTGCCGTGGTCTGAGGAGGCTCTGCGACGAAGGCCACGCGATTGCACGATAGACGTGGCCTTCGCTCGAAGACTCGCTCAGACCACGGCACCAAACTCCGCCACTCCGCCACTTCTCACTCCCCTTCCTCCTCCCTCTCCCCCCACACATTGTCCCCCTCATCTGCATCCGGCAGCACCCCCTCCGGATCCACCGCAATCCGCACCACTGCTCGCTCCCCGATCACCTTCCTCACCAGCTTCTCATTCGAACTGAACCAAGCCTGCACCGGCACGAACCCCCGCTCGCTCGAACCATCCCCATACACAATCTCATACTCCACCGGCATCACCTGCTCGCCGTAACTGTTCACGATGAACCGCAGCGTCCCATCCTCAACCGACACATTGCTGATCCCGAAATCCAGCACCCCCGTCTCATAGAACCACCCCCGCCAGAACCACGCAAGATCCGCCCCCGCGGCGTCCTCCATGGTCCGGAAGAAGTCCGCCGGCTGCGGGCTCTTGAACACCCACCGACGGATGTACTCCTGAAACGCTGTATCAAATCGCTCCTCCCCGAGCACATGCTCACGCAGGATCCGCAGCCCCACCCCCGTCTTGCTGTACCCAAGCGCCCCGACGTTCCTCCCATCCATGTGATCCGCCGGCACCGCGATCGGATGGCTCGTCTCGCGCGACGCCGACCGCCAGCCCCGCCCGCCGCGACCCGTCCGCCGGCGTCCGCCATGATCCGCGTCCTCACCATGCAGCTCGGCCTGCCGTTCGCGGAACGCGGCGTTCGAATACCCGTTGATGAACGTATTAAAACCCTCGTCCATCCAGATGTGCCGGCGTTCATCGGTATTCACGATCATCGGGAACCATGTGTGCCCGACCTCGTGGTCCGTCACGCCGTACGGGCCCCTGCCCTTGCGCCCGCCGCAGAACACGATCATCGGATATTCCATCCCCCCCTCCGGCCCGTTGATATTGCTCATCACCGGATACGGATACGGATGCAGCCAATCGCTATAGAACTCGATCGCGTGCTTCACATACTGGCTACTCCCGCCCTGCTCGGCCTCCGGCCCCCAGGCCTCCTCGGCCTCGACCGGGTACAAACTCTGGCACAGCACCAGCCGCGCATCGCCCTCGAGATCCGTGATCTTCGCCGCGCACGCGTCCCACAAAAAACTCTCCGAGCTCGCCCACGCGAACGTCCGCACGTCACTCGCCTTGAAGTGCCAGGTCAAGGGCCCCTCGCCCGCCGGGCGGCTGCCCGGATCCGCGACCTCGTCGGCCTCCCGGATCACCACCGTCTCCTCGCTGCCCATCGCCTCCAGCAGCCGCGACATCTGCGAGCTCGTCATCACCTCTTCGGGGTTCTGCAACACGCCCGTCGCCGCCACCAGGTGATCCCGCGGCACCGTCACCCTCACGTCAAAGTCCCCATAGTTCGTATAAAACTCCCCCGTCCCCAGATACGGCAGCGTGTTCCACCCGTACACGTCGTCGTACACGCACACATGCGGGAACCACTGCGCGTACTCGAAGATCGTCCCCTGATCCACCTCCTCGGCGCCCATCCGCCGAAGATGCGGCGGCATCTCAAACGAGTACGACATCTCGAACGTGAAGCACTCGCCCGCCTCGATCGGCTCGGGCAGCTCCAGCCGTCCCAGCGTGTCGTACACCGTGAACTCAAGTTTCCGATTACCCGAGCAGACCTTGGTGATCGTGTACCCGCCGCTGAGCGGCTCGTCGGCCTCGCGCATCACCCCGCCGCGAGAGCGGCTCAGCGTCCCCAGGCTGTCGTCCTTGAACAGGTTCTGCTCGAGCTGGATCCACAGATACGTCAACTCGTGCGGCGAGTTGTTGTGATACCGCACCACCATGTCCGCGTCCAGGTGCTGCTCGTCGGCGTTCAGCTCCGCGTCGATCGTGTAATCCACGCGCTGCTGCCAGTAGTCCGGCCCCGGCGCGCCCGATGCCAGCCGGCGCTCGCTGGCCGTCGGCAGATTTAGCGGTGCGAACAACTCGTGCGGCCTTTCGCGGGCGTGTACTTTCTCAGGACTCGCCTCGACCAGATCCTCATCGGGCTGCTCGTCGCCCGCCGCGACCGCCGGGACCCGGTTCTCCTCGGGCGTCTTGCCCTCGCCCCTCGCATGGCTCTCGGCATCAACCTCGGGATCACCCTTGGCGCCGTGATGAGCGGCACACCCCCCAAGAACCAACGAGGCCGACACAATCATCAGGATCAAACGCATGAGAAACACTCCCCGGAACAACGAGAGAATCCGCGCAGGATCCCGATGATAACGGCGGCGTTCAGATGCGATTCGCAAAAATAGAGCCGCCCCTCGAAAGGGGCGGCTCAGGAGGGTGGCGATCGGCGATGCTGAGCGCCGGCGGCTGGCTCTTGGGGCCGGGAAGCGGGCTCGTTGGCCGGCTCAGGGGCAGCCCTGGACGAAGAGGTCGAGGTAGGCGAAGAAGTCGTCTGCGTCTGCGTCGTTGTCGCCGTCGAGGTCGGCGTCGCAGACGCCGTTGGGGTCGCACAGGACGAACAGATCGAGGTAGGCGAAGAAGTCGTCGGCGTCTGCGTCACCATCGTCGTCCAGATCCGCCGGGCAGCCGGGGACCGCCTCGATCGTCAGCGTGACCGCGTCGCCGAGGATTGAGGGGAAGAGGTTATCGGAGATGCCCTGGACGCGCAGGCCAGCGAAGGTCGCGCCGCTGTCGAGCACGTCCTGGATCTCCTGTGTGGCGTCGAAGCTGAAATCCAGCGGCGGGCTCGGTGCCGCCCACGAGGCTTCACCAATCAGCACGGCGTCGATCTGGTAATCGCTCAGGTCGGCCTGTCCGTTGCCCTCGTAGACCACGAACTCGAAGACGCGCGGGAAGTCGCCGCCGGCGTTGTTGTTGAAGATCTGGCCGTGGATCGTCGCGCTCGTGACCGTTGCGCCGACGAAGTCCGAGAGGTCGTATTCGGCGGTCGCCCGATCGGCGCGGAACGACTGCACGCGAAGCAGGCCCTCGAACGGCGCGTTGTTGAACGAGTCGCCCACGTCGTCGCGCGGCTCATCGTGGATCGAGGCGCGGACGGTGGGGAGCAGGTCGTCGGCGAGGGCCGGGGCGAGCGGGGCCGAGAGGGCGGCGATGACAGCGATCGGCTTGTGCATGGGGTTCTCCTCGTTGGCGGTTGTGCGTGTGCCGGCACCCGGCTCGGCGGGCACGCCGGCGCATTCTCTCTCGATCCCATACGACCGAGATTGTTCTGGCGGTTTCAGTGTATCGCCGACGGGGCCTGATTCGAAGGGCTTTTTGGGGTGGATTGGGGCGATTGTCCGGGTTTGATTCTTGACGGTGGGGTGGGGTTTTCGCAGGAGTGCGGACGCGGCCTTGCGGCGGGTCTCGGCGTGGCGGAGTTGCTGGGGGGCGGTGAGGACGTGGTTGGCGGAAGTGGGGGGCGTGGCGATTTGTTCGAGCGTGCTCAGGGCCGTGGTTTGGGCGCGCTGGGTGATGAGTTGCTGGCGTTTGGATTCGATGCGGGTGAGGGCATTGAGTGCCGCGGTTGTGTTGGGGGAGTCGAGCCAGGCTTCGAGTTCGCGCAGGGTGAGGGCGTGGATGTCGCAGAGGTCGAGGGGGGAGAGGTCGGGGTCGAGGAGTTCTGCGAGGAGGAGGGAGGGGTTGAGATCGGGGCTGGGGTCTGGGGTCTTGGGTCTCGGGGGAGGAGTGTGGGTTTGGCGTTCGGCGTTCGGCAATCGGGATTCGGCGTGCGGGGGGCGGGATTCGGGACGCCCGTGGGGCGTGGGGCTGGGGTCTTGGGGCTGGGGTCTGGGGTGGGGACAGGGATCGGTGCAGGTGTGGTCGGGCGTGATGTCGATGAGTGTGTCGTGCAGCATGGGGCAATTGTTGGCAGGCGGCGGGGCGGCTCCAGGTTTGGGCGGGGGAGTGTCGCGAAACGGCGGATGAGGGAAGGGGGTCGTGCGAAGATTTTGCTCGAACGCGGGCTGGTGCATGCGGAGGAGGAGAGAAGGGGTAGGGGTGGGAGGTATTGTCACTCAGAGCAGTGGCCGTGGCACGCGTTGTGGGTATGCCACCCGCCGTTGCGTGCCACCCGCCGGTGACGTGCTTACCAGCTATCCGACGGATACCAAATTTCATTTAGAGCCCCTAAAAATACACCTGTCTAACCTTCCTCCAGCAGATCATCGAGCACGCCAGGCTCACGAACGCCTCGTGGATGTCGGCTCTGCGGTCATCGCGCACCCGCAGCCGCTTGAACTGATGCAGCCAACTGATCG
>JAJDDM010000041.1 GCA_029260315.1 Phycisphaerales bacterium | reverse complement strand
TCCAGAGATGATGGATTCGCGGAGATACTCGGCGTCGGCGATCACGGTCGAGCCGTCGGTGAGGCGGCGCTCGGAGCCAAACAGGCCCATCCACGTCGGCCCGGTGCCGCGGGCGCCCGTGGTTGTGTGGCACGCCAGGCAGCCCTTGCGCTTGTAGAGCAACTTCCCGAGTTCGACCGGAGAGGTCGGGCGGTCTTGGCGTTCTCGAACTCGGAGCCACTGCTTGAAGTCCGCATCCGATATGACCCGGAACGCCGCCACGAGGTGAGGATGTTCTGCGCAGGTCTCGCTCCGCGTGACGATGTGCCCGAGGTTGCCGTCCGGCGTCAGCCTGGTGGGGGTGAACGTCCGCGTCACGACGGCATACGCGGGAACGACGATGCGAAGCCGAAGGTCCGGAATTGAGAAGGTGCGTTGCGAGGTGGCGCCCACGAGTTGCAGTCGCACGGGTCGATTCTGTGGCGTTGGGATGATCGGCGCCGTGCCGGGCGCATCGCTAGAGAGGCTGACGAACTCGTTAGGCGTTGTCCCGTTGGGATACTCGACAGACCACCCGCAAGCGGTTGCCCGGATCGTCACGTCGAGCGTCTCAGCCGGTGGGGCGAGCGTCAGAGCGTATTCGTGGACACCGCGACCAAATATGTGCGCCAGGAACAGCACCGCAACCGCGATCAAGGCGGATCGCCCCATCCATGGTGGAAAGAAGGCGCGCCGACGCCCGAGATGGGCATAGTCGGGCCTTCGGAGCAACGCGACCAGAAGGACAACGATCAGCAGCGCCAGGCACGCGCCCCACGTCAAAAGCAGCAGCCCCACAAGACCATCGTGTGTCTCCGACGCGGCGGAGCCACCTCGGCCCATCCAGTACTCGCCGATGGCTCTGGGTCCGGTCATCTGTGATCCGCTTCGCCCAAATGGGCGTGCGCGGCCGTTGGCTCGCGGTCGGGCAATCTGCCTCTTGCTCTGGACAAGCTCATGGCGTGCGCTCGATCCAGTGCCAGCTTGAGACCGCCATCGCGCTCAGGCGATCGCCCACGGCGCCATCCCAGACGGCGATCGAAATGGGGATCCGATCGGCGGCTTCCAACTGGACATCCGCGGCACTGTCGGTGTTGAGAGAGCGAACCACGACAACTCGCCACACACCGTTGATCCACGCCGCCGAGGTCCTGGCGCCCTGGGACTCCGGAGCCTGCGGCCGCATCCCGTTGGACTCGATGATCTCGCATGAAGGCGCGCTGTCGGTCGGCGCTGGGCTCTCGGGCGCGGGCAATCCGGGACCGAGCACGACCAGTGGCCGCGATCGCAGCACCTCGGGCTGATCGATCTGCGACGCGGATGGATCGCCGCCGACACAGGCGTATTGCCTGCTGGCGTCCCACCACCATTCGTTCGTCCCCGGCTCGGTCTCGTTGGTCTCCATGGCCATCGCCTGCACGGCGGACAGCGCGTCGCCGATCCCAAAGATCACGGCAAGACCGTCGGGGTGCCGCTCGTCGGTCCCGTCCAGCAGGCTCGGGGTGGAGTCGGTCCATTCGACGCAGATGGCGATCTGCTGGTCTGTGGCGACAGCCCGGACTTCCACATGAGAGATTTCTTCGTGGTGTTGCTGCAGCGGGTTGACGCGAAGCGGCGCGGGAACCACGCCGATCCACGCCGGGTGAATCGGGTCGGTCAACATGCCGTCGGCGAGTGCCGGAACGACAGGAATGTGTGCGCCCGATGAGAGGCCCGGCGGCGGTGCGCTCGGTGCAAGTGTGCGTATATACGCGGCGAGGGCCCAGGCGTCGATGGTGTTGTAGGACTCCTCATCGGTGTCATTCTCGACGAGCAGCACGCCCTCGTACGCGACCATCGGCGTCCCTGGCACGCCGCGGAGCATCGCTCGCACCAGATCCTCGGACCGCTGGCCGGTCTTGTACAGCCCGCTGGTAAAGTCGGCGGGGCGGACCGGTCGCTGCTGAAAATCCACGAGGCTTTCGGCGTTCGGTCCGTCCCCGGCGCCGGTCTCGCCGTGGCAGGTCACGCACGCGAGTGAGGTGTAGAGTTCCTCGCCTCGGCGCACCAGCTCGGTGGTCAGCGGCGGGCGGGCGCCGACGTCGGCCAGCGCCTCGGGCACATACACCTGCTCCTCGTCACGCAGGGCGAGAATGTACCGCGCCAGCCCGGCGATCTCCTGCTCTCGCAGAACCCCGCCGAACGCCGGCATGGCGCTTCGAGGAACTCCCTGGCGAACCGTTCGCTCCAGGTCCGCGATGAGGTGATTCTCGTCCGCCCATTCCGCGGCGTAGCGGAACGGCGTCGCCACGAAGTCACGGGGCGGCGGGATCAGGCGATCGGAAACCGCACCATCTCCGCGACCCTCGGCGCCGTGGCAGATCGCGCAGTTGTTCGAATAGAGTGCTCGCGTGGTCTCGATGCTCGGGAGGTCGACTTCGTTGAAGACGCGGATGGGCTCATCCACCCAGTCGTCGTCATCGAATCCGCCGGCTTGGTCGAGGGCCCCGGCGTTGTCCACCTTCGGCGCGGGTGAGCCCGCCCTTGCCGTGGTCGTCACCATCGCGATCACCGGTTCGCTGGCCGAACCCCCCGTCCAGAAGATATACCCTATGGCGGCAACGTTGGCGAGAATCACCATGGCGACGGCCATCGCGGCGCTCTTCGGCGCGGCCTGATCGGATTCGTGCGGGTTCGGCTGTTGAAGGGGGCTTGGGCCGCTCATACGAACTCACCCCCTAGAACCGTAGCAGATAGAAAAGCCTCATTTGGGATATCCACCGGTAGATGGGTTGCCGGAGGCGCCTCTAGTTCGCGGCCTGCAAGAACCTCAGGATCTGCCTGGCCTCTTCGCCGGTCAAGCCGCCCCGTACTCGCATATGCTGCATCGCGATCTCCCATTGCCGATCGTTCAAAGAACGCGGCGGGCGGGGGTTGTGGCAGCGGATGCAGTTGTTCTCCCAGAGCTTTGCGCCCATCATCTCGTTGACCGAGAGCGTTGCGACCTCTGTCATTTCCGCGACCTCGACGCCGTCGCCCTGACTGGACGCGTTATTGGTTCGGCTCGCCTGGGATCCACAACCGGGGACCACTATCGACCCGATCAGCAGTGCCGTCGTCATCGTGGCCCAACGTGTCCGATCGCGGCTGATGGAGTAGTTCATCGCACTTTACCTTTCGCTCGACGCCTCTCGCTCGACGCCTCTCGCTCGACGCCTTTTTCGCTCGACCCTAAAACCCGACGACGAACATGAGTTGAAGGCTCTCCCGCTGCGGTTCGTCCTCAAAGTCGGTCGTGTCGACCGACAACTTCACCGCTGAGCTCGGGGAGAGCCAGTAGTTGACGCCGAGCGTCCATCTCTCCCGCTCTCCTCCCTCATGCACCTCGTCCGGCAGCGACATGTAGTCATAGCGTCCAACGACCTCAAAGTTCTGGAGGATCTCCGACGCCGAATGGATCGGCCGGTAGGCCGCCTGTGCGTAGAGCCCGTGGCGATCGTTGTCGAGTGTCAGCGGGCCGACACCGGCGTCCCCCATCGGGTCGAAGGTCACATCGTCCACCATCGAGAAGGCATACTCGAAGCGGAAATCGAACAGCCCGACGCGGGAGTCGAGGACATAACTCGCATCAAAGCCTAGCACGAAGGCGTCTGCGTCGAGCCCGTTGTCGCTATCCGCCTCGGACAACTGGAATGAGGAGCCCAGCTCGAGGTGGGGAATCGGCAGATAGCCGACCCGCCCGCCGACCGCGAGGTTGCCGCTGATTCCCTCAAAGTCCAGGGCCCCGAACTCCTCATCGTCCGTCTCGGCGTCGACCAGCGTGGGTCCGTTGGACACATACACCGCGTAGTTGAACCGCTGATCTCCCGCTGGGATGGCCCCCCGGGCGAACGCGCCGATATTCGAGAACGGAGCCAGACCGTCGTGTCCCCGCACGAATGGCGCGTTGGGGAGCTTGTTGATCCACGCCGGATGCAGGCGTTCGGAGAACAGGCCGAATGGTGACAGGAACTTTCCCGCGCCAACCGTCAGATAGTCGTTGACGATGTACTGCCCGTTGGCGTACTCCAACTCGACGTGGGTTTCTTCTCTCCCGTCCTCGGCCTCGATTTCGAGTTCCACTTCCGTCTCAAAGAGCAGCCTGTCGTTCACCTGCCAAAGAAACAGCGGGACGGCCGTCGCGGTGAAGGTCGGGTCTCCTCCTTCAGGGAGATTGAATAGCGTGAAGCCATAACCCGTCACCAGGAAGTCAGATTCGCCGGGGAGAACCGACATGAACTCCTTCTCTATCTCACCGATTCTTTGTTTGAGCTGCTCGTACTCCTGTCGTGAGACGGGCTGCTGGTCACCGGGGTCCGATTCGGTGTTCTGAGCGACGGCCCAAGGAGACGCTCCGGCTACGGCGAGCCCGACGCAGGCCGTGAGCGAAGGTTGTCGCGATTTTCGTGTCATTGGACAGCCTTTCCCGCGTTACGGCGCGGTCTTGCTGAGAGTGAACTCGACCTTGGATTCCTTGCCTCGCTCGACGGTGACCGACTGGATGATCTCCGTCTTCAGCGACTCGTGCCACATCGTGATCGCGTACTTGCCCGCGGGCACGTCGGTGAGCTTGAAGCGGCCATCCTTATCCGTCACGACGGCGTACGGGTGCTCCGAGACGACGCTGTAGGCCTCCATCCACGGGTGGATGTCGCAGGTGATCCGAATGCGCTCGGGGCGACGGAACTTCATGGACGTCTCCTCAATGACCCCCGGCATGGCGACGTTCTTGGACCGGTTCAGCTTCGACCATGTATGCACGTTGTGCAGCACCCCGTCGCTATTCAGCACCCGCAGCGATTGCCCCTGCGGGACGACGACGACGTGGGGCTTGAACACGCACCCGCTTTGGTCCAGCGTGGGCTGCTTCTCGGGATCCGGTTCGGGGAACGCCTTGCCCCGCTCGATATCCTTGAGCGACACCACCGCCCATCGGACACCGCCTTCTTCGGAGACAACCAACTTATCGCTGTAGATCGGGCTGGCGTGGCAGACTTCCTCGCTCGTCGTCACGTCAACCCGCTCGCGTGCCGGCGGGGTGCCCTCGTAGGAGACGACGCCGACGATCGTGCCGCCGCTCTTGACTTCGATCGCTTCATAGCTCGGACGCCGGGGTTGTTGGCCTACGCCGACCATGGCGATCAGCCCGATCGGGACCATCAGGCAAGCGAGATGTGTGAGTCTTGGTCGCACGGGAAAGCTCCTTCACCGATCGGTGCTTGGGGTCAAGAGTGCATCTGGGGAGCTCGAGATCGGGCGTCCCATGATGTAACGTGTGTAATGGACGAGTTGCCAGACGTCATCGGGGGCCATCAACGGCTGACCGGGCATCGGCGTGCCCGGGATGCCGCTGCGGATCCGGTTGAAGAGCTCCTCGGGGCTGTCCCCACCCCGGATGGGCTCGTTGGCCAGGTCTCGCACGGCAATGGCGCGCCCCTGCTCGTCTCGGGGCACATCGAGCCCGTCACCGCGCCCGCTCAGGCCGTGGCAAGACGCGCACGATTGGGCATAGAGGTCTCTCCCGCGAGCCAGATCCGCCGCGAAGCTCGGGCTCGGCACGGGTGTCTGGGCCGGCTGCTCGGTGGTGACGCGCTCGAGTGAGATCTCCTGGATCTCCTCTTCCGAAAGCCCTTCAGCCGCGAACTCCTCGCGGAGTCTCTCTTCCCATCCCAGACGATTCAGCTCGATCACGAAGTCCGCCAGCACCGACAAGTCGTCGCCGGTCAGCCACTGACCTCCCGGCATCTCACCGTTGATCCGACCATGCTGGATCGATTGGATAACGTCTTCCTTGGTGGCGATGCCGTCGAGCGTCGACACATAGCGAAACGGCTCGTTCCAGAAATCTCGGGGGCGGGTATTGAGAACGAATGCAAACATCCCGTCGCCGCGACCAGCCGGTCCATGGCACGCGGCGCAGTTGTTCTGGTACAACTCATACCCGCGCGAACCGACCGCGACCGTGGGAGTCAGCGTTCCGATGCTCGCGTACTCCGATTGCGTTCGGCACGCCGTGATGAGCAGCGTGGACGCAACAAGTCCGCCGACAATCGGAGGCGTCGCCGTCCGCAGCCTTGCGTTGAAGCTTTTTCTGGCAGTCACGAGACAGACTCCTCTATGGGGCACACCGCTCGCGCCCTGCACCACGCTCGCTTCAGCGGGTACGGTTAAGTTCCATGCAACGCGAGTGCCAAAGCGGACAAGCGTGTTTCGATCTCGCCGACTGGGCTCGTACGGGCCTTGCGCTGGTCTGACCCGCCCGAATGGGCTTGCCGCGGAACAAAGAGCGCGCCACGTCTGCACACCAACTCGGCGCGGGGCGAACTCGAAAACCTCAGAAAGTCCTTGGCGTGCAAGGCTTTATGGACGACCGGCGGGGTGTCTCATATCTGTGACACACACCGGGCCAGTTTCACGCGGTTGAGGCGCGAACCATGCGTTACATTCTGTACATGTTCGGGTCTAGATCGTGATTCTTCAGAAATCGGTACAGGGTCCCGCGTGGGAGGGAAGCATCACGGGCGGCGCGGCTCACATCGCCTTGATTCCGCTGGAGCAGCGTGACGAGAAAATCACGCTCAAAGCGGTCGAGCTCGCGCTTGCGCAGATCAAAGAAGCCGGCCGCCGGCGCGTGGGCCGACGCGTTGGGACCCATGACCACCTCGTCCGGGATGTCCTCGATGGTCAGCACACGCCCGGAGCAGCGGATCATGGCCCGTTTGATCACGTTCTGCAACTCGCGGACGTTGCCGGGCCAGGAATACTGCGCCAGCACCTCCAGCACGTCCTCATCGACCTCTTCGATGCTTCGACCCGTTTGCTCGGCGAACGCGCCGATGAAGTGGTCCACCAGCAATGGCAGATCGCCTGCGCGTGCGCGCAAGGGCGGCAACTCGACTCGCGCGACGTTGATCCTGTAGAAAAGATCGGAACGGAAGCGGCCCTCGCGAACCTCCGCGTCGAGGTCGCGAGCGGTCGCCGAGATCACGCGGATGTCCACCGAGATCTCCTCGGTCCCCCCGACGCGGCGTACGCGTCGCTCCTGCAGAGCGCGGAGGAGCTTGGCCTGGAGATGGATCGGGAGCTCGCCGATCTCGTCGAAAAAGAACGTGCCTTGGTCGGCGTACTCCAGCAGGCCGAGGCTGCGAGCATGGGCGCCTGTGAACGCCCCGCGTTCATGCCCGAAGAGTTCACTTTCCAGCAGATCCTCCGGCAGCGCCCCACAATCCACAGGGACAAAGCGACGTTTGCTCCGTTTGCTCCTGGCGTGGATGCTCCGGGCGACAAGGTCCTTGCCCGTCCCTGTCTCGCCGGTGATCAGCACGTCCACGTCCATTCCGGATATGGAATCGATCGCCTCGAAGACCTTGAGCATCGGCGGGGAACTCCCGATCAGGTCCCCGAAGCGACCCTCGCGCGCGATGCGCCGCTGGAGCAACTGGTTCTCCTCGCGCAGCCGCTGAGTTTCCAGGAGCTTGGTCACGACCGCGAGAAGATCCTCGGGCAAGAACGGCTTGACGAGATAGTCGGCGGCCCCCAGCTTCATGGCGGCGACCGCGGTCTCCACGCACGGGAACGCCGTGATCATGATCGCCGACAGGTGTGGTTGGCTCTCGCGGGCGTGCCGGAGCAGCTCGATGCCGGTGATCTCGGGCATGCGATTGTCCACGATCAGCAGGTCGAATCGGTCCTTGTCGAGGCGTTCGAGCGCCCGGCGGGCGTCCGATTCGGTCGCGACCTTCGCGTCCGGATGGCGGCGGAGCGTATCGGCACATACCTCCAGCATGCCCACTTCGTCGTCAACAACGAGAATTTGTTTCGCCACCGTCCATACTCCGCCCGGCCCGGTCCGGCCCGCTCGTCGGCAACCAGACCGTAACCGTCGTCCCGCTGCCAACCTCGCTGGACACCGCGATCTCTCCGCCGTGCGAGTGTACCAGGCGAGCGCAGATCGCCAAACCCAAGCCCGTTCCAGACCCCTTCGCCTTGGTGGTGAAGAAGGGTCTGAAGATCTTCGATCGAACCTCAGGCGGTATCCCACGCCCGGTATCTTCAACTGCAATCGCGATGCCATCCCTGCGGGGATTCCTGCTGGGCCCCTGCTGTGGCCAGGCGCGAACGCAGAGCCTCCCGCCATCGGGCATCGCATCGATCGCGTTCAAGGCGATGTTCAGGAGCACCTGCTCGAGTTCCTGCGCGTTGGCCAGGACGGGCGGCAGGGATTCTTCCTGCTCGAACGACACCGTGACGCCGGCGCCTTCCGCCCGGTCGGCTATCGCCGCCAGCATGCCGCGGATCGGCTGGGTCACGTCCTGGAGTGACCGCTCGGCCGAGGATGGTCGAGCATATGTGAGAAGCCCCTTGGCGATGCCGGCGACGCGATCGCTCAGCGCGAGGATCTTCTGGAGCTCCTCGGCCGCGCGGGGCGACAGGACCGATCGCTCATCGGTCAGCATCAGGCGCGCCTTGGCGCTGATGATCGCGATGGGGTTGTTGACCTCGTGGGCGACGTGGCTGGCCAGTTCGCCGACCGCCGCGAGCTGCCCGGCTCGCACGAGATGCGCCTCGGCCTCCTTGAGATCCGTCACGTCCTGGGCAATCTGGACGACCTGCGGGGTAGATCCCTCCGGTGCCAACAGCGACGCGGTCGTCATCCGGTATACCCGACCATGCGGCTCGCCAGTCGATAACTCGAGCAGCGCCTCGGACGGTTGCGATGAACCGTTCATCAGCAATGTAGATCGGGTGCGTCCATCAAGCAGCGTCTTTCGAAGATCCGAGCGATCGGCGTCCAGTGACCGCCATCGCTCTCCATCGCCTCTGCTGAACCAACGGCCCCACCGCCCGTTTGCAAAGCGTGTACGCAGGCGATCATCCACCACGCGCATGGCCGTCCCGGTCGTTTCAAGAGCCTGCTGGAGCAGGTGCTCCTGGCGGATGGCCCGGTCGGCCAGCGCCACCAGCTCCTTTTCGTCGGACCGCGAGCGAGCCGCGACCGTCGTCGCAAAGAACGCGATAAAGAATAGGGCGAAGGCGTGCAGCCCGACACGGACCGCGACGTAGAGCGACTCATGAGCCGCGTGCGCCAGCTCCTCCTCGACCTGCTCGTGCGGGAAGGCCAGCAATGTGTAGTGCGACAGAACGCCCAGCAGCTCGAGAATCACCATGCACGCGAAGCTCAAGGAGGCGAATGCGGCCGTCGCATAGCACTCGGTGCGACTGAGCAGAATCCCTCCGATGCTCACATGGACCACCGTCACGATCGTCAGCGGATTCTCGACGCCCCCAGAAAAATGAAGGAGGACCGTCAGGACGAGCAGGTCGCCGACGACTTGCACCCGCAGCAGAGTGCGAGGCCACCGTCCCGAGCGATTCACATAGGCATAGAGAACGTTGAGTGCTGCGAGGGCGGCTCCGGTCATCAAGAGCGGCCAGTACGTTGCGGCATCGAGAAGCTCGGCAACCCGCACAACCACTACCGTCAGCGCGAGCACGACGATAACCGCGACCCAGCGCATGAGGATGAACCACGCAGTGTAGTGCCGCAACCGAACGATCGGGTCGGGTCGGACACCGCCGAGCCATTGCTCCGCCGTCGGCGTCACCGAGAATATCGGCGGAGCGCTTCGCAGGATCAAACCGATCCCTAAAAGCCCCGCGGCGACGAGGAACGCGCCACCGATGTACCGGCCGGCGGAATCCTGTAGCGAGTGCAGAAGAATCTCGCTGACCAAGGCCGACACCGTCACGAACAGCATCGCTGCCCAGACGACTCGGGTTTCGCCGTGATGGCTTGGCATTGCGTACTCTACAACGCTCCGGCAGAGCGAGCGAGGATCATGGCAATTGCGCATAACCCCGAATCCTGATCCGCGCATTGTGAGAGTCGATCGTGTAGATTCTGGCCTCTGTTAGGGAGGCTATCAGGATGAAGAAGACTCGATTTACCGAAGAGCAGATCGCGTTCGCGTTGCGACAGGCTGAGACG
>JAJDDM010000005.1 GCA_029260315.1 Phycisphaerales bacterium | reverse complement strand
CCGCCGGGGTGGCCTTTAGCGTGGCGTGCCGCCGGGACCAGTTGTAGTGCCAGAAGTGGAGGTTGAGAGCGTGCCAGTGGTTCTCTAGAGACTTGCGGTCAGAGCCGATCGGGGCGGGTCGGTTCAAAGTGAACCACTACCGATCCGTCAGAGGCGTGCCGACGGTCCATCTGAGCCGCGTGCGTGAGCACGCGGACCGAGAGCGCACGACCGCCGAGGACGCTCGATTCCGCGGGAGGTCGGCCTCAATCCAGATCTCTGTTGCATTTCTGAGCGCAAGGCTCGCGTGCTCACGCACGCGGCTCTGATCAGGCTCATGCGCATTCCGTCCATGTGTTTCGCGCGTTCGGGTGATCGTTCGTCCAGGGGACAAGGCGTCGCCGCGGCGATCGAAGCGCAATGACTCGCTCGAATCCCTATGAGAGGCTCATGCGCAAGAGTGTCTTGCACTAAGTGGCGGGGGATCCGATCGACTGAGGACGCCCGTGCGACGTGCCACCTGCCGTGGCTTTGCACGGCTGGTGCTTGGCGGGATCGCGCTGAGAGACACCAACCGCTCAAAGCAGCGGTTGGTGGCACGGCGCTCGTGCGCGCCGAGTTCCGCATTCACACGCCCGGCAGCTCGTATCCCTCGCGCCGTCTGTAACTCATGAGATCGTTGTCGCCGTCGGTAAATCGCCACCGCTGCGGATCCCAGCCCAAGTCCCTCCCGTTCCAGTATGCCAGGTTCACCAGGTGGCAACAGGTGATCGTGCGCGCGCCGACCTCGACATCGCAGACCGGGCGTTCTCGGCTGTGGATGCAGTCGATCCAGTTGCTCAGGTGGTTCGGATGTCTCGGCAGGCGCTCGTCCTCGTCGCCCAGCAACTCTTCGAGGATGTTCTTGGGCGTGCTCTCCAGGCGTCCGCGGTCGACGTGGATCATGCCCCCGTCGCCGATGAAGGTGGTGCCGCTGGGCCCGCCGTGGGTGACGATCGCGCCGTTCGCATAGACGAGCCTCGCGCCGCGCATGGTCTGGCGCGGGCCATCGGGCAGCTCGACGCGGATGGGTCCGGACTCGTCCATGCCCAGGCCCCACTGGGCGATGTCGTAGTGGTGTGCGCCCATGTCGGTGAAGTAGCCGCCGGAGTACTCGCGATAGGCCCGCCAGCGGGGGTAGTGCCCGTGGACGCCGCGAGGGCTGAGCTCGGAGTGGTATGGCCGCCAGGGCGCGGGCCCGAGCCATCGTTCCCAGTCGAGGCCGGATTCGATCTGCTCGCCCTCGAGGTCGCACCAGGACGCCGGGTCGCCCACGCCGACGTTGACATTCAGGACCTTGCCAATGCGTCCGTTGCGGACGTACTCGCAGGCGGTGACGAACTTGTGGTCGTACTCGGTTCGCTGCTGGCTGCCGGTCTGGAAGACGCGATCGGCCCTGCGCACGCCGTCGATGCAGGCCTTGGCCTCACCGATGGTGAGCGTCAACGGCTTCTCACAGTAGATGTCCTTTCCCGCGTTGCAGGCGTCGAGGACCATGTTCGCGTGCCAGTGGTCGGGCGTCGCGATGCAGACCGCGTCGATGTCGTCGCGGGCCAGCAGCTCGTGGTAGTCCAGGTACGCCTCGCAGTCGGCGTTGCCGGAGGCCTCGTGGACCATGTTCTGGCGGTGCTCGCGCCGGGTCGTATCCACGTCGCAGACCGCAAGGATGCGGATGTTCTCGTTCTTGAGCCAGCCCGCGCCCTGCATCAGGTTGCGGGCGCGGATCCCCATGCCGACGAAGCCGACGGTGATCTGGTCGTTGACCCCGACGCGTCCGGCGCGGGCGAGCCCGGTGAGAAGGGTCGGCGCGGCGAACCCCGCCGCGACCGTCCGCACGGACATCCTTCCAAACGATCGTCTCGTCATGGATTGGCATGCAGGATTCGTCATCGCGTTTCTCCCGGAAAGCGCTCGTAGGCCCAGCATACACCAAGGGCGGCGGGCAGACGCAAAGGCGGTCCACATGAGGATCGCTGGCCTGGCTTTGGCTCTCGGCGTGCTCGCGGCGGTGCAGGGCTGCGCGTCGAATCGGTACTCCCTCGAGACCACGATCTCGTCCGGGCAACGGGCGGTCTTCGGCGTCGCCTGCGAGGTCCCCTTCGTCACCATCCGCAACCAGGGGCCCAACGCGATCGGATTCGAGTTCCGCCCCGAGCAGTTCGAGCCCTGGGCCGGCACGCTCGAGGTCGGTTCGATCGGCAAGAGCCTGCGCGGCGGGGGCGAGGTGCGCGTCGAGACCGCGGACGGCCCAACCGCCCTCAGCGTCGAAGCGCAGCGTGCAACAGGCATGAGCACGAACATCGAGCCGGCGCAAGGGCCGACGGGCTAGTGGTCGCACTCGGGCGTCGCGTGCCGTAGAAGGGCATGGCGCCAAACTGAATCGAGAGGCTGCTCTCTAACGCCTTCTGCGCGAGCAGCCGACGCCGGCGAGCCCCACGAGGGCCATCGCCGCCGAGCCGGGCAGCGGCACCATCTCGGTATCGAAGTTCGTCCCGTCGAACCAGCCCTCGGCACTGCGATCCCAGCGTGTCAGCTCGTCGTCGCCGTTGTAGTCGCTGTTCAGGTTTTTGTATGTGTGCAGCCAGAGTCCCAGCTTCTCGCCCCAGCCGACGCCGAACCACGGGTCGGTCGCGTCGGGGTACATCGGCGTGTGGTTGTTGATGACCGTGGTGTCGATCGAGAAGTCGAAGATCCGCTTGCCGTCGATCGTGTCGGTGACGCTGAGGCTGTTGATCCAGCTCGTGTCGCCGGCGTCGTGGATGACGTCCGGCGTCTGGTCGCCCGAGGTGTTCCCGTCGCCGTCGCGGAAGCTGTTGCGGCTGTTCTTGCCGTTGTACCCGTACGCGAGCAGCTCGAGATTCGACCTGTCCGAGGCGTCGAGATACAGCAGCGCGAGCTCGCCGGCGTGGCCCTTGGGGTTCGGCCCGTTGTCGAGCGCCAGCGTCAGGCCATCGGTGATCTGGTTGGAGAACGTCAGCGACCACGAGAGCGTCTGAGCCGTCGTGTCGAAGCTCGCGACGATCGACTCATATCGCCCCGCCGAGTCGTTCAGGCTGTAGCTGCCCGGATCGCCGCGGTTCCACGTCCAGTCGAACTGATCGCCCGCGGCGGACCCCGCGGCAACACCCGCAGCAGCAATGATGAGTATGGCGCGCATCGATACCCTCTCCCCCCTCGCGGGATTCTCTCTCTGGCACTGTCGCTTGCAGGGGCGAGGCCCCCTCGCTCTCTTCACTCAAACGTACACCGCTCTTCGCGGCACCCAAGGCCGTTGTGCCATTGCGAGGCGATCTTTTCGCCCTATCGCCCAAATAATCAGAGATCGGACATGCGACCAAGTGTTATCACGCGCACCGTTAGGCCGCGCAGTGGCGAGATGGAACGGTGGATACCGGGCATGTATGGAGCTCGTGCGCAGCGCGAGGGGCGACACATCCCGGCGAGACACCAGCATGAGCGGGAGTTGTCGCGGCGTCAACGTATCTGGGTTGAATCAGTTGAGAATGAGAACGCCGCGGCGTCTGGGGGGCAGGTCCGGTATCATGGCGTCCGAAGGCGCGCGGTCGCGTCGCAGGATCGCGATGAATCGGCGTGCATCCGCCTGCGTCGAGCGCCCAGCAATCCGAGCCCGCTCGCGGCAATCAACCATGTCCCAGGCAGCGGCGCTACCACCATGGGCACCCCGCCGTTCTGGTCGTTGTAGTAACCCTCTTCGATCGTCTCGAACTCGCCGGTGCGCCGCGCCCGCCAGCGTTTCAGAGCGCCGTCCTCGCCGTAGACCGTGCGCAGCCCGTCCGCGGCCTGGATCCACGCGCCGATTCCCCCGGCTCCGAATCCGAAGCCGAGCCAGTTCTCGCTGTCTCCGTACATCGGGCTGTGCCCGAGCAACGAGGACACGTCCATCGAAAGCCGAAAGACACGCCGGTCCTTGTCCTTGCCGACCTTGCGGACCCGCATGACTTTGATCCAGTCGTTGTCTTGATAGCCATAGATCACATCAGCGGCCTGCCTGCCCGATGTCATGCCGTCGCCATCACGAAAACTGCCGCGGTTGGCGCCGTTGTACGCGTACGCGCTGACGCGGGCCTTGCCCCCGCGCGACCGATCGACGAAGATCGATGCGCTCTGACCAGCGCCGTCGCTCTGCCCGTCGTTGAGCACGAAGGTGAACCCGTCGGTCCGCCGCTCGCTGAAGACAACGCGAAACGTCGCCCTGCTGGTCGTGTCGTTGATGCGGACCTTGATCGAGTGGAACGCGCCCGCGCTGTTGTCTACGCGTGCGCCGTTCGGGTCGTTGGGCGACCACGACCACCGCACGGGGTCCGCCAGCGCGGTCGTGCCGCCCACGCCGATGCAAAGAACAGTTGTAATCGAAAGTCTCATAGTGGTCCTTTAGAGCGCACATTGGGACGTGCGCCAAGTCCGCATTCTCAACTCACCTACGTCGATCGTATCGCGTAAAGACAGACAATACAAGATAAATAGGAGTTTCTGGCAGTTTTGCGAGAATGGGAATAATGGTTAGTTTGTGTAGGATGTACAGACTTGTACTGAACGCTTCGCGTAGTGGGTTCGCCCACTCCCGTGGCGCGGGACAGCACGCCGACGACGTTCCGAACTCCTACGGGCCGTTTTCGCTCGCATGGATGGTTCTGGGCCATCCCGCGAACTGTTGCGCGATCGGGTCTGCGGGATTCACCCATCGAGGCCAGCACTCAAAAACTATCCGTCCGCTCGAACGCTGCAGACGGATGATTCCGTAGCCCGGCTGCGATCGTGCAGGTTGCCAGGCTCGCGCCCGCTCTGCACGGGGTTCACCGCGGCCCAGACTGTGACCTTGTTGCCAAACCCGTCGAAGAAGTCGCCGGTGTACGGCGGCGCTCCGGGCTCCGGGTTTGCCCCTTCTGTCGGCGGCCACCAGCGCCGGGGCCAGGTGTTGGCGATCGCCGGGCTCGTGAAACAGAAGCCACCGTCGCGGAACTCGTCGACGCCGTACTCGATGAGCGTCGCCAAATGCTGATCGCCCGCCAGGTGCAGAGCGCCCGCCTCGCGCAGCAGGCGCACCGCCTTGTTTCGCCCGCTCTGGGGCCAGCCGCCCGAGTCCGTGTCCGCCGCCAGTTTGTACTCGCTCGGGTACTCCTCCGGCAGGGGATACCTCAGCCCGGGCAGGACCGAGCCGGTCGTGGCCTCGGCGGGGATCGTCGCGACATTGGCAAAGGGCGTCTGCGACAGACAGATCCTCATCCACACGCCGTTGCGTTCGCTCGCCCACTCTCCGAGGAACGCGAGCTGGCTTTCGCCCAGCAGCGTCGCGCCGGGCACGTCGGCGTCACGCGGGTCGAAATCCTCGTTCTGGAACCACCCGTTGACCACTCGCCCTTCGGGCACCATCACGCTCGCCGAACTCTTGAACTGGCGGTCGGCGAGGATCGCAAAGCTCACCCCGGCGTAGGTCAACTCGGTTGTGTAGACGCTGTAACCATCGCCCACGGGCCCCTCGATGCGCGGCTTGGGCAAGTGGCTGGTCTGCGTGCGATGCACGGCGTTGACGAACCGCGGGCTCTTCTTACATCCCCCGGCGTCCTGGGCGCTCAGCCCGTCGCGGGCCCGAGCCCTCCGCCCGCCGGCGCCCCAGAGGTTGCCGTGATAGACGTCGTGATCGTCGGGGATGCAGGCCGTCGGGCGATCGCGGGTGATCTCATTGAAGCTCCAGCACCAGCGCGACCACTTGTAGAGATAATCGAGGATCGCGATCTCGTCGGCACGCCCGTCCACCGGGTCAATGTCGCCCTCGTAGATCTGATCGCCGGCGAAGAACAGGAAATCCGGGTCGTGATAGGCAACGGCCCGCGCCGTCTCGGCGTGGGGAAACCAGATCCCATCGTGGTTCCAGCTCAGCCCGCCGGTGTAGTTCTTCATGCAGTTCAGCGAGGCGATGACCAGTTCGTCCTCGGCGGGCCGGGCGCGGATGACTCCCTCATGGTAATAGTCGTCCGACTTCCACCCCCGAAAATCGGTGAGCCGGTACGCCACGCGATACCGTCGGTCCTGTGAGCCGTCCCAGTCGGGCACGCGAAACGTCGCCGTTCTGCTGTCCGGATCGGTCTCGGATTGCCCGACGCCGCGCCAGCGTCCACCTTCGGCGATGTGCAGCCGCGCCATCGGCCCGTCGGCCTCGACCGGCGCGAACTGCGCGGTCAGCGTCAGCGTGCCGTCGTCGTCGTCGAGCGTGTACATCGCGTTCCAGACCGGGCCGAACGTGCGGTCGCGATGGCGCACCACGCTGGACCCATCGGGCACGGCCTCGCCCACCCTCAGCCCATCGAACCAGTGCCCGGTCCCCTCGTGCCCGCCGTGGGACACCAAAGCGACCATCCCGTCGATCTGCTCCTCACTTAGGATTCTCAACGACGATCTCATCGAGCGTTGCGTCTCTTGCCCGCGAGAAGGCGCGCAATCGCCCCGCGCCCTCAGAAAATGAGACTCGAACGAACAAGGAGATCTCCGCGTGGGCGCGACCTGTCGGAGGACCAACCGGACGGCTCGTCGGCTCGATGACGGGCGCCTCGTTCTGGCGCAGCGGCCCGCCGATAGACCAGCCGTTGCCGGCGCCCGATGCCTCGCCGTTGTCTCGCACCACGATGCGCCCGGTGTTGTCCACGAGGGCCAGGATCCCGCCGTCAGTCGCCGGGCGATGATGCACCTGCGCGGTGAGCCGATAGTCCACGTCCTTCCCGCCCGCACCGACCAGCACGCCGGCCAGGGCGTTCGGATTCGGCTGTTCGTCTGGTATGACGAACCCCAGCCGCGTCTGCACGCTCGCCCCGAATCGATCCGCCCGGATCGTGTGTCGGAGGTCGAAGAGCGTTCGAATGGGGAAGTTCTCACGCGCCTCGACGCACTCGATCCGCCCGTCCTGCAGGCGATTGGCCTAGTACTCCGGTCCGATCCACACCCGCTCCGGCGGCGCTCCGCCCAAGGCCATTGGTGCGAGCACGCACAGGATCGCCGCGATTGACTGGAACCTCATGGCACAAGCGTACCGGCCTGCGCGATGTGCCAGAGCGTTCAACGTACTCTGAGAGCGGGCTCAGCAGCCCGTCCGCCGACGGCGCATCGACAGGAGCGTGAGCCCCGAAACGCCCATCAGCGCCGCGCCCGGCAGCGGCGCAGCGATGGGCTCCTCCGCCCCCGAACTCTGGTTGGATCTCAGCGGCACCGAGGGACCAACTCCGCCGCCCCGCTGCGTTGATACACCCGACGTATGCATCGGCGTGTTCAGCGTCTGCGCAGGGTTCGAGAAGACCGGGGAACGCCAGGAGTCTTGAGCAGACGCCGGGAATGCCAGCGCTGCGCTGCTTACCAGGATTGCCCAGACACTCTCTCTCATCGTCTCACCGCCGCCCTGTCTGCGATTCACTCGCCCACCCCACTCCGTTGCACATCGCGTGCCACGAAAGAGCTTTCAACACATTACCCAAGCTTTTGAGCGCGAGCAATCGACGGAGCCAGATATCCCAGATTTACTATGAAAACCCCGGTTTCGACAGTCTGCTATCTTGGTTATTGGACGTATTTTCATCCGTTACCCGTCAACCCGCGGCGACAGATAGGGGTAACGCAGTCCAGAGTCGAGTGACCGTCGGGCTCTCCGGAAAGGACCAGAAGATGTCGGGGATGACACGGCGTGTTGTACTTTCGGCCATTCCAGTGGCGCTGGTTGGCGGAGCATCTGGCGGGACCACAATGCGCGGACGCAAGGGCACCTACCAGGGATTCCCCAGCCAGGACCCGGCCCTGGTCCGCGAGATCGTGGGCAAGTCCCACGCCGACCTCGCCGGCGTGCGGGCGCTGCTGGAGCGCCAGCCGGCGCTGGCCAAGGCCGCCGTCGACTGGGGCTTCGGCGACTGGGAGTCGGCCCTCGGGGCCGCGAGCCACATGGGGCGGGTGGATATCGCCGAGGCCTTGATTGCCGGCGGCGCCCGCCCGGACATCTTCACCCACGCGATGCTGGGCAACGTGGACGCCGTGCGGGCATTGGTGGAGGCGAGCCCGGGGATCCAGGGATTGCGTGGGCCGCACAGCTTCTCGCTCTTGCATCATGCACGGATGGGCAAGGACCAGGCCGCGGCGGTCGTCGAGTATCTCGAATCGGTGGGGGGCGCAGATGAACCCCTGGCATCGGCTCTGCTCGACGCCCAGACCCAGAGCAACTACCTCGGCATCTACGACGTTGAGGGCCAGCGCATCGACGTGGTGCAGAGCTCTCGCGGCGGCCTCCAGATCAAGCAGCCCGAACGCTTCGGGCGGTCGATTTTTCCCGTGGGTGAGCACACGTTCCGCCCGACGGGGGCCGAGCAGGTCCGGGTTGTGTTCGCGATGGAGGGCAAGACGCCCCGTTCGTTCGCGGTACACGCGCCCGAGCCGGTCGCGGTGGGGACGTTTATCTCGCGCTGACGGTCGGCGCGAACGGTTCGAGCGGGGGATTGAAATCGCGGCGTTTCGCGATCATGCTAGGGTTCTGCATGTTCCAGCGATCGCAACCGTTCGTGCCGAGGACCGTCCGGGCGGGCGGGGTCCTTGAGCACGGAGGGTGGCGGCTCAAGCGCTACGACATCCATATCGAGGGCGATCCATTGGATGAGGGCGTGTACGCGAGAGGCCGGGCGTTCGCGCTGGAGCTGTTGCCCGAGCCGAGCCAGACCTCGCTTCGCCCCGGCGTCGGATTCGTCATCTGCCATCGCGGCGCGGCGGTCGATTACTTGATCCTCAACTGGTGGGACAACGAGAACGAGCTGTTCCAACGCATCTGTATCCGCGCGCGACCCGACGGGGCGTGGGAACCCGGCGAGGGTCGCGGCAGCTTCTGCGTCTGGGACGCCGAGGTCATATGGCAGGAGCGTCAGGCATACGTCCGGCACGTCCTCGGGGCGACAACCGACCTCGAGCCTATCTCCGCGAGTGGTCCTGGCTGGACAGGCGAGGTGGCCCATGACCCTTGAGATGAAGCAGTCGTGTGAGCGTTGCGGTCAGCAGCTCGCCTTGGACGGCGAGGCCCGGATCTGCTCGCATGAATGCACGTTCTGCGAGGCCTGTTCCGGCGTCATGGACTATCGCTGCCCGAACTGCGCCGGCGAGCTGGTTCTCCGTCCGAAGCGAATCATCGGCGAGGATCGGGCCTGAGCCGCTATCGTCTTGCATGGGCGATCCGGGCGCATCGAGCTGTATCCCATCGAGTTGCACGACCGCGTGGAAGGGCGGGCGGCTGCGCGTGGACGCAGAGCCGTTCTATCTGGGCGAGCACTCCAAGCCCGACCAGGGCGAGTACGTCTTCGGCTACCGGATCGAGATCGCCAATCTCGGGCCGGAATCGGCCCGACTGCTTTGGCGGCGCTGGACCATCACCGACGGCGACGGCACCGTCCGCGAGGTCCAGGGCTCCGGCGTCGTGGGCGAGCAGCCGACGCTGGCCTCCGGCGAGCGGTTCGAGTACCGCTCGTTCTGCCCCCTGCCCACGTCGACGGGCACGATGGAGGGCGCGTTCACGTTCCAGGGCGTGCTTTCCGCCGGCGAGATCCTGTTCGAGGTGCGGATCGCGCCCTTCGAGATGAACGCCGCCGACGCGGGCGCACGCGCGGGGCGGACGGGATGAGCGCGGGCTACTCGGGAACGCCGCTGGCCCGAAAGCTCGGCATCAAGCCCGACGCGAGCGTGGCATTGCTCGGCACGCCGGAGGGCTTTATGGACACGCTGGACGGGTTGCCGCCCGGCGTGATGTTTCGTTCTTCGATGCGCGGCACGGCACAGTGCGACGTGATCGTGTGGTTGCCGCGCGACGCCCGTGATCTTCACGCGTGCTTTTCGGCGATCGCGGCGCGTCTGGTGCCGGCCGGTGGCTTGTGGGTGGGTTGGGCCAAGAAAAGCTCCGGCGTGCAGACAGACCTGAGCGACGGGGTCGTTCGTGCGGTCGGTCTGCACGCCGGGCTTGTGGACAACAAGGTTTGTGCAATCAGCGAGGTGTACGCGGGATTGCGGTTTGTGGTGAGAGTTTCGGAGCGTTGACTACCAGCCGCCGCCGCCGCCTCCGCGACCGCCGCCGTAGCCACCTCCACCTCCACCGCCGCCGCCGCGTCCGAAGCCGCCCCCCCCCCCGCCACGTTGCTCGCGCGGGCGGGCCTCATTGACGGTGAGGCCTCGACCGTCGAACTCCGCGCCGTTCATCTTCTCGATGGCCTGTGTTGCCTCGGCGTCATCCGGCATCTCGACGAAGCCGAAGCCGCGAGAGCGACCGGTTTCGCGATCGAGAATGACGTTCGCCGAGGACACCTGGCCGTGCTCGCTGAACGCCTCGAGCAGCTCGCTGTCTGTCATGGTGTACGGGAGGTTGCCGACAAAGATCTTCTTCATAACCGAACCGATCCTACTTTCGCCCGAGTCCATCTCCGATCTATGTCCACCGCTTCGACTCGGGCCGGATCGCTTCGGTCAGATCGTGACGGGTGCGCCGGGCATCCGCCTGTCGGCGGCATGATAGCATAAATCCGCCCAAGCCATACCGCCCAATAGAAAAACCGGCTCGGGCTCTGGGGCCTGGTGAGCCGGTCTCGCGGGGGCGAAAGAGATGATCGTGGGCGGGATGAGTTCAGGCCCTGGCGCGTCGGCGGAGCTGGGTCCGCTGGACGTTCATCGAGACCTGCTGGAGGCCCTTCTGCAGCGTTGCGCCGTTCGATCGCTCGCTGACGCAGAGCAGGCCGTAGCGTTGAACGCCGCCCAGATCGGTCACGCTCTGGATCTGGGCCTTGCCTTCATAAACCGTGCTCTCGTGCTCGATGCGGACGTCGAGGATCTCGGCCTGGGTGTGGTCCTGCTGGCTGAGCACGCTGAAGCCGAGCGAGCTGATATCGGTGAGCTGGCACCGTTCGGCGGCGACCTCGATCGAAAGGTTCGCGAAGACCGTGGAGACGCGGTAATACTCGCGGCCTTCGGCGCTGGCGGGCTCGCCCAGGGGCAGCACGGCGACAATCAGGTCGTGATCGTCGAGAATCGCCTCGACCGTCGCCGGCTGCTGCATGAACTCGCGATCGCGCTCGAAGTAGATGCGGATCGCCTGGCCCGGCTCCAGCGCGAGCGACTCGGTCGGCGCAAACAGCACCGACTTATCCTGCGTGCCCCTCACGAGACCCGGATGCAGGATCTTCTGATTGGAGGCGCCCGGGAACTCGACAAAGAAATCAGATCCATTGGTCCACATTTTCCGCTCTCCAGATGAGTTCGCCCCGGCCATCACAGAGCAAGGGAGCCAAGTCATCGGCTCGCCCGCCCGCGGATGTGAGGCGGTCACCCCAGATGGAGCACGGATCTGGGTGAAACCTTGGGATCTGCGTTGATCTCACACGGCACCGTCCGCGCACATCGCTTGTCGTGGGGCTCGACGCGATGTCGTGCAGGATCTGCGCGATGATGTGTCAGTCGTCGATGCGCTCGATCTTTTCGATGACGACCGGCTCGACCGGGACGTCGCCGTGCCCGCGCGCGGTCGCGGTCGGCACGGCGCGGATGGCCTCGACGACGTCCTGGCCTTCGATGACCCTGCCGAACACGGCGTAGCCCGCGCCGTCTCTGGGCTGGTCGAGGAAGGCGTTGTCGCCGACGTTGATGAAGAACTGTGCGGTCGCCGAGTCGGGCTGATTGCCCAGGCGTGCCATGGCGATGGTGTACTTCTCGTTGCTGAGGCCGTTCTCCCACTCGTTCTTGATCTGATCGCCGGTGGGCTTCTGGGACATGTCGGGGTTGAACCCGCCGCCCTGGATCATGAAGTTGTCGATGACGCGATGGAAGATCGTGCCGTCGTAGTGGCCGTTGGTGACGTACTCATCGAAGTTGGCGACGGTGATGGGGGCCTTGTCTGCGTCGAGTTCCAGGACGATCTCGCCCATGGACGTGGTCATTTTGTAGTGCATGAGCCCAGCGTAGGCGTTGGCCGCGGGAGAGGACGCGGCGTCGGGTGATTCGTCAAGCTCGGCGAGGTTCGTCAGTCGGATGTTGCGGAACTCGATCGGCGCGCCCTCGGATTGCAGGGCGATGCGCCCGGCCCGCTCGCTCACGCCGCTGGCGGCGTTGACGAACTGGCCGTTGATCACCAGCGTGACGTGCTCGCCAACGGCGAATATGTCGTAGCGATTCCACTCGCCGACGGGGTTCTCGGGGTTCACCAGGGCGCGGGTGTTGTTGCCGTTGGTGCGATCGGGGGCGGTCTCGGCGTCGATCTGGCCGATCTTCCAGAAGTCGCCCGCGCGGTCGTGCATGAGCTGGGCCTCGAGGCACGACGGCCAGATCTTGTCCTCGCCGACGGTGCGCAGCAGCACGCCGGAGTTGCCGGGCTCATCCGCCCAGCGCCACTCAAAGGTGAGGTGGAAGTCCTCGTACTCGTCCTCGGTCATGATGTAGCCGGCGGGCTCGCCGGTGCAGCGGATGACGCCGCCCGCGACGCGCCAGGTAAGGGCGGTGTCGAGCTTGTTGGAGGTGAACTGCTCCCAGCCGTCGAGGTTCTCGCCGTTGAAGAGCGGGACGGGCTCGTGGGCGTCGCCGGTGACAGCGGCTTGTGCGGCGGGCGGGGTCACGGTCGCGAACAGCAACAGTCCGATGGCGAGTGGTAGACGAGTCAGCTTCATGGCGATCCTCCTGCGCTTGGGCCCGACGGTGCGGGCCGGATCTGAGCGTAGCAGGCCAGCACCCGTTCGAGCCCGTGGCAATCGCCCAATCCGATAACCGTCCCAAGGCACCCCCTCAACGTCCGAGATGCAAGCCGGTACACCCTCATCCACGCGGAAGGGCTTCTTTCGCGGACGCCCGCGCGGTACGCTCGGGCGGAGGGGAATGGACTCGGCCCACCTCAGGGCCCTTGCGGAGGTAAGAGGGAGCGTTATGAACAGGCGATGTGTTGCGTATTGGTCGGCCCTGGCCGGCGTTGTGGTCTCGTCGGTCGCCCTCGCCCAGCCCGGCAGGGCCATGCGCGGGGCCCGCGCCGGGGGCGGTGAGACCGCCAAGAAGGACGAGAAGACCAAGCCCTACGACGAGGTCATCACCGAGGACGCCCTGACCGACCGCGGCCTGATGATCACCCACCTCCATGACGGCAAGGTCTTCTACGAGATCCCGCTCGATGTCCTCGACACGGACATGCTTTGGGTCACCCAGATCAGCAAGACAAGGGCCGGGCACAGCTACGCGGGGATGCCCGTGACCGACCGCGTCGTCCGCTGGGAGCTGCGCGGCGAGGATCGCATCCTCCTCCGCGAGAGGCTCTATACCACGCGCGCCGAAACCGAGGACTCCGTCCGTCTCGCCGTCGAGGAGACGACGATCGCGCCGATCATCGAGGCGTTCGAGATTCAGGCGTTCGGCAAGGACAAGCGCCCGGTCATCGAGGTCACCAAGCTGTTCACCAGCGACGTGCCGGAGTTCACCGCGACCGGGGCGCTGAACGCCCAGAGCATGGACTCGTCCAGGAGCTTCATCGACGAGGTCAAGGCGTTCCCGGAGAACATCAACACCAAGGTACTGGCGACGTACAAGGTCGCCGCGGGCGGCGGTCGGGGCGGGCCCGGCGGGGGCGGGGGCGATCGCCCGCGCACGAGCAGCGTCACCGCGGAGATCAGCCATTCGATGGTGAAGCTGCCCGATGATCCCATGACGCCGCGCGAGCACGACCCGCGCGTCGGGTTCTTCAGCGTCGGCTTCACCGACTACGCGGACATGGAGAACCACCAGGCAGAGCCCGTGCGATATGTCACGCGCTGGCGTCTGGAGAAGAAGGATCCGGAGGCCGAGCTGAGCGAGCCGGTCGAGCCGATCGTCTTCTACGTCGCCCGCGAGGTGCCGGACTTCCTCAAGCCCTATGTCAAGCAGGGAATCGAGGATTGGCGTCCGGCGTTCGAGGCCGCGGGGTTCAAGAACGCGATCATCGGCAAGCTCGCGCCCGACGAGGATGAGGATCCGGACTGGGATCCCGAGGACGCCAGGATCAGCAGCATCCGCTGGCTGCCGGCGGATATTAAAAACGCCTTCGGCCCGCATGTGCATGACCCGCGCACCGGCGAGATCCTCGAGGCCGACGTCCGGATGTACCACAACGTGATGACGCTGGTGCGCGACTGGTACTTCGTGCAGGCTTCGGCGGTCGATGAGCGGGCTCAGAAGCTGCCGATGCCCGACGATCTCATGGGCGAGCTGGTGCGGTTCGTGGTCGCCCACGAGGTCGGGCACAGCCTGGGCTTCCCGCACAACTTCAAGGCGTCCAACAGCTACACGGTCGAGCAGCTCCGCGATCCGGAGTGGACCAGAAAGAACGGCACCGCGCCGTCGATCATGGACTACGCCCGGTTCAACTACGTCGCCCAGCCCGGCGACGACGCGGCGCTCCTGCCCGGCGTCGGCCCCTACGACAAGTTCGCGACCGAGTGGGGGTACCGCGAGTTCCCCGAAGACGCCGATGTCGACGCCGAGCTCGAGAAGCTCGTCAAGAAGCAGATCGACGAGCCCATGTTCCGGTTCGGCGGGGGCTTCGGCGATCCCTCCAGCCAGACCGAGGATCTCTCGTCCGACGCCGTCGAGGCGACCGAGCTGGGCCTGAAGAACCTCCAGCGGATCGCGGCGTTCATCGTCGAGGCGACCAGCGAGGAGGGCGAGGATTACCGTCTGCTCAATCAGCTCTACGACGAGCTGTGGGGCCAGTGGAACCGCGAGATGGGGCACGTCGTGAACCTCGTCGCCGGCGTCGAGCAGGTGAACCTGTTCTATGGCGACGCCGATAGGCGGTATTTCCCGGTGAGTGCCGAGCGCCAGCGTGAGGCCGTCGAGTTTCTGCTGGCCAACGCGCTGGGCGAGCCGGACGAGCTGATGGTGAGCGAGAACATCATCGGGCGATTGAGCGCCACGGGCGTCGCCGATCGGGTCGCGAGCGCGCAGGGGCGCGTGCTGCGGTCGCTGATGAGCCCGTTCCGGATCAACCGCATGGCCGAGCTCGTGCAGCGCCACGAGGAGGCGTACACGATTCCGGAGTTTCTGGAAGACATGCGCGGCGGCGTGATGTCGGAGTTCTCGCGCGGGGCGAACGCCGAGGTCAGCCTCTATCGGCGGAATCTGCAGCGCCAGTACGTCGAGACGCTTGCGGGCGCGCTGGGCGATCCCTCGCCGACCTCCGACCTGCCCGCGTTCGCGCGCAGCGAGCTGGAGACGATCGACGAGCTGCTGAGCGGCAGACGCGACCGCAACCCGACCACACGCGCTCACGTCGCGGACCTACGCGCTCGCATCGCCGACGCGCTGGATACGGAGGATGAGTCCTGATCGGGCGTGCGCCCGGTTCTGTCAATGTGTTTCCTTGTCAGAGCAAGAGAGAGAGGTTCGATATGAAGAAGTCAATCGGTCTGGTGATGTTGGGTGCCGCGGCGTTGGCGCTGGGCGGCTGCGCCCTCGACGAGCACGAGGGCGGGATCGCCGCGATCGCGATGGAGGGCCCCGGCGACGGCGGGTACTACGTCCATGAGCACATGCACAACCTCGGCCTGCGCTCCGGCCCGTTCGAGACGCTCGATGAGGCAGAACGCGTCGCCGGGCAGCACAACGCCGTGCACCATTTCGGCACGCGCACGGCGTACGTCAGCGGGCGGGCCGACGGGCTGGGCGATTGGCACCGCCTGGAGATGGGCGCGCCGACGCCCTGGTGGATCCTGGGCAAGCCGCGCGAACTGCCGAACGCGCACAACTGAGATCGTCGAGCGAAGGGTCACGAGATTCAACGGCTCCGGACATCGTCCGGGGTCGTTTTTTTATTCTTTGCGAGCCCGACGCGCGAGCGAGGTTGGAGCGCATCGGAACCAAGGTCCGCTCCCAAACCTCGCTCGCGCGTCGGGCTCGTCAAGGTGGAGGCTAACACGAAGAATCAACTCCGCGAGATCGACACGATCACGCGCAGCACCTCCGCGACACTCCACGCCTGTGCGACACATCCGTGCTCGCGTGCCGGGCGGTCCGGCGCGTCGTCGGCGTCATAGACCTCGCCGATCTGCCCCAGGCATCGCTCGCCCATCGCCTCCACCAGCGGCTCGATCGCGCGCCGGATGGATGCGATGGACGCGGGCGTCCTGCCGCGCACGCGCAGGACAGCGTCGGCGTAGGGGCCGACCAGCCAGGGCCACGCCGTGCCGTTGTGGTACGCCGCGTCGCGTTCGCCCATCGATCCCTCGTAGCGCGCGCGATACGCCCGGGCATCCGCCCCGAGCGTGCGGATCCCCGTGCGGGTCAGCAGCGCTCGCTCGACGATATCGAGAACCCGCGCGGCGCGATCGCCGACGACCGGTGCGTGCGCCAGTCCGATCGCGAAGAGCTGGTTCGGGCGCAGCTCGTCGATCGCTTGCCACCGCTGCTCGCTATCGGGCTCGAGGCGGTCGTGCAGAAAGCCGCCCTCCTCGTTCCACAGGCTCTGGTTGATCGCCTCGCGGCAGGCCTCCGCGCGCGAACGCATCGCCTCGACCCGCATTCCTTCGCCGGCGCCGATCCGCTCGGCGAGCGCCAGCAGCCCGTGATGCCACAGCGCGTTGATCTCGATCGCCTTGCCGTGCCTCGGCGTGAAGACCGTGCCGTCTCGGGCCGCGTCCATCCAGGTGAGTTGGGTCGTCTGGTTCCCCGCGGCGATGAGCCCGTCGCTGTCCAAGTGAATCGCAAAGTCGGTGCCCTGGGAATAGGCCTCGACGATCTCGACGCACGCATCCAGAATCCCGCCTTCCAAGGCATCGCCCGACGTCTCGGCCCACTCGCACGCCGCCTTGATAAACAGCAGCGACGCGTCGGCGGTGTTGTACTCAGCCTCGCCCGTCGAGTCCTCGAAGCGATTGGGAATGAGCCCGTTGCGCCGGTGGTGGGCGAAGGTCTCCAGCAGCGAGCGGGCCTCGTCGAGCCGCCCTGTCGTCAGCAGCAGCCCCGGCAGCGCGATCATCGCGTCGCGCCCCCAGTCGCTGAACCATGGATACCCCGCGATGATGCTCGTGCCCTTCACGCCCCGCTCGTGGCGCTCGACGACGAACTGGTCCGCCGCCCGGGCGAGTTTCGCGATCGTCTGCTTGTCGGCGTCGGCGATCTCGTCGCCCCCGCCGGCACGGATCGCACGTCGGATGTGCTCGCCGACGCGGCGCTCGCCCTGCGCGGCGTCGTCGATCGCAGACTTCTCGATGCCGGCGTCGCAGGAGATATCCAGCGCGACGGCGCTGGCGCCCGCGGCCGGAACGGTCGTCCACTCGAAGACGCCCGGGCTGAACAGATCCTCGAGTGAGTCCTGCCCCCGCTCGAAGTCGCGCTGGTAGCGTACGCCCTCCCACCAGACCGGCTGCTCGCTAAACAGCGAGTCGCGGCTGGCCAGATGCACCCCCGCGCCGCCCCGCAGGACCACGCACCCGCCGTCGATCGCGCGCGTCTGCACCGCCTCGCGGGCGCTCAGGTCGGCGCTCAACTCGTGATGGTCCATCAGGCGCACGAGCGGGCGCAGCTCTAGGCGCACGGGCACGCCGCCGGATTGCACGGCATACCACACCCGCGTCGCGTTGCGATGGTCAAATAGGTGGACCAACTTCTCGACCGTCACCTCGCGGGCCCCGTCGCGGATCGTGTGGAACCAGCGCGCGCCGAAGGCGTCGCGCTCGAACCGCACGAGGGTATCCGACTGGTCCGGTGGGTCGTCATCGCGCTCGAACTGGAATCGCGTCAGGCGGACCCGCCGCTCATTGGCCGATCCGACATCGATCACCACCGTGTCGTCGATCGCGCTCAGGCAGCTCACCCGCTCGACCGGAGCGCTCATCGCCGCGATCAGCAGCCCGTGATAGCGTCGCGTCGGCGTGCCCGCGACCGAGCCTAGCGCGTACCCGCCCAGGCCGTTGGTCAGCAGCCACTCGCGATCGGTCGCGTTGGCGAGCGCCTCGCCCTCGATCGTCCATTCGTCCTGCGACGCTCCCGGCACCAGCCCCACACCCATGCACAACCCTCCATGCCCCGACCGCCAGACAGCAAGGCTAGTCGGCCCACGCCGCACCCGAGCGGGCCCGCGATGGACGCGGTCCGAGCGAAGTTTCGCCCGCGCCGCGGCCTCCAGAGCTTGACTCCGCCGCCCACCCCCGCGACACTATCTCATGGAGACCCTGACCAAAACCACAGTCCCCAAGAGCCCGGCGGCGTCCGGGGAGGATCGGCGCATCATGCCCCAGCCCCCCCCAGGCGCTCCTGAGCCCGCTCCGGCCTCCTCCGACGCCTCCAGGATCGCGATGGACGGGATCACCTTCGATGACGTCCTGCTGCTGCCGGCGTACTCCGAGGTCGTGCCGCGAGAGGCCGACACCTCGACACGCCTGACCCGCAACCTCAAGCTGAATATCCCCTTGATCTCGGCCCCGATGGACACCGTCACCGAGTCGCGCCTCGCGATCGCGCTGGCCCAGGAGGGCGGCATCGGCATCATCCACAAGTCCCTGGCCATCGAGGCGCAGGCCCGCGAGGTCGCCAAGGTCAAGCGATCGGCAAACGGCATCATCGAGGATCCGATCACCCTCGGCCCCGCAGACCCCGTCCGGCGCGCCATCGAGCTCATGCGGGCCCACGGCGTCAGCGGATTCCCCATCACCGAGGACGGCTCCCAGGACCTGCGAGGTAAAGGAAAGCTGCTCGGCATCCTGACCCGGCGCGATCTCAAGTTCGTCGCCGACGACTCCAGACCCGTCCGTGATGTCATGACCGGCGCGGATCTGGTCACCGCGCCGCCGCAGACGACGCTCGAACAGGCCGAGGGAATCCTGAACGAGAACAAAATTGAAAAGCTCCCGCTCGTGGATGGCGCGGGCCAGCTCGTCGGGCTCATCACGATGCGGGATATCGATCGCCTCAGCCAGTTCCCCCACGCGAACGTCGACGCCCGAGGCAGGCTCGTCTGCGGGGCGGCGGTGGGGGTCCACCAACTCGATCGCGTCCAGGAACTGATCGAAGCGGGCGTCGACGTCGTCACCGTCGACACCGCCCACGGGCACTCCAGGAACGTCATCGACACCGTCAAGGCCATCAAGCAGCGCTTCGACATCCAGGTCATCGCCGGCAACATCGCCACCCGCGAGGGGGCCCGCGATCTGATCGAAGCGGGCGCAGACGCCGTCAAGGTCGGCATCGGCCCGGGCTCGATCTGCACCACGCGCGTCGTCACCGGCGTGGGCGTCCCCCAGATCACCGCCATCATGCAGGCCGTCGAGGGGGCCCGCGAGACCAACCAGGACGTCCCGATCATCGCCGACGGCGGGATCCGCCAGTCCGGCGACATCGCCAAGGCCATCGCCGCCGGGGCCTCCAGCGTCATGATGGGCTCGCTCTTCGCCGGGCTCGATGAATCTCCGGGCGAGCTGGTCATCAGCCAGGGACGCAGGTTCAAGAGCTACCGCGGCATGGGCTCGGAGGGCGCGATGCGACAGGGCTCTGCCGACCGCTACAGCCAGCAGGACAAGGGCGATCTCAAGTTCGTCCCCGAGGGCGTCGAGGGCCTGGTCGCCTATCGAGGCGGGCTCGCCGAGTACGTCTACCAGCTCGTCGGCGGGCTGACCAGCGCCATGGGCTACAGCGGGTGTCAGACGATCGACGAGTTCCGCACGCGGACCCGCTTCTGCCGGGTCTCGGGGGCGACGATCATCGAAAACCACCCGCACGACATCCGAATTACCAAGGAAGCCCCGAACTACAGCGTGGATCATGGGCCGAGGCGGGAGTGAGAGCCCCGGCGGGGGAGAGAACTGATCCCGAACCGGATCGAGCCGATATTCGTAGCTGGACGGGGCCAAGCATCCGGCCCCAAGGGACCGATGTAAGATTGTCGCACCGAAGGAGGCATCCACGATGATCAAGTCATCCAACCCCGCCATGAAGCCGTTCGAGAACCCCCAGACCTGGGGCGAGTTCACGGGCGCATCGGCGGTCGCCAAGCCCACGACCATGACCTACGGCGGCGTGGCCCAGGCCACCGGCATCAACCTCGGCTGCGCGGCACTCGGCGCCGCCGGCGGATGGACCGCCGTCCAGAAGGGCATCATCACAGGCGGGCTGAGCATCGGCATGTTGCTCGGCATCTTTGCCGTGCTCTTCATCCTCGGCATGATCATGGCCCGCAAGCCCAAGCTCGCCATGGTCCTCGGCCCGATCGCCTCGGTCATCTACGGCTTCGTCGCCGGGCTCTTCTCGTACGTCATCGCCTTCCTGATGGGCGGCGTGCTCACGAAGAACCCCGAGCTGATCGGGGCGTCGGAGGGGCTGACCCAAGCCGACCTCGTCGCCAAGGGCGCGGGCGTCGTCTTCCAGGCCATCATGCTGACCCTCGGCGTCGTCGCCGCGATGGCCATCGCCACCGCCACGGGGCTCATCAGCGTCCGCGGCATGTTCGCCAAGGTCATCATGTTCGCCACCGGTGCGATCATGATCACCTACGTCGTCGGCATGCTCATCCGCCTGATCTTCGGCACGGGCATCCCCATGATCCACGAGGTCGGGCCCATCGGCATCGCCTTCAGCGGCTTCGTCGTCGTCGTCGCGTCGCTCAATCTCGCCATGCAGTTTGCCATGGTGCAGGATGGCGTCCGCGCCGGGGCGCCCAAGCACATGGAGTGGTACGCCGGCTACGCGATCATCTCGACGGTCATCTGGCTCTACATCGAGATCCTGATCCTGCTCTACAAGATCTACGCCATGACCAGCCGCGAGTGATCGCAACAATCATCGACAGAAACTTCTCACGGGAGCCCGACAGCGCGCTGTCGGGCTCCTTCTGTGAATACGCATTCGCGAAGACGAGCCCGACGCGCGAGCGAGGTGAACGTGCGGTGGACGCACAAGCTGCGACCCTCCTCGCTCGCGCGTCGGGCTCGTCCGTGTCTTGTACATCCGAACGCGGCTTGGCACGGTCGGTGTGCTCCGCAACGCCGATCGGAGCATCGGCTCGGAGAGCCGATCTACCCCCGATTGAACAAAAAGTGACACATGTCCGCGTCGCGCATCACATACTCCTTGCCCTCCACCCGCAGCTTCCCCGCCTCCTTGATCGCCTTCTCGCTCTTGTGCTTCAGCAGATCGCTCACCGAGTACACCTCCACACGAATGAACCCCTTCTCGAAGTCCGTGTGGATCACGCCCGCGGCCTGCGGCGCCTTGGTCCCCGCCGGAATCGTCCACGCCCGGATCTCCTTGGGCCCGGCCGTATAGAAGCTCTGGAGCCCCAGCAGGCGGTACGCCGAGCGCCCCAGCTTGTTGAGCGCCGGCTCGTCCATGCCGAAGTCGCCCAGCATCTCGCGCTTGTCGTCCTCGTCGAGCTCCGACAGCTCGGCCTCGATCTTCGCGCACACCGGCACGACCTCGCTCTGCGCGCCGCCGGCGTGCTCGCGGACCCTCTGCGCGAGCGGCCCCTCACCGTTGACGTCGTCGTCGCCGACGTTGGCGACGTACAGGATCGGCTTGGTCGTGATGAACCCCAGGAGCTTCAGCCCGCGTTTGGCCTCGGGGTCGGTGAGCGTCGCCTTGCGCGCCGGCACGCCCTCCTCCAGCAGCGGCTGCACCGCGTCCAACGCCGCCAGCCGCGCCAGCGCGTCGCGGTCCTTGCCCCTCGCCGCCCGCTCGGCCTTGGGCCTCGCGTTCTCGGCGGTCTGCAAGTCGGCAAGCACCAGTTCGGTCTCGATCGTCTGGATGTCCCGCACGGGATCGATCGTCCCCTCGACGTGGGTGATGTCCTCGCCGCCGGGGGCCTTCTCGAAGCAGCGGACGACCTGCACGATCGCGTCCACGTCGCGGATGTGGCTGAGAAAGGCGTTACCCTTGCCCTCGCCCTTGCTCGCCCCGCGCACCAGCCCCGCGATATCGACGAGTTTCAGGATCGCCGGCACGATCTTCTCGGTCTCGATGTGCTCGTTGATCTGCGCCAGACGCGGGTCGGGCACCGGCACGATGCCCACGTTGGGCTCGATCGTCGCGAACGGGTAGTTCGCCGCCAGCGCCCCGGCGTTGGTCAGGGCGTTGAATAGCGTGCTTTTGCCCACATTGGGCAGACCGACGATCCCGGCTTCCATGCGTGCCTCCGAGCCCCGCGGGATGCGGGGCGGAGATGGTAGCGATCTACAGGGATCTAAAGCGTCTCGCGGCTCGGTCGCAGGCTCTCGACAGGACCCGAACGGCTTGCAAACTGACGTCTGGACGTCTACATTGCCATCATGTCGCTCAAGAACCGTCCGGGCGAGGTCAGAGATGCGGTGCTTCATGTTCTCGATTCCGTGGACCGCCCGCTCGGCGTTTCCGAGATCGAGGCCCGCGTCGGAGCACGACTACGCCGCCCCGTGCCCAGCTCGTCGATCCGGTCCATCCTCCGTTTGTCGGTCGGACAGTCGGTGGCACGGGTGCAGCGCGGGCAGTATCAACGTGTTGATGAGACCGATGAGCCCGCTGCCGAGCGCTCTTGGTCAGAGCACCGGATCGGCCGAGCCGTTCTCGTACAAGCCGATTGTCTCGATTGGCTCAGTTCCCGATCGCCTTCGTCCATGCACGCCGTGGTGACCGATCCGCCGTACGGCCTGGTCGAGTATCGCTCCGACCAGCAGCGAAAGCTCCGCGCCGGGCGAGGTGGCGTTTGGCGCATTCCTCCGACGTTCGACGGTGCGAACCGGTCACCGCTGCCGCGCTTCACGGTGCTCAAGGAGGCCGATCTCGCCGAACTGCATCGATTTTTCCGCCAATGGGGGCGGCTCCTGATGCCCGCGCTCGTGCCGGGCGCGAACGTCGTCGTCGCCTCCAACCCGCTCGTATCCCATGTGCTCGCCGGCGCCTTGGCCGATGCGGGATTGGAGCGCCGGGGCGAGATCGTCCGCCTTGTCCAGACCATGCGCGGCGGGGATCGCCCCAAGGGCGCCCACGAGGAGTTCCCGGATGTGAGCGTCATGCCCCGCTCGCAGTGGGAGCCCTGGGTCCTGTTCCGCAAGCCGATCGACGGCACCGTCCGCGAGAACCTCCGCAAGTGGGGCACCGGCGGGTTCCGCAGGCTCAGTGACGAGCAGCCCTTCGGCGATGTCATCCGCTCCTCGCCCACGCCCGCGCGCGAGCGCGAGATCGCCCCGCACCCGAGTCTCAAGCCTCAGGCTTTCATGCGCACACTCGTCCGAGGAGTCCTGCCGACCGGAAAGGGCGTCGTGGTGGATCCGTTCGCGGGCGCCGGCTCGACCCTCGCCGCTGCGGAGCACGTCGGATACGAGTCGGTCGGCGTCGAGAGTGATCCCAAGTACGCGCGCCTGGCGCGTAAGGTCATTCCGAAGCTCGCCGCGATCACGACCGATCGAGGTACACCCACGACTCGCGAAGCGATGCTATTCCGGTAGCGTGCAGCGTTGCGGTTCTGGTCCCGAGCTCGCCGCGAGGATTCCGCCTGAAGTCGGCGACCGCGACGCGACCGAGATAGACCTCGCGAAACTCCATGGGAGCGCGATTCGATTCCGGCTGGGTGGTCGAATCAACGCCGTACACAAACACGCAGAGCCATTGATCGCGGGCCCCGTGCATGTCCACGGCGCCGCCTCGCTTGCGCGTCGACTTGACCTCGATGCCTTCCTGCCCCGATTGGACCGAGTCGTTCGCGTAGTGCCCCTTGAGGAGAAGGTCGGGATGGCCATTGTGAAAGGCGTTCTCGACAAGCGAACGCGAGTGATTGGCGAGGCTCGATGTGAGCATGTCGGAGATCAGCCCAGACATCGCCGCGGGACGGAGCATGTCGTCGAGGCGCGGCAATCCGCGCCCCAGCAGGAACTTGTTCACGTCAAAGAAGAAGTCATACACATCTTGCATCGCCATCCGAAAGTCATCGATGCGCAGATTGTAGGGGAGCGAGAGGTTCTGATTGAATCGCGCCGGATCGGGCGAGGTGGTGCGAAGTCCCGAAGGTTGCTTGCTCACAACTCCACAACCTCCATGTCGCCTTCGCTCACCCCGGCAGTTCCCGCCATCGCCACATCCGTCGTGAACACACCCAGCGACGAGCTCGCCAGCGCCATCTCCTGCCGCACCTCCGCGGCGTTGAACAGCCGCGTCTTCCCGAACCGCACCTCGACCGCCGTCGGCACCTGCCCGGGCCCGTCGTCCACGACGCTGTACCCCGCGTACGGCTCGGTGTTGGCCTCGACCTCGCCGAGATCCACCAGCAGGTCCAGCGCGATCTGCCCCTCGCTCCTGGCAAGCTCCGGCCCGGGGATCGCCTGCTCGAACGCCTGGAGCATGCCGCGGGCGTTCTCGAACGTCCCCGCCTTCTCCGCCCACACAGCCCCCGCCACCGCGACGTTCGCACGCTCCAAGAGCTTGCCCCGCAGCGTGTCGATCAGCAGCACGAACGGCTTTTCGAGTGCCGATTCCAGCTCCGGCGTCGCCCACTCGCTGGGGTAGTTGCCGGTGAGGATCACGCCGGCGAGCTTGCCGGCGCGGGCCGCGTCGAGGAAGCCGTCGAACTCATGCACCTGCCCGATCGCGCTGAGGACGCGCCGCACGCCCCGCGCGTTCGGCGCCTTCTCGGCGTAGAGCTTGAACGCCTTGGGATCGTCCTCATCGGCGTTCGGCGGAAAGACCTTGTCCTCGCCGCGGCGTGGCACCGGACCGACCGCGAGCATGGCGTCCGAATCGATCGCCCGCGCGAGCTTGGCCAGCAGGTACGCGTCTTCACAGCTCAGCATCGGGCTGAGCACCAGGGCGATCTTGCCCCCCGCCGCGGCCTGCTTCAGCCCATCGAGCGCATCGGCGTACGCCGAGTCGTCGTCGCACGCCACCAGCGCCCCGAACTCCCGGCGCATCGGCGTCGTCAGCCGCTTGTCGCTGTGCACATGGTCCCAGCCGTAGCGCACCTCATCGGTGATCCACCACTTGTTCACCGCCAGGTTCTCGCGCGGCCTGAATCGGTAGATCTTCCCCTCGTTGTGCTCGATCCAGATGTTGTCCCCGCTCGCGGTGATCCCGTCAATGCTCGGCGTGCTCTTGAGGAACCACACCCGCTGCGCGAACAGGAAGTCCTTGTCCAGCAGCGCCCCCACCGGGCACAGATCGATCACGTTGGCGCTCAGCTCGTTGTCCAGCGGCACCCCCGGGAAGACGTCGATCTCCTCCTTATTCCCTCGCCCGGTCACCATGAGCTCAGCGGTGCCCGTCACCTCGCGCGTGAACCGCACGCAGCGCGTACACATGATGCAGCGATCGGCGTACAGGTAGACGTTCGGGCCGAGGTCTTTCTTCGGGTTCTTGACCTTGGCTTCCTCGAACCGGCTCACGCCCCTGCCGTGCTGGTAGCTGTAGTCCTGGAGGAAACACTCGCCGGCCTGGTCGCAGACCGGGCAATCCAGCGGGTGGTTGATCAGCAGGTACTCCATCACCGCCTTCTGGTTCGCGATCGCCTTGGGGCTCTCGGTGAACACCACCATCCCGTCCGCGGCGGTCGTCTGGCAGGTCGGCATCAGCTTGCCGCCCATGAACGGCGCAATCTTGCCGTCGGCCCGCGGGTCCGGCGCGTGGATCTCGGCCAGACAGATCCGGCAGTTGGCGACGATGCTCAGCCCGTCGTGATAGCAATACTGGGGGATATTCAGCCCGTGGGCGTTGGCGATCTGCAGGATCGTCTGACCGCTCTCGAACTCGCAGACCTTGCCGTTGATCGTGATGCTGGGCATGGGGCTCGTCGGCTCCTTGGCTGGCGGAGGCTCGTGGTTTCCGTGGGCCGGGATGGTAGGGGAGGACTCGGCGCGAACCGGACCCGGCGGACCCCTTCGAGCGTGTCAATCGCCCCCGCTCGGCCCCCGCCCCAGCCGCCCGTCGCCCTCCAGATCCACCCCCAGCCCCTGGGCGATCCGATTCACATACGCCATGTACCCGATCACCTGCGTCGCGTCGAGGATTTCAATGTCACCCAGCCGCGCCGAGCGCAGCCGGTCCAGCGAAGCCCGGCTCACGCCCGCAGGGTCGCGCGTCAGCGCCTCGGCGTGCTCGACCAGCGCCCGCTCGCGCTTGCTCAAACCCGCCCGCTCGCCCGCCGCCAGACGCTCGCCGAGCCCCGCCCGTTCCGCTCCCAACATCCGCGACAGACCTGCCGCGTGATGGCGCAGTCAGTAGACACACCCGTTGACCCGGCTGACCTCGACCGCCAGCATCTCCCGCTCGATCCGCGACAAGCTCGAAGGCCCGTGTATCGCCTGCACATAGAGCGCGCAGTGGGCGGCCAGCGACGCCGGGCGCAGCGCATGGATCTGGAGAATGCGATCCACCGACCCGTCGGCGTTGGCATAGCGCTCATACAACGCCCGCAGCTCGCCGCCCGCGTCCTCCGGCCCGATCGTCTCGATCCACGCCATCAGCCGCCCCGCGCGTCGGCGAGATCGGGGTCGATCCGATCCATCTGCCGCTGAAACCGCGGGTCATCGCGGATCGGGTCCAGATCCTTGTCCTTGCTGGCGTGGCCGTGGTTCTGCCAGCCGGCGTCGAGCGCATCCTCGAACGCCTCGATCGCCAGCTCGGTCTCGCCGGCCATCGACGCGTAGCACGCCAGGTTGTACAGCGAACTCCGCCGGTTCTGTCCCGATTCTCGCCTGGGCTGGAGCTCGCGCGCGACGACCATGATCTCCGCCGCCTCGAGGAACGCCTCGCGGGCCGCCACCTCTCGCCCCATCGCGACTCGGCACCAGCCCACGCGATGCCAGCGGCTCGCGACATAATCCGCGACGCCATCCTGCGCAGACCTCGCCGGGCGCGTCAACTCGTCCACAAGCAATGCCTCGGCCTCCGCGTACGCGGCACGCGCCAGCGGCTCCTCCCCGTCGCGCGCGTGCCACTCGGCAAGCTGGAACCACCCCTCGGCGTTCCCGGGGTTGGCCTCCAGCCGGCTGATCAGATCGGCCTTGGTCCGAGGCGGGCGAAACCGGTTGTTCCCGCCGGCGGGCTCGCTCACGGTCAACAGGGTCCACAACCCCGCCGTCACCCCGACCATGACCGCGAGCCACAGCACATGCTTGAGTCCAAGCCATCCCATCCCTCAATTGCACCACAAACGCCGAGCCACGTCAACCCCCGCCCCCGCCCCGATCGTGATTCACTCTGCCCCTCTGCCCCTTGCCACTCGGCCCCTTCTCTCCCCTAGCCTTCGCCCATGCCCAAGATCCCGCCCCCCAAGGGCACCAGAGACCTGTACCCGCTCGAGGCCGCCCGCAGGCGTTGGCTGAGCGAGCGCTGGCGCAGGGTCGCCATCCGCCACGGCTTCGAGGAGGTCGACGGGCCGACGTTCGAGACGACCGACCTCTACGCCGTCAAGTCCGGCGAGGGCATCCTGGGCGAGCTCTTCCAGGCGTACTCGGGCAAGGACCCCAGGGACATCGAGCGGATCCGGGGGGGCGAGGCCGCGCCGTTCGCGATGCGCCCGGAGTTCACGCCGAGCCTGGCGCGGATGTACGCCGAGCGCGCGCGGACCTTGCCGAGCCCTTGCAAGTGGTTCCAGATCGGGCCGTTCTTCCGGGCGGAGAGGCCGCAACGGGGGAGGTTGCGGGAGTTCTTGCAGTGGAATGTGGACGTGCTCGGTCTCGAAGGAGGATTCACCACAGAGGGCACAGAGAACACAGAGGCCAAGGCAAGGATGGATGCGGAGTTGATTGCCTGCTGCGCAGGATTCTTGAAAGAAGTCGGACTGAGCAGTGACGATGTCAAGATCCACGTCAATGACCGAATGATGCTGGAAGAGGTCATGCGTGAGTCGGGTGTCCCTGACGTTCAGTTCGATCCGATTCTCGCGCACTTGGATCGAATCGGAAAGATCCCAAAAGAGCGATGGGAGGAGGAAGCCAAGGCGCTCGGATGTCCCGTTAGTCTGATTGCTTGGATAAGTGGAGAAGTAACGGCACCCTCAACGATGGAGCAACGCCACGAATCCATGACGCATGCTGCGACTACTTCGTTTCGCTCAATGGACATGCTCAGGTCAACTCTGTTTCCACTGCTGAGCGATCATGGGCTGGATGACGATTGGGTATTCCAAGATGTGAGAATCGTCCGCGGCCTCGCCTACTACACCGGAACCGTCTTCGAGGTCATCGCCGACGGCGAGCGAGCCGTCGCCGGCGGCGGACGCTACGACAACCTCATCGAACTCTTCGGAGGGCCCGCAACCCCCGCCGTCGGCTTCGCCATGGGCGATGTCGGCATTAGCCTGCTCCTCCAGGACAAGGGCCTCATGCCCTCCGACACCGAGTTGATGGAAGAGATCGGCGCACGCCCCGACGTCTTCGTCATCTCCACGTACGAAGACCTCGACCCCTTGGCAACGCGCCTGCTCGCAATGCTCCGGCGCGAAGGCCTCCACGCCAGGAGGAGCTACAGGGCGACGCGCAATGAGAAGAAACTCCTCGGCGAAGCGAGCCGGCCACCGCATAACGCCCGCGTCGCCATCATCCTCGACAGCCCAACCCAAGTCACCGTCAAAGACCTCGACGCCGCCATCCAGCAGACCGTCGATCAGACCGTCGATATCGGGCCCGGCTTCGACGATCTCCTCACCCTGCTCGCCCAGCATCACGCGCCACGCCCTTAGAGCGACGTTCGTCCATACAGATCGAAGCCAGGACCGCGGACCCACCGGGACGCCGGACCTGAGGCTTTGCGAAGGTCCGGGTGAGTCTCCACCAACGTGCGCATCCTCGACCAGTACGCTGCTTGAGTCTTAGAGCGGATTGAGCCCGTTCGTAGCGTGCGATTGGCCGGCTGCGCATCACAGGCCCAACCGTGAGGGCGCTTTGCGTCAACTGGCGGAGAACTCGAACGAATGCGGATGACCGAGCGACGTGCCACCAGCCGTGGCTTTG
>JAJDDM010000040.1 GCA_029260315.1 Phycisphaerales bacterium | reverse complement strand
TCCGCCTGCGCACCCTTTAAGCCCAGTGATTCCGATTAACGCTCGGGCCACTCGTATTACCGCGGCTGCTGGCACGAGTTTAGCCGGCCCTTCCTCTGGTCCCGATCGTTGGTTCGAGGACCTGACAGCAGTTTACACAGCGAAGCTGCTTCATCCTGCACGCGGCATTGCTCCGTCAGGCTTGCGCCCATTGCGGAAGATTCGTCGCTGCAGCCTCCCGTAGGAGTCCGGGCAGTGTCTCAGTCCCGATGCGGCGGGTCATGCTCTCACACCCGCTACCCGTCTTCGGCTTGGTGGGCCGTTACCCCACCAACAACCTGATAGGACGATCGCCGCTCCCGAGGCGCCGGAGCTTTCCTCTTGCGAGCACATGGGGTATTACCGCCCGTTTCCAGACGCTATCCCCCACCTCGGGGTACGTTCGATCGCATTCCTCGCCCTTTCGCCACTTTTCTATCGTGCGACTTGCATGCATTAGCCATGCCGCCAGCGTTCAATCTGAGCCAGGATCAAACTCTTCAATTGAAGTTTGATGTCTCCGACGGGACTGGACAACGCCCAGGCCCGCCGGCGATCTACATGATCCTGACCAACTCCGCTCACGCTTGTGAGCGGCCGGTCCTTTCCCTCCCCAATCCCGCTCAAGAGCAGGCTCAAGGAGAGCCGCCGAACGGCTAGCTCGGCGGATTGCTGACATTTTCTCAAAGGAGCCCGACGCGTCACGCGCCGGGCTTTGTATTCAAGCGCGAGAATGTCAGCAGACCGGAAGGCTGTGAAACCTCCGGCCAGCGTTTTTTTGACGATGGCAGATCTGCTCGATCCCGGCTCGCGGCCGTTGCCATCGCCTCACATTCTCGCGATGCTCCCAGCTGTTCACTTGTCAAAGATGACGCCCAAACCCCGTCGAACTCGACGCTGTTCGGGCCGGCGATAGACGCCAAAGCCGCCCTCAGGCGGCAAGACGGATAGTACCTGTTTCCCCAACGAAGTCAACGCAGCCGCTCCATATTTCTTGGCTCCACACCCCCGAACTCGCCCCCGCCCGGCGATCCCTGCGCGGCGTCAACCACCGTGCCCGCATCGACCGCCCGCCGACCGCCGGAACTCACCGCCACCACCGCGCTTACCAAGGCCCTCGGAGGGCGGCACCCGGCCCTGCGATACCCCGCGCGCAACGTCCGGGAGGCCGATCGCATCGTCGCGCCGGATGTCCGGATGTCATCCACCAGCACGATCACCTGCCCGTCGTTTAGGGGGAATCGCCGCACTCGAAACGCCCCGGAGACGTTCCGAGCCCGCTGGCTGGGCGGGACCGCCCATTGCTCGGGGCGATGCTCGCGGCTCAGGGCCCGCACCAGCGGGGCTTGAGCAGTGCGGGCGGCCGCCGACGCCAGCACCAGAGAGTGGTCGATCCCTCGCCCGATCCGCCGGCGATAGCTCGTGGGAATGGGGATAAACACGAGTTCGGCGTCGCGAAGCTCGGATTGGGCGAGCCGCTCGACGACGGCCTCGCCGAGCAGGTGCCCCAGCTCTCGTCCGACGCGTCGCCACGCCGAGAACTTGAGGTCATGGATCGCCCCGCGCAGGAGGCTGTCGTACTCGCCCAGGCGAACGCACAGGGACCAGGGCAGGCGTTGCTCCCGGCAGTTCGAGCACCCGGTCGCGTCCGCCTCGTAGGGGCCGACGCTCTCGGCGCATCGCGGGCAGTAGACCCGAGGCGGATCGGGGGTCCAATCGCTTGCCGCGGCACGGTTCGCAAACGACCTTGCGCGCGGGGCGAGCCAGGCGTCCTCGATGGCCCGCCAGGTCTCTCGAACGCGCGATCGACTCGACCCGGCATCGGTCTCGGGCACGCGGCTGGTGGTGGGTCGTGCCGAGACTGGCTTCGTTGTTCGAGAGGGGCCGGGTGGCCAGCGGAACTCCTGGGCGCTCGGGGCGCTCATTGCCCGTTCCGCGGCGTTTCGTTCGTGCCAGGTCCAAGCCGCTCGCGAATCAGATCCGCCCGCGCGATCCGGCGAGCCCCCTGCGGCATCTCCTTGTTCGCGATTCGCTGCAAGTGCGCCGGCTGCACGATCAACAACAGGTGGTTCACCGTCTGCTGCGGCAGATCCTCGATCAGCCCAAGCACCACGCCCAGACGGACCTGGCTCAGCAGGGTCATCGCTTCATCGACGGTCATGAGCCGCGCCCCGCGCAGCACGCCGAGCGCCCGGTGGATCTTGTCCTCCAAAATCGTCCGGCGACGCTCGAGGAGCATCGTGCGGGCCCGGCGCTCGTACTCGACGACCCTCGGCACGATCTCGTCCTGCATCTCGGCGAGCAGGACGTCTTCGCTCTTGCCCAGCGTCGTTTGGTTGGAGATTTGGAAGATGTCCCCGGTGTTCTGCGAGCCCTCGCCGTGCGACCCGCGGATCGCCAGGGACATGTCCTCGGCGGCGTTCTTGACCTTGTCGATCTCGCCGGTCATCCGCAGGGCCGGCAGATGGAGCATGACGCTGAAGCGTGCGCCCGTGCCGACGTTGGTGGGGCAGGCGGTGAGATAGCCGAAGCGGGGGTGGAAGGCGTAGTCGAGCCCTGCCTCGATGCTGTCGTCGGCGGCGTCGATCTGCTCGAAACAGCCGCGCAGGTCCAGGCCCGTGCGGATCGTCTGGAGGCGGAGGTGGTCCTCCTCGTTGACCATGACGCTGAGGCGTTCATCGGGGATGGAGATAGCGACGCCGCGCGGCTCGTCCGGCGCCGCGTCGCGCCCGGGCAGCACGCCCCGGGCGAGCTGCTTGGAGATCAGGTGGCGCTCGGCGAGCACCGCGCGATCAATCGGCGGCGCGTCGTGCAGATTCAACCACATCAACTGCTTGGCGAGACCGGCGCCGACGAGCCGCGCCCGACACAGATCGAGAATGTGCCGGCGATCGGTGCGCGTCGCCTGAGCCACGAACGGCAGACCCGCGAGATTCCTCGCGAGGCGGACCCGGCTGGAGAGCACGACGTCGCAGGACAACCCCTCGCCGCGCAGCCATTCCGTGCGTGCGTTGAAGATTTTGATGGGCTGTCCGGGCTCGGTCATGAGGCTTGGTCCTCGCGCGATTCCTCGCCGTTGCGCTCGCCCTCGGACAGTTCCTCCGACGCCTCGTCGGACTCGGAAAGCTCGCGGATCTCATCGCGGATGCCCGCGGCCTTCTCGTACTGCTCGCCGGCGAGTGCGGTGTCGAGCTGATGGCGGAGCTGCTTGATCTGCTCGGCCCGCTTGCGAGCTTCCATCACGGGGTCCACGCCTCGCCCGCGCTTGGCCGTGGCGCGCTTGGGCTGTTTTCCTACATGGTGGGTGCCGCCCTCGTGCGAGCGTTCGAGCAGGGGCGAGAGCTCGTCCTCGAAGGCGTCGTAGCAGTCCGGGCAGCCGAGCAGCCCGGACTGCTTGAAGCTGTCGTAGGTCGTCTGGCAGGTGGGGCAGACCAGCGCCTTGCCCTGCTTGGCGCCGGGGGAGGACAGGACGAACGAGCTGATGAGCTGGCTGATCGGGACGCCGGCCTTGGGGTCGAACCCCTGGTTCTTGGCGCACACTTCACAGAGGTGCTTCTCGACCTTCTTGCCGTTCTTGATGATGACCTCGTGGACCGTGGCCTCGCGCTCGCCGCACTCGCACAGCATCGCCGCCTCCTGGGGAAAATCCCGTGAAACCCCGGCGAATCCTAGCGCCGCGGGCCGGTTTGTTTTGGATCGGAAGAGAGGCCCCAATCTCGTGATGCCTGGACGAGGAGGGCCGATCACACGCCCGACTATGAAGGAGAGCGTCTACTGTCTCCTTCCGACCCTCCAGCGCCTCGTCACACCATCTGCGAGATGCGATGGAAGGCGCCGGGAAACCGAGCATGAATCTCCCGGAACAAGCCTGGGAAGAGGGTGAAGATCCTGAAGGCGCCCTCCCTTACGAGCGATTTGCGTCAACAGGCGGAGAACTCGAACAAATGCGGATGGCCGAGTGACGTGCCACCAGCCGTGGCTTTGCACGGCTGGTGCTTCTGGGAGAGCGCCATGAAACACCAACCGCTCAAAGCAGCGGTTGGTGGCACGACGCCAGACACGCGCACAAGCATCCCGCCGCGAAGCACTTGTGACAAACGACGCAAATGGCTCTTACGGTCGGGCCTGCGATTGGGACGGCGTGCCGGGTCGGCGATCTAATCGACGCGTCGCCTGGCCTTGGCCGACCCGCCGTGGGTCGAGAGATCGGCGAGCACGCCGATGATGACCAGCACGAGCCAGATGCCCGAGACCCCGCCGTTCTCGTTCATCGCCGCGGCGTAGGCGAGGGTCGTGAACGGCATGAAGATGAAGCCGAGCACCGGCCAGAGCACGGTCTGGTAGGCGTTGTGGAGATAATCGCTAAACAGCCAGAGCAGAAAGAGGGCCAGGCGGGGGAAGGCCAGCGCGATGAGGACGACGAGACAGGGCATGAGGGGCCTCCAAGCACTGGATCCAGAGGTTAGGATAGCGGAGGATGGGGCGATAGAGATTGAATTGCTTCGGCTCGCCGAGGATTAGCACGCAGCTTCCAGTTCTGGAGTCCTTGCGTACCTGAGTCCGTCGCAACTAGAAAAGCAGCACAGTTCGGGCCCGCGCGTCTTTTTGACGCGCCGCGTCCCATGTCGCGACGGCCCGTAACCACTTTCGGGCTACGATCGAAGCCGTCATCGCGTCGAACTCCAGTCAAAGCCCGGCTCGACCATCTTCAATGTTCATGGCCGATGCCAATGCGAGTGCGTTGCGAAGCATGCTCGTTCCCCACTCTTGAGCAAGGTCGGTCAATACGCGAGCTCCATGATCGGTCCAATCGCCCGTGCGAGCGAGCGATGCAGCAATCTGCTCTCTAGTAGGATTCTCGCCGATATCAGAAACAAGTATTTCGTACTCAGAAATGAGTGCTTCGGATACGAATCTCTGCATGTTGCGGCTCCTTGATATCTGCTCAGTCTTGTTTCGGGGCAGTTAGGCTGCTTGAAAGACGTGCTCTCTGTGCCATCGCAGACACTTGAGATCAGGGGAGAATCGCGTGGGCGGGATAATTGGTTTGCGGTCTCGGGCACTCACAATATCAGCGACTGCTTGGTCCTTAAGGACACATATACGCTGACTTACCCGGAGTGTCAAGTCGTCTTCGACAGTGACAAGCCCAGCGTCAAACAGCCGATCAAAAGTCGCCGACAGGCAAATCCCGTTCGTTGGATCGGCTCGCCGAGTCTCGTCGATACTCCACGGAATGATGTGTCCAGCGACAAGGCACTCAACGATTGGCAAGCCGGTTACGCAGCAACGAGCGTTGTAGCTGCTGATAACTGCGTCGCGAAAGAACGCCTGGTGCAATCGTCGGGTAATCAAATCCGTGCTCTCGGATGGCCCACTCGGAGGTCGGAGTTGTTCTTGATCAGTTGGGATCGCATTGCGTTCGCGCCGTAGCTCGTGAGCAATCACAATTAGGCTACCCCAGTCCGAATGGAACTCGTCCCATACTGCTCTGTCCATCTTGCTTCCGTGCTTGAGGCTCGAGATGTTGCGGGCCGCAAGTTGCGGATCGAATGCACCAAAGTTGCCGAGCTTTCGAGCCACGGATGCGGGGGTTCTTTGTATTATCGCAGCAAGTTCCTGTACGCGTGGATCGGTCGACTTGGTCCGTTGGAATGGAATTCGGCAATATAGCTCGAATGCGAGAATCACTTCGTCTCGCGTCCAAGGTTTACCGTCATTAGCGGGCCGATACCCCACGTTGTCTCCACATGAACCGCTTCGGTTACTGTTGCAGTGTTCCGAGATTAGCAGCGAGTCTACCACATCCACGCAACGACCTGCACCACCCCCCACGCCGGAATCGCCACGATCAGGTCATCGATCAGGATCCCCCAGCCCCCCGGCAGGCGCTGCAGGCCGTTCGCCGGTGGCGGCTTCAGGATATCGAGGATCCGGAACGCCAGAAACGCGACCGCCAGCAGCGCCAGCGCCCGCGCCCAATCGCCGAGGTCAGAGGGCATCGCCACGGGCAGGAACATGAGCGTCATGGCCTGCCCGGCGGTCTCGTCGGCGACGCACTCGCTGGGGTCCTTGCCGAACCACGCCTCGGCCTCGTCGCCCTGGTGCACGCAGACATGGCTGAAGAGCAGCACGATCGCCAGCATGATCGCGTTGTAGAGGATGGGGTGCTCAACCGGTGCGAGCCCGAGTGCGATCAGCACGAAGGCCAGCACGACCGGCGGCAGCGAGCCCCAGGTGCCCGACGCCGGGCGCATGTGCCCGAGCCCGAACGTGGTGAGCAGAACGAATCGCGGGCGGCTGATGGTCATGGGGTCTCCGGGGGGGCGGTGAACGGCGCTACGCGGGTGTCTTGAGCTTCTTGCGGGCATCGAGGCAATAGGGGATGGCGCTCCAGGCGGTGACGAGCGTGACGCCCCACGCCGAGGCGAGGATGACCCAGCGGGCCGCGCCCTCCAACGGGCGTTGCTCGATCGTGAGCATCAGCAGGATGAGCGGGATGCCGATCGATTGGACGATCATCTTGGCCTTGCCGGCTGACAGAGCGGCAAAGGACTTGCCTCGTCCCTCGACCATGCCCCGAAGCGTCGTGACCAATAAATCGCGGGCCAAAATGACGACCACCATCCACGACTGGATCCCAGTGAGTGGGATTGAGCCCATGAGGAGGTCGTCAGGGACGCCGGTCGCGAACGCCCGCTGGATATCAGGAACCGCGAACTGAGGCCCGGCGAGCATGACGAATGCCCCAAGGACGAGTATCTTGTCCGCGAATGGATCCAGAATCCGGCCGACGACACTGGCCACGTCCCACTTTCGCGCCAAATAGCCGTCGAGCGCGTCGGTGAGTGCCGCAACGAGAAAGATGGCGAAACCCATTCCCATGAGCAAGCGGTTGTCGGATTCGGGCGACAAATACGATGGTTTGGTCATGAGCACGACGAACAAGGCCGCCAGCAAGACGCGAAAGCCCGTGAGCGTGTTGGGCAGGTTCCGCTTGAATCCTGAAATCTCCGGCTCCGCCGTCGGGCGACCGACCGAATCGTCTGAAGCGTGCGGAGTCTCTGCCATGCTCCGATCGTAGAGATGGCCTCGCAACCGACAGGGTCACGGGTCTCGGAAACAGCGATGCTTGCGCCGGATCCGCTGTTCCCATGGTGCCCGCCGGTGGAAGGCTCGTTGCCGCCGCACTATCCTCACGCCCCCATCGGGCCGTCGCCGGTGGGCAGGCACGGGCAAGAGCCGCCGAGACTCGGCGGGCCTGAAGCGGGGTCGATCCTTGGGCGAGGCCATCAGTCCCTTCGTGCTCTACGCGGCGATCGCCCTGGGGGCCATCGGCGTGTGGATGGCGCTGCCCAGACGGGGCGTCAACCCGCAGGTGCTCGGAGCGATCGTCGGAGCCGCGGCGGTGGGGCTCGTGCTGCTGGGCTTGGGGCTCAGGGCCGGCGCAAGCGACGCCTCGCACCTGCCCAACATCTACTTCTATGTGTTCGCCGCGATCGCGCTGGGCGCGTGCCTGCGGGTCATTACCCATCAGAAGCCGGTGTACGCGGCCCTGTACTTCATCCTCGCGATCCTGGCGAGTGCCGGGCTCTATCTCATCCTCTCGGCGGAGTTCATGGCCTTCGCGCTGATCATCATCTACGCCGGGGCCATCCTGATTACCTACCTGTTCGTCATCATGCTGGCGACCCAGGCCCCCAGCGAGGAGCGGACCGAGGCGCTCAGTGAGTACGACGCGACCGCTCGCGAACCGCTGCTGGCGACCGGCGTCGGCTTCACGCTGCTGGCGGTGCTGACGTCCATGCTGTTCACGGGCTCGGCGAGCCTGCCCGATTCTGAGGCGGTTGTCGCGGGTCGCAACGGCGATGAGGTGCTCGCGGACCTGCCCAGCCGCGTCGAGGAGGCTTTGGTCGAGGCCGGGCTGATGGGCGAGGGACAAACCATTGCCCGCGACGCCGACGGGCAGGCGCTGATCGATCCGGTCGCACGCACGGCGTCGGTCGAGACCGGCGGCGAGATCGTCGAGATCGCCTGGCCCGCGGGTCTCGCGGCACGCAACGTCGAGTCCCTCGCGTACGACTTCCTCAATCGCCATCCGGGCACGATCGAAATCGCGGGGATCATCCTGCTGATGGCGATGCTCGGCGCGGTCGTGCTCAGCCGCCGACAGGTCGAGATCGACGAGGAAGCCAAGGCCCACCAGAGCCGCCACCTGAGCGTGGAGGACCCGGCGTGAGCGGCGTTGCTTTCGATATCACGAGCCTGGTGGCCCAGACCGGCTATCCCGAGCCGATGTCGGTCCTGACGCTGAATCACTACCTGTTCGTCTCGGCGGCCATGTTCGCGCTGGGCCTGATCGGCTTCCTGACGCGGCGCAACCTCATCATCATGTTCCTGTGTACGGAGATGATGTTCCAGGCGGCGGGGATCGCGTTGATCGCCGCGAGTCGCTTCTGGCTGAATCACACGGGGCAGAGCTTCGTGATTTTCGTGCTGACGGTCGCGGCGGCGGAGGCGGCGTTGGCGCTTGCCCTCGTGGTGTTGTTGTTCCGCAAGCGTGAGAGTTTGGACGCAGAGCAGTGGAGCGAGATGAGTGGGTAGAGACAGGCAGTAGGCAACAGGCAGTAGGCAGCAGGGCACGTTCGAGAGCGGTAGGGGTCGCGTGACGGAAATCGTGGAGCACAGCGTGGTGAGGTTGGTGACACAGGGCGCGATTGGCGCGGACGGCGCGATCGAGGCCGGGCCCGCGTGGGCGTCGCTGATCGTGTTTCTGCCGCTGCTTGCGTGTGCGCTCTGCGGGTTGTGCGCGATCGTCCCGTCACTCCGGCGCACCAAGGCCCCGGCACTTCTGACCGTCGTGCTTCTCGCGATCAGCTTCGCGCTGACCCTGATGCTCTATCAGGAGGTCGCCGGGGGCGAGGAGGCCAGGACACTGCTCGTCACAAGCTGGGAGTGGATCAACCTCTCCTGGGGCGACCGGCCCGGCCAGCAGTTCGTCGCCAACTTCGGCTTCTACATCGACTCGCTGACCGTCCTCTGGATGCTGTTCGTCACCGGGCTGGCGACGCTGATTGCGCTGTACGCCAGCGAGTACATGAACCATGACGTCGGGCTCGGCTACTGCCGATTCTTCGCGGCGTTCAGCCTCTTCGTCTTCTCCATGGCGTGCCTGGTCATGGGCGACAACCTCCTGCTGCTCTATCTTGGCTGGGAGGGCGTCGGCCTCTGTTCATACCTTCTGATCGGCTATTTCTACACCGAGGCCGGGGCGGTCGCCGCCGCCAAGAAGGCCTTCATCGTGAACCGCATCGGCGACCTCGGCCTGGCGCTGGGGATCATGCTGACGTTCTGGCACTTCGGGACGATCGAATACGAGCATCTCTTCCCGCTGATCCAGCCGCACGTCGAGTCGCTCAAGGCCGGGCATATCGCGGATATCCCCTGGGTCGTCCAGGCGATTCCGCTGCTGCTGATGGTGGGGGCGTTCGGCAAGAGCGCCCAACTGCCGCTCTACGTCTGGTTGCCCGACGCGATGTGGGGCCCGACGCCCGTCAGCGCCCTGATCCACGCCGCGACCATGGTGACGGCGGGCGTGTACCTGATCGCCCGGACCTACCCGTTCTTCCTGGTCAGCGAGATCGCGCTGCCGATTGTCGCATGGGTCGGCGCTCTCACGGCCCTGCTCAGCGCCACGATTGCCATGGCCCAGTTCGACATTAAGCGCATCATGGCGTACTCGACGGTGAGCCAGCTCGGCTACATGTTCTGCGGCCTGGCGTTCCTGTCGAGCTCCGGCGCCGCGTTCCACGTCTTCACCCACGCCTTCTTCAAGGCGACACTCTTCCTCTGCTGCGGCGCGGTCATGCACGGCTTCGCCGGCCAGCTCGATCTGCGCAAGCTCAGCGGCGTGACGTTCATGCGGGGTTGGGCGATCGTCGGCTTCGCGATGCTGATCGGCAGCCTCAACCTCGCCGGCTTCCCGTTCACCGCGGGCTTTTTCAGCAAGGACATGATCCTCGCCGAGGCGTTCGTGACGCCCGGGCCGGGCTACGCCGTGCTCGGCTGGATCCTGCTGATCACCGCCGGCGTGACGGCGTACTACACGTTCCGGGTGTTCTTTCGCGTGTTCGTCGGGCCCAAGCTCGCCGAGCCGGGCGATGAGCATCATGGCGATGACCACACGCATGGCGAGCACGAGGAAATCGGCTCGGAGAGCCGATCTGCGCAGAGGGAAATCGGCTCGGAGAGCCGATCTACGCAGAGGGACATCGGCACGGAGAGCCGATCTACCCACTTCCACCCACACGCGCCGGG
>JAJDDM010000039.1 GCA_029260315.1 Phycisphaerales bacterium | reverse complement strand
GCCATGTGAAGCGTGCCATCGCGTGGCCTTTGCTCGAAGACTCGCTCAAACTACGACACCCGCGGACCACTCGCCGCTATCAATCGCTTGAAGAATCCCGAACTCCCATCACGTCAACTCATCCAGCGGGAACGCCGGCCTCGCCAGCGGGCGCAGGACAAGCTGCAAGAGCGCGACCTCCGAATCGTCGTCGCCGATACGGTTGGAGCGCAGCTCCCCGCACGCCGTGCAGCGGTGCACGATCGCCCACTCGCTCTCGCGCGATCGCACGGCGACGGCGATCGGCTCCATCGGCGCTCGGCAGGAATTCAACCGATCACCCGGGCGCTCATCGACGTGGCGCGACCACAGACAGCGCGGGCAGTGGTTGCGGTGGTTGGTGCCGAAGCCGATAGCCGGGATATGGGACTTGCAGCAGATGCAGGTGAAGCCGTCGCGCTCGTCGCGCCGGCGGTGGTTGCTGGCCATACAAAGAAGTTCCGAAGGACTCTGATAGGTCCCCGGGGCGGAATTCTGCCTTCGCGATCGCCGGGCCGGGTCGCCTGGCGCACACGCACCGCGCCTCCGCGCTCCGGTTCAGTTCCCGGGGCGGAGTGGCGGTCGGCAGATCTCACACGGTTGCGCTATACATCCGCGGCGATCATAGCCGATCGGTGGCGCTGCGTAGGATGGCAGGCGGGGACCCAATCACTTCTGGTAAGGCGAGGCCATCCCCACTTCCGCCGAGAATCTGGACCCTCCGGCACGTTGGAGCATGCAACAGACGGATCCCGCCCGCGTTCAGCCGCCGGCGGGCGGGAACAATCCCGGACATCACCTAGTACGGTTTGAACAATGACACTGACCACCCGCCTGCTTTTCGTGGCCATTCTTTCGCTTCTGGGCGGCCTTGCCGGGGCCCAGGTTGACCCCTTTGGCCAGCCGGACCCGTTCGCCCAAGCATCGCCGCCCCAGGATGGGGCCGTGGCGCTGCGAGCCGTTCCAAGCAAGCGTCAGGTCGCGCCGGGTGAAGAGCTCGCGATCGCGGTGGAGTTCGCGATCCGCCCCGGCTGGCACACCTGGCCCGCGGGTGAGCCGGTCTCGACGCCCTCGCTTGAGAACTGGGAGTCGATCCCGACGACGCTGACGGTCAAGGTCGAGGGCACGCGGGTCGGGCCGATCCAGTGGCCCGAACCTCACCTCACGCCGACGCGGGCCATCGATCCTCCCAATGAAGTCGAGATCCTGATGTACGAGGGCTCGCCGGTCGCGTATGTGCCGATGATCGTGAGCCCCGACGCCGAGCCGGGCGAGCTCTCGATCGACCTGAGCTTCTTCTACCAGGCGTGCGACGAGAACGTCTGCGACAGGCCGCGGACGATCAAAGAGTCGGTCATGCTCGAGATCGTCCCCGAGCCGGTCGCCGCGGGCGCTCCCGAGGGTGCGCTCTTTCGCGATTTCGACCAACGCGTCTTCGCGCGCCAGGGCGAATGGGATAGCCAGCTCGCCGCTCCACCAAGCGCCGAGACCAAGACCAGGCGTCCCAGCTTCCTCGGCTTCGAGGTGCCCGACAACGCTGGGCTGGTGGTGCTCGCGCTGCTCTCTGCGATCGGCGGGCTCGTGCTGAATCTCACCCCCTGCGTGCTCCCGGTGATCCCGATCAAGATCATGGCGATCAGCCAGCACGCCGACACGCCGGGCAAAAGCATGCGCCTGGGCCTGTGGATGGCCGCGGGCGTCGTGGCGTTCTGGGCGGGCATCGGCCTGCCGGTGGCGCTGCTCACGTCGGTCATCGATCCCTCGCGCCTGATCTTCGGCACATGGTGGGTCACGTTGGGTATCGGCGTCGTCATCGCCGCGATGGGCGTCGGCATCATGGGCATGTTCAACATCACGCTGCCCCAGAAGGTCTACATGGTCAACCCCAAGGCCGACACGGCGCACGGGTCGTTCATGTTCGGCGTGATGACGGCGGTGCTGGGCCTGCCCTGCTTCGGCTTCGTCGCGGGCGCGCTGCTCGCCGGCGCCGCGACGCTGCCCGCCACGACGATCCTCGTGATCTTCACATCCCTCGGCGTCGGGATGGCCCTGCCGTACATCGTTCTCAGCGCCAAGCCCGGGCTGGTCGAGCGCATCCCGCGCACGGGCCCGGCGAGCGAGCTGGTCAAGCAGGTCATGGGCCTGCTGCTGCTCGCCGCCGCCGCGTTCTTCATCGGCGCGGGCGTCGTCGCCCTGGTCAGCAAGGTCGCGGGCCCCGCGCCGGATCTGCCCTGGTGGTGGAAGCAGGTGCATTGGTGGGCCGTGGCGCTGCTGGGCGTCTCCGCGGGCGGGTGGCTGATCGTGCGCACGATCCAGATCACCAAGAAGACGCCGAACCGCGCGTCGATGGTAATCATCGGGCTCATCCTCGCGGCGTTGCCGGCGACCTACGTCGTCGCCAAGACTATCAAGGCCCGCGACGACTTCTGGATCCCCTACACGCCAGACGTGCTCCAAGCCGCGCTCGATGAGGGCAAGGTCGTCGTCATCGACTTCACCGCCGAGTGGTGCCTCAACTGCAAGGCCCTGGAGGTCATTCTCAATCGCGACCCGGTCAAGACAGAGTTGCTCGCCACCAGCGTCGTGCCTCTGATCGCCGACAACACCGTCGACTCGGCCCCCGGCTGGGACAAGATGGCAGAACTCGGCCAGACCGGCATCCCCCTGCTGGTCATCTATGGGCCCGGACTCGATGAGCCTTGGCAGGCGAACTCCTACACCGCCTCGACGGTGATGAAGGCCCTCGAACGGGCCCACGGCACGCCCGACGGCCCCGAATAGCCCCTCCGGCCTGCGGCCCGTTTCTCGGTCGTCCCCGCGTTTGCGAGCCTGCCCAGAGCGATCCGCCCCGAGCTGCGCCCCTTGCCGCTCATTGACTCCCCGCCGGACCCGACGTATTTTTCAGACTCGGCCCCGAAGGCCGCTGCGCGGGTGTAGCTCAGTGGTAGAGCGTCACGTTGCCAACGTGAATGTCGTCGGTTCGAATCCGATCACCCGCTCCTGACGCCGGCGTCCCAACGAGGACGCCGGTTTTTTTCGTGCCCTCGGCACATGGCTGGGCACTGACCCGGATCTTCGCAAAGCATCAGACCCGGCGTCCGGGTTCGCCCTCTCTGGATTCGGGTGGTCTTATCTCCCAGGCGGGGTCGCGCGGGCCTGCTCGACCAGATCGAGCACGCGCCGGGCGTCCGCCGCAGCCTCGCCCTCGCCCCCCCACCGCTCCTTGGCCAGGCGCAGCGCCTCCAACGCCTGTGCCTCGGCTTCGTCCAGCCGACCTGCGCCGACCAGCGCCTCTGCGTGCGCGATCCGCATCTTCAACGCCTCGCCCGAGTCCTCGCCCAGGATCTCCGCCAGACCGCGCCAGGCGGCGTCGAACTCCGCCGCGGCTTCGGCGTTCCGCCCCAGCGCCTGCAACGCCCGCCCGAGCC
>JAJDDM010000038.1 GCA_029260315.1 Phycisphaerales bacterium | reverse complement strand
GCAAGGGTATGGGTAGATCGGCTCTCCGAGCCGATGTCCGAGTAGCCGATGTCCGCGTAGATGTCCTACGAGCCCGACGCGCGAGCGAGGTGTTGGTCGCATGATTGCACAGAACCACCTCGCTTGCGCTTCGGGCTCGTCCGATCGCAAACATGCATCGGCTCGGAGAGCCGATCTACACGATACAGTGCCCCCGTGTACCAGGCCCTGCTCACCCGCCGCTATCTCACCCGCCGGATCATGCCACTGCTCAGCGCGCTGGCGGTCTGCCTCTCCACGGCGATGGTCCTGACGACCTGGTCGGTCATGGGCGGGTTCCTTCAGGTGTTGCTGGATTCGGGCAAGACCTTCGTCGGCGATGTCAAGATCCATGTGCCCAACCGTGGCATGACGATGTACGACGAGCTGATCGAGACCCTCGAAGCGGATCCGATGGTCGATCGGGCGACGCCTGTTGTGGAGACGTTCGGCGTGCTCAGCCTGGCGGGCGATGTCACCAAGCCGATCCAGGTGCTCGGCATCGAGCCCGAGAGCTACGACGCCGTGACCGGGTACTACCAGACGCTCTACTGGCGGCCGATCGAGAAGACGAGCCCGAAGGATCCGGATCGGCGAGATCCGCGTCTGCACCCGCCGAGGCCGGAGAACGAGGAGCTTGCCAAGCGTCTGGGGCTGACCTGGGCGCAGATTCTTGAGAATGGCAAGCGGCTGGAGCGGGTGGATCCGTCCACGGGCGATCGCGTGCCGGCGATGGTGCCGGGGATCGAGGTCAGCGGGCATGTGAACGAGCGCCAGGCGGGTGGGTGGTACCTGCCGATCGCCCAGGCGGATGAGCCCGAGGACATCTTCGACTGGTTCCTGCTGGCGGGGCCGGATCGGCGGGCGAAGATCACGATGCGGGTGCTGCCCTTGAGCGATTCGGGGCACATGGTGGAGATGGCCTCGCGGATCCTGCCCGTGGCCAACGAGTTCCGCACGGGCAACTACGAGTTCGACAACAAGCTCGCGATCGTTCCCCTGGCGTTGCTCCAGGAGATGATGCATATGGATGAGGCCGAGCGCGTGATCGGCGGGGGCATGCGTCTGGAGATCGACCCGGCGACGGGCGAGGAGCGGCTCGTGCCGGCGCGGACGGTCGTCGAGCCGGCGCGGGTCAACAGCGTGCTGGTCTCGGCTGCGCCGGGGGTCTCGGCGAACGAGCTCCAGGCGCGCGTCGCGGAGATTTATATAGAGTTCTCGGCTGAACACGCCCTGCCCGGCGCGAATGTCCAGACCTGGGAGCAGATCAACGCGGGCTTTATCGGCGCGGTCAAGAAAGAGATCGCCTTGGTGCTCGTGCTTTTCACCTTCATCTCGATCACGGCGGTGTTTCTGGTGCTCTCGATTTTCTGGTCGATGGTGAACGAGAAGACCCGGGATATCGGGATTCTGCGCTCGCTCGGGGCCAGCCGGGCCGGCATCGCGTGGCTCTGGCTGCGCTACGGGCTGGTGATCGGCGTCGTCGGCTCGATCCTCGGCGGGCTGCTCAGCTACGCCATCGTCCGCAACATCAACCCCATCCACGAGTGGCTGGGCAGCGTCCTGGGCATCGTCGTCTGGGACCCCAAGGTCTACTACTTCAGCGAGATTCCCAACAGGATGGACCCGGGGACGATGGGGATCGTGCTGCTCGGCGGCGTGTTCGCGTCGGCGCTGGGGGCGCTGGTGCCGAGTCTGCGGGCGGCGTTCATGGACCCCGTGCGGGCGCTGCGGTATGAGTGAAAAGAGGCAATGGGCAATAGGCAATGGGAAAATACCAACGGCGACGGCCGTGACGCGAGTGACGGGCGGCCGCCGGAATTCGGGCGCCATCTGCCGATCGTCTTTCTCCCATTGCATTTCTCCCATTGCCCGATGCCTATTGCCTGTTGCCTTTTTCCGATTGTCCATTGCTCATCGCATCCCTCGCGTTGCCTCCCATGACCACCCCCATCCTCCAAGCCAAGAACGTTCATAAGACCTACCGCCTCGGGCGCGTGGACGTGCCGGTGCTGCGCGACGCGAGCATCGCGGTCAATCGCGCCGAGTGGGTCGCGATCCTCGGCGCGTCGGGCTCGGGCAAGAGCACGCTGATGCACCTGCTCGGCGGGCTCGATCGCCCGGACACGGGCAAGGGCTCGATCGTCTTCGAAGGACGCGATCTCGCGAAGATGAGCGCCCGCGAGCTGGATCAGTACCGCGCCCGCTCGGTCGGGTTCGTGTTCCAGTCCTATCACCTGCTCCCCGAGCTCACCGTGCTGGAGAACGTGCTGTCGGGCGCGATGGTGCGCCACGGGCGGATCGGCTACACCGCCCGCAAGTCGGCGCTGTGCGAGCGGGGCGAGGGGCTGCTCGGGGTCATGGGCCTCTCGCATCGCCTCTCGCATCGCCCGGTCGAACTCTCCGGCGGGGAGCGCCAGCGCGTCGCGATCGCCCGCTCGCTCATCAACCAGCCCAGCGTGCTGCTCGCAGACGAGCCCACGGGCAACCTCGATACCAAGACCGGCGAGGCGATCCTGGACGCGATCGAGCGATTACGCGAGCGTGACGGTGCCGAGGACCGCCAGACGATTGTGATGGTGACCCACTCTCGGGACGTGGCCCGGCGGGCCGATCGCCTCGTTGAGCTGGTCGATGGGCGCGTACGCTCTGAGGGCGTCGCTGCGGGGGCGTCCTGAGGCTGGTTTCTTGTGCGCGGGCCTGCCCGGCCCGGCGGGCGATGTTACCATCCACTAATCTCGGAGGACCGCTTGGCGACCGCATCGACCCAGAACACCGAGACGGGCTCCCCTGACACGCCCCCGGCGAGGGCGGTGGTGTTGCATGGGCCGGCCGGCGAGCCGGTCGAGGGACGCCTCATGGAGCTCGGGCAGGGGGTCCCGGTGGTGTTTCTGCCGGGACTGGTGGGGGTCAACGAGCATTGGATTCAGGTCGCCCGGCGGGTCCAGGGGCACGTCCGCTGCATCCTGCTGGAGGTTCCCCTCCTGGAACTTCGGGGCGACGATTGCTCGATCGACGGCGTGACCGAGATGGTCGGGCGATATCTCCGCGAGGAGTTGGGCGAGCCCGCGGTCCTCGTCGGCAGTTCCTTCGGCGGGCACGTTTCGCTCCGCTTGGGTGTCGAGAGCCCGGAACTGGTGCGGGGCCTGGTCCTCGTCGGCTCCAGCGGGCTGGGCGAGAAGCCCATCGGCGGGCCGAGGGTGAAAAGGACGCGCGAGTGGGTCGAGGACACGATCGCCGAGCTGTTTTATGACCGCGCGAGGATGTCCCAGGATGATGTCGATCGTGCTTGGAATGAGCTTTCGGGGCGGGTGAAGGCCAAGCGGATGTTCCGCCTCTCACGATCGGTCTTCAAGGACCACATGGCAGACCGCATCCCGAGCATACAGGCCCAGACGCTGGTGCTCTGGGGGCGGGAGGATCTGATCACGCTGCCGGAGGTCGCCCAGCAGTTCGCGGACACGATTCCCAACGCCGAGATCGTGTGGATCGAGCGCTGCGGGCATGCGCCGATGATCGAGAAGCCCGACGAGTTCGCCGAGGCGTTTCTTCGCTTCGGCACGCGGATCGGGATCTGCGACGCCTAATGTCGGTCCCTCGTTCGAGCGACGCCCGTTCCCATGAAGCCCGCTGGCGATGGACGGCCTTGGTCGGCGCGGGGCTGCGGTTCGCGGTCGAGGCCAGGGCCCGGCGACTGAGCGATCTGGAGTACTGGCGGCAGAACGCGGCGCGCCTGCAGCGCCGCCAGCTTGCCGGGCTGCTGAAGACGGCAAAGGACACCGAGTTCGGTCGCGAGCACGGCTTTGCGCGCCTCGCGAGGCATGAGGGCGACGAACAACTCGCGGCGTATCGCGATCGCGTGCCCCACGCCGACTGGTACGCCTTCCAGGATCGCATCGCGCGGATGCGCGAAGGGGGCGAGCCGGACGTGCTCTGGCCCGGGTTGGTGCGGGACTTCGCGCAGACCTCGGGCACGACCGCCGGGGACAAGTTCATTCCCGTTTCCAAGGCCATGCTCCGCAGCAACTTCCGCGCGAGCCTGGACATCTTCGCCCAACTGATCCGGCGGGGACTCAGCCTGCCCTGGCTCACCAGCGGCAGGAGCCTGTTCATGGGCGGGTCGAGCGATCTGCGGGCGAATGAGCACGGGATCCGGACGGCGGATCTCTCGGGGCTGGTGACGCCGATGATCCGCTGGCCGCTGAGCGAGGTGTACGCGCCCGGGCACGACATCGCGCTGATGGACCACTGGCCGACGAAGATCGACGCGATGGCCAGGGCGTGCATTGACATGGACGTGCGGATGCTCAGCGGCATGCCGAGCTGGGGGCATGTGCTGTTCGAGCGGCTGATCGAGCTGGCCCACGAGCAGGGGCGCGAGGGCGTCCGCTGCGTGCGGGACCTGTGGCCGAACTTCACTTTGTTCGTGCATGGCGGCGTGAAATATACGCCGTTCATCGAACGCATAAATGAAGTCGTCTTCGGCGATCCGACGATCGATTTTCCGCATCGCCTGGAGCTGTACCCCGCGAGCGAGGCGTTCATCGCGATGCAGGACGTGCCGGGCGATCCGGGCCTGCGGCTGATTCCCGATATCGACGTGTTCTATGAGTTCATCCCGCTGGAGGAGATCGACGATCCAGACGCCCGCGCGTTCACCTGCGAGACGGTCGAGAAGGGCCAGCGCTATGTCGTCGTACTCAGTTCGTGCGCGGGGTTCTGGCGGTATGTCCTGGGCGACGTCGTCGAGTTCGACACAATCCCCGGCTCGCTCGCCGGCAAGGGCGGCCAGGGCCCGCCGAGGCTACGGATCGTCGGGCGTCATCGCCACTTCATCAACGCCTTCGGCGAGAACCTGATCGTCGAGCACATCGAGAACGCGGTCGCCGCGGCTGCGAGGGAGGCGGGGTTGACGATCGGGGAGTTCACCGCGGCGCCCGTGTACCCGGCGGGCCGCCGCCGGGCGGGGCTGGAACTGGCGATCGAGGTGGGGGAAAGCCACGGAGCCACGAAGCCAGGAAGCCACGAAGGGGCCGTGCCACCGACCGCAGCTCTGAGCGGTCGGTGCGGGAGGTCCGACGACTCACTGCTTGCCGCACTCCTCCGGTTTCGCGACGCCTTCGACGCATCTCTCAAAGCGCAGAACGTGGACTACACGACCAAAAGGACCGACGGGCTGGGGATGGGCCCGCCGACGATCACGCCGCTGGCGGTGGGGAGCTTTCATCGGTGGATGGCAAGCCGGGGGAAGCTGGGTGGGCAGCACAAGTGCCCGCGGTGCGCGAATCATCGGGAGATTCTGGAGGGAGTCGTTAGCGAGAGCGACGAAGGAGTGGCGGTCTAACCGGCATCCGCCGTATCCCCAGTGGCTGGGGCGTCCCGCCCGTGCGCACACCCAACGAGCCGCGACCGTAAGGGAGTCGGGTTGTGCGCACGATTGGGATACAGTGCTCGCGATGGACCATGTTCAGCGAGATCCCAAGCTCCTCGGCGGCGAGCCCTGCTTCGTGGGCACGCGGGTGCCGGTGCGCTCGCTGTTTGACCACCTCAAGCAAGGCAACTCAATCGATCAGTTCCTCGAGCAGTTTCCGACGGTGACTCGCGAGCAGGTCGAGGGCGCCTTTGACGAGGCCAGCAAGCTCTTCGGGTCGACCGAGGGCGAGGCGCGAGATCACGGCCTTACGCAAGCGCCACGCCATATGCGTGCTGAACAAGCCATGCGCCACCGCCACCTCGATACGACGACCTGGACGCGCGCGGCGATTGATTCGGCGCTCGAGTACGGGGATCTGGACGACTGGCGGGAGCTCTTCGCGGCGGCTCACCGGGACCGGGCGCTCGCACGCGAGATCGTCACGGTCTGCCGGGCGCATCCGGTTCCCGGGTCCAGCGCCTTGGCGCTCGCCCTCGTCAAACGGGCCTGGCCGGGAATCGACGCAGACGCGGCGTGATGTCGCCGACGATCACGCCGCTGGCGGTGGGGAGGTTCCATCGCTGGATGGCAAGCCGCGGCAAGCTGGGAGGGCGGCACAAGTGTCCCAGGTGTGCGAGTCATCGGGAGATTCTGGAGAAAGTAGTAAAAATACGCAATATCGCCAATGTAGCTTGACAGGTACTTTAGACATTGCTAAACTAGTCTGTGGCGGCAGAGTTCGCTAATTTTCAGGGCGGAATTCTTGACATCAGATTTAGTGAGAGCTAAACTGCATGCCTGATGGGTCCGATGGACAGCGCGACCTTCAAGCGTACCGCGGGACATGCGGGTGTGTCGAATTTGTTCGGGTTTCGGACGGATCTGTTCCCGCGCTAGATTTTTGGGAATCGATCACCGTAAAGCAACGAGCAAAATTCATGGCGCTCTTCACTCAAATTGCTAGTGATCAACGACTCCAGTTGCAGAATCGAGAGAAGTTCAAGCAGGTCGAAGGCGATCTCTTCGAGTTCAAACTCAATAGCGAGAAGATGCGTTTGTTTGCCTTTCGTCATCGGATGACGTGGTACTTGGTGTGTGGGATGTCAGGCAAGAAAGAGAATCAACTTCCCCCAGCTGAGGTTGAACGCGCCAGCATCTTGATGAATCAAGCGAAGGCCGTTCTGGGATGTGCTTAGGGAGGATTAGCTATGGTGAGTGCTTTTGAGCGACTGTTGGAGTCTGATGAAGGGCGTCGTGCTCTCTGCGCTGAAATGACGATTGGCAATGTTACGGAGCACCTCTGCAGGCTTCTTGATGACACTGGAATGAAAAGAAAGGACTTGGCTGACGCCATGGGCGTCACTCCTGGGAGAGTGTCGCAGATTCTTGACGGGCAGTCGAACTTGACTTTGGAGAGTTTGGCTAGAGCGCTCGCTGCCTTTGGCCATGTTCTTGAAGTTAGCAGCCGTAAAGTGGAGGACAATGTTAGGAGTTGTCATTGGGTGGTCAAGCCTCCCTTCTGCGATACGGGATTTGCTCGATCTTCGAAGGCGGCGTGTGTTGAACAACGGAACGCGAGTTGGATTCCCAGAAACTTGGCGGCGTAATCACGATGGCTTCCGAGAGCAATTTCGTTCCGCAGATTGAGCACGAATCTGGTGAGACGATGGCCAGGGCCGTCAAGTTGTCGCGTCGTGTGTCGATTTATGATATTCGGCTCACTAACTTGGCGTGTCACTTGGGCGAATTGGAAGAGGAATCGCCGCCACTACAGCGGCTGTCGAGAGGCCACAGCGCCTCGGTTGATGCTGAGAAAAATACGATCCGCATTGATCTACGGTTTGGGTATGCGCAGGCTTATGACACTGAGGAATCCAAGAGCGATCCCCCTGTTTCTGTTGTTGCTGAATTCTCTCTTTCGTACAGTATCGACAGCCTCGATGATATTAGCGAAGAGGATGCGATGGCATTCGCGCGAATCAACGGCGTGTATAATTCGTGGCCCTACTGGCGTGAACTCTTGCAGTCGATCATTTCGAGAATGGGGCTTTCGCCGGTTGTGTTGCCCTTGTTTAGGCTCATCGAAGCCGACGAATCGGACAGTTCGGCAGAATGAATTCCATGCAAGCTCTGTTGAGTGAAGACGGGCCTATCGCCTAGCCATTTCCGACACGGATGGCGCTAGACTCTCCGCCCAAGGAGGAAGGCCCTTGACACTGCCCGCCCAGACGCTCGTGAGTATCCTGACCTTCGCCCTGGTCGTCCACGTCGTGCTCGGCACCGTGGCGTACCTGATCTACGTCGAGCGGAAGGTTTCGGCCTACATCCAGGACCGGATCGGGCCGAATCGCGTGGGGTTCGACTTCGGGCTGCCGTTTCTCAAGCCGCTGAAGGGGATGTGGGGGCTGGGCCAGCCGCTGGCCGACGGGCTGAAGTTCCTGCTCAAGGAGGACTACGCGCCCGACGGCGTGGACAAGGGGCTGTTCACGCTCGCGCCGATCGCGATCATCATCCCCGCCCTGATCGGCTTTGCGATCATCCCCTGGGGCGGGACATACATCATCGAGAACGACATCAACATCCTCGGGCTCATCACATTTGAGGCCGGGCCGGTAGTGATCGCCGGGCTGAATGTCGATGCCGGGGTGATCTACCTGCTGGGCGTCACGAGTCTGGGCGTGTACGGCGTGACGCTCGGCGGGTGGGCTTCCAACAACAAGTACTCATTCTTCGGCGGGCTGCGTGCGACGGCCCAGATGATCAGCTACGAGATCCCGCTGGGGCTGAGCCTGATGGCGGTGCTGCTGCTGGTCGGCTCGCTGGTGCCGGGGGACATCCTGGCCCACCAGCGCGAGCAGGGGTGGCTGGTCTTCAGCCAGCCTATCGCGGCGGTGATCTTCTTCCTGGCGATCCTCGCCGAGGCGAACCGCGCGCCGTTTGACAACGCCGAGGCCGAGCAGGAGCTGGTGGGGGGGTACCACACCGAGTACAGCTCGATGCGGTTCGCGCTGTTCTTCCTCGCCGAGTACGCCCACATGATCACGAGCAGCGCGTTCTTCGTGCTGCTGTTCATGGGCGGGTGGTCGATCATCCCGTTCGTGAACGTGCTGCCGGTGGAGGCGACGGGGCTGACCGGGCTGCTGATCGTGCTGGCCAAGTTCGGGATCTACTTCGGCAAGGTCTTGACGCTGGTGGTCTTCATGATCGTGATCCGCTGGACGATCCCGCGGTTGCGATACGACCAGGTGATGATGATGGCGTGGCAGACGATCATCCCGCTGAGCCTGATCGTGGTGGTGATGACCAGCGTGATGGTCTACCTGCGGCTGGACACGGTCGCGCCGATGCTGCTCGTCAACGCCGTGCTCTTCGCGGTGCTGCTGGGGATCTACCCGCTGCTGCCAAAGGTGAAGACGAATCGGCGGATCCCGCTGTATGGCTCGCGGTTCAACCCGGTGGAGGGCGAGCGGGTGGTGTCGCGCCCGATGGATCCGGCCGCTCGCGAGGACCATCCGATCCGCTCGGCAATGCCGGCGAACTGACGCGCGATGAGCGAGCCTCGCATCACACCGCCTCTCCATGCGGTCCGGCGGATGTTCGAGCGCGACATTTCGATGGATGATGTTTATCAACTCGTTCGCGAGGGTCGGGCGATCGAGTCGCGGCCCGATGAGACTCCATATCCCGTCCGCCTGGTGCGCTAGCGGGTCGGCGGGGGTCACCGGAACGCGGTGCTCGCGGACGACAGATCCGGCGGAGAGGTCTTTGTGATCACCGTCTACGAACCCGACACCGGGCGATGGGACTCCACCTTCACGCGTAGGATTCACCCATGACATGCCCGATCTGCAAGAACGGCAGCTTGACTGAATCCACGACGAGCGTCACGCTCGAGCGTGGGGCTCTCACACTCGTCATCAAGCAGGTTCCGGCGCGAGTCTGCGATAACTGCGGGGAGGCGTTCGTGGACGAGGAGACATCGCGAACACTGCTGGAGCAGGCGGCGGCGGCGGTGAGCGAGGGCGTCCAGGTCGAGGTTCGCCAGTTCGCCGCGTAGCTTTGCCCCGGTCATCGAGTGGTGCATTGCGCGAGGGCTCTCTGGTCCACTCGGCGATGTCGGCGAACCGACGAATCTGCTCCGCAAGGCGGCCATGACGCGAGCCTGGGCTCGTTGGCCACTGTTGGCGGGAGACTTGATATCGCTGCGCGATGACCGGCAGGGATGCCGGTCCCACCAAGGAAACCGAGGCTTGCGCCAGGGCTTCTTTGGGGGGCTTCCTACTGCATCGGCTTCAACTCACTCGGGGTCGCGAGCAGGAACGAGATCGGCAGCAGGTACCGCCGACCGTTGTGGACGTAGTGACGCCCGCTGAGGATGATCGGGCGCGACTCGCCGGTGCGTGCGATCGCCGACTCCATCTCTGCCAGCGTCGAGCTCGGCAGCAGGATGATCGGCTCGCGGGCCGCGTCGTCCTGGTCGAAGCTGAGGGCGAGTCGGCCGTTGATCAGGCGCGTGACTCTGCCGCGTTGGCGGATCACCAGGCGTCCGTCGTTGAGCATGGCGTCTGCGCGCTGGGCGTTGGTGGGCGGGGCCGGGCGATCAAGGCCCTCGGTCAGGCGGCCCTCCTGCTCGAGCTGCTCGAGGAGATTGGCGACGCGCGGATCGATCGGCGGCTGGTCGGGCGGATCGCTTGGCGCTGCTGGGTGTTCCGCCGGCGCATCGCCATCGGGAGACTCGTCCGTGGGGTCCTCGGGGTCCCGGCCCGACGCACTCGGCTGCTCGCGCGTGATCGCGAAGAGCGTGGGCATGAGATAGTTGCGGTCGTGGTAGACGAAGACCTGCCCGCTCAGCACGACACGCACGCCGGTCGCGTCGCCGGCGATCCGGTTCTCGAGTTCCTGGAGCGTCGCGCTGGGCAGCAGGACCAGCGGTGGGTCGCGCCGCCCGGCCTCATCGGCAGACGAAATGAAGATCCACTCGCCGGTGCGGGCGCGGATGAGCCCGCCGACGCGCTGGGTCAGGAACGCGCCCTCGGGCAGCAGCCTCGCGAGGGGCACGGCGATGTCCTCGCCCAAGAGCCCCGGGACGGCGTCGCTGGGCGTCGGCTGGCCCGGGATGACCGCGCGGGTGCTGGTCAAGATCGTCGGGGCCACGATCGTGGGCTCGATCCGGATGGGCGGCTCGCTGACCGTCGGCGGGGGGATCTCCTCTTCGACCTGCCCCGAGGCAGGGCAGCCGAGGAGCCCGAGAGCGAGGATCGTGAGTCTCGTGTGTTGCTGTGCCATGGGCCTCTCATCGGGCGGATGCCGGCTTCGGCGTTGTCGGATCGCCCGCTCCATCGGGGATCCGCCGCTATCAGGGAGTCTAGAGCGATGGCGGCCAAACCGTCGCCGGCGTTGACCGGGGGTGGGTGGGGCGGTAGCGTTGGGGCCGGCGGGCGACCGCAGCGGGCCGTGTACCCACGTGGACTAAGGGGACGGATTGCAAATCCGTTATTCGTGGGTTCGAATCCCACCGCGGCCTCTTCTTTGTCGCCGCCCTCGCCGCCATCGGACAACGGTGGGGCGGCGGGCTCAGTGCCTCGCTCTCGCGTATTCGCTCTCACGCTCTCGCCCGACCACCGCGAATCCACAGGTTTTCAACATGGAGCCGGGGTTGTCGGCTGCGCGGGTGGTCAGGTGATTCGGGACGATTTTGCGAGCGAATCTGACCGGCGCGGCGGTGGGGACGGGATGTCAGAATTCGGAGGGGCCTCGCGAGACAACCCGGCGGGGATGTGGTACATTCTTGCAACAAAGGACTGACGCGAGCATGGAACGCTCAAACACCGCCACATCACTGGTTCCCAGCAGCGCGCGCGAGGCGCAGGCGCGGAGTTCTCCCAAAGGCCGCGACGGGCTGTTCATGGACGGCGAGAGCCGGGTCCACAAGCTCTCGGGCCCTGCATCGAGCGCCGTCGAACTCGCAGGCCGCCAGATCGAGGCCGCCAACCGCCTCTTCGACCGCCTCGAGCATTGGCGGGCGTCGCTGCGGGCCGCGTACGCGCTGTCGGAGAAGATGCCCGGCTTCGGCGAGGAGGCCGCGGTCCTGAAGATCGTGACGACCAAGGCCCTCTTTGGCGGAGGCATGCACACGGTGCTGGCGATGGCCAACCATGTCGAGCGGGTGCTGGCGGCGGCGGACCCGGCGATCAGCCCGCCGGACCTGGTCGAGCGCCTGAGCGAGCCGCCCTCGCCCAAGGGCCAGCCGCGCCGGCGGCACCACAGCTTCGCGAGCAAGCTCGCGCACTACTTCATCGATCCCGACCGGTTCCCGATCTACGACCAGTACACGACGCGGATGGTGGCGTATCACCTGGGGCCGCGCAATAGGGTCACCGACGATGAGCACCGCTATCGCGAGCACGTCGCGAACTTCCGGCGTCTGCGCGGGCTGAGCGGGTTCAAGGGGCGCAAGCGGGAGTTGGACCGGTGTCTCTGGGTCGCCGGGCAGTATCGCCAGTGGCGCGATAAGCCCAGGACGCGGATCAATGCCGAGCTGCGCGAGCTGTTCGAGAGTTCCGAGAGCGAGGTCGTGAGCGACATCGAGACGATGACGACCAGGCCCGAGTCCGGGACCGCCTGGCTCTGAGCAGCGTCTTCCCCGTTCGCCATCGCGCCTCGGCGAGCCCGAATCGCGAGCGAGGCTAAGCCCACCTGGCGACGGGTGCCTAGAGAATCTTCGCTCATCGCAGAGCGGGTTCGGGGTGCCGTGGTCTGACGAGGCTCTGCGAGGAAGGCCACGCGAGCCGCCGGCGATACCCGAACGGCAAGGCTGTTTGAGAGCGCATGGCGGTGTCGGCGTGGCATGCGCTCGAAGACTCGCATCTGACCACGGCACCCCCAAACGGTCTGCCCCGAAACGCTACGCGATCACAAAGACCGCTCTAGTTCGATCCAAAGCTCTCGAAGACCGCGAACCTCGTCCGCCCGCTCCGGAGCATCTCGCGGATGTATGGCTCGCACATGCCGCAGCCGCTCGTGCATCCGGTTACCCGCCGGAGTTCGCGTAAGGCGCGATCGACGACATCCGCGTCGGCCTCGCCCGCCGCGGCTCGTGGATCAATCTGCTGCGCGAGCGCCTTGAGCGAAGCGAACGTCACGTTGTGGCACACGCACCGGTCGACGCTCATCGCCAAGCTCGCCAGTCGGGGACGTACCACGGGCCGTTGTCGCGGGTGACCGACCCGATCGTGTCTTCGGGATCGGTGATCCACGCGGGCTGTGCGCGATGGGTCGCGGCGGAGCCGTCGGCGCGCACGCCCGCCGCGCTGCCGGGGGCGGCGGTTGAGCCACGAGAACCCCGCCCGTGCCGGAAGCAGGTGGTGGGGGCGCGGTTCTCCCGCCAGCGGCCGCCACCGCGATAGAGCATCGGCGGATCCAGCAGCGCGTTATTACTCGGCGGATCGCCGGCGAGCAGCGTGTCGGCGAAGACGAACAGGCGCGAGGGTTCGAGGATGTCGGCGATCCGCCGCCACGGGCGATGCCCGATTATGTTCGACCAGCCCGGCGTCTTTTCTGGCGTGAGGTAGTACCCGTTGTAGCCGTAGGTGCTGGTGATCGAGCGGGCGCTGCCCTGAGGACGGTAGCTGCCCCATGGTTGGTTCGGACACTCATATACCGAGCCATCGCTGAGCGAAGCGTTGAGATACGGCGCGATGAAACCCGCGTTGTGATCGACGTAGCCGCTGACGCTGCCGGACGTTCCCCACCAGAACACGCTGTCGTCCTGGCCGATGTCCTCGGCGTCGGTGTATGCCAGGGGCATGGCCCGCCCGTCGTGGTCGCTTGCGTAGGCCTGCCAGCCCAGGCCGAGCGAGCGGACGTTGGAGAGGCAGATCGCGGTGCGGGCGGCGTCGCGTGCCGAGGCGAGCGCGGGGAGGAGCAGCGCGATAAGCACGCCGACGATGGCGATGACGATGAGCAGTTCGATCAGCGTGAACGCGCCCTTTCCTCTCCCAACGAGCCGCGCCCATGAGGGAGCGGTTGGGGCGTCTGTCTGTCCAGAAAACCGCTTCCTCACGGGCGCGGCTCGTCGATGCCGGAGCGTTCGACTCGCCCTGTCGCATCGATGCATCATCGCTCCTCCCGCCGGAGCTCTGCGATGAGCAGGTTGCGATCCTCGCCTGTCACCTCGCCGTTGCCGTCGACATCGCGCCGCCCGCGCCCCTGCTCCCATGCGTAGAGGTCTTCGATATCCACGCGCCCGTCACTGTTGACGTCGAAGCTCGGCGACTGGAAAGCGTGCAGTCCTGTCTCGCCGACGGTCAGGAGCAAGCCGCTTGCGATCGTGGGCGACCCACCCGCGCCGTTGAACTGTTCGATAAGAAAGTCTCCGTTGAGATCCGTGAGATCGATCGCGTATATGTCGGTGTACGCGCCGAACTTGCCGACGGTCGGGATCGCTCCCGCGTACAGCACAAGGTGCTCGGCGTCGCTCGCGACGACCGGCTGGTGGGTCCATCCGCCGACGACGAGAAACTCGCCCGGGTCGCAGATGCCGTCGCCGTCGAGATCGTTCCATGTCGCGCTGACAGAATCCCAGACGAGTTCGGCGCGATCGCCGCGATCGGCAAAGACCTGCACCATCGGCTTGCTGCCCGAGCCCGAGAGGCCCGTGCTCAGCACGATCCGACCGTCGTCGAGCACGGTCGGGATCGAGTCGGTGCGGTTGCTGGGGATCGACCATGCGAGCGATCCGTCCGTGGCGTCGAGCTTGACCAGGTTCGCCGAGTCCGTGCGGCCGTTGAACGCGAAGCTCGCGCCGTAGACGAACAGTTGCTCGTCGAACTCGCGGACGGTCACGCCGCCGAAGAAGTCGGTGCCGCGTGGATTCGTAAAGGTCCACAACGGCGTGTCGCCCTTGTCGCTGGTGGCGTCGAAGGCGTGGATACGCCCGGCGCCGAACCCGCCGTCGGCACTGGTGGCGACGTAGACGCGACCGTCGCGATACGCCGGGGTTGTCCCGCCGAAGCCGCCGATCTCGGCCCGCCAAACAAGCTCGCCCGGCTGGTAAGGATTGGTCGCCGGATCGAACGGGTCGAGATTGACGCAGTAGAGGCTGGCAGAGCGCCCGCCGAAGTCGAAGTCTGTGACGAACGCCCGATCGCGATCGCCAAGATCCTCGGTCACCGCGACGGTCGCGTTGACCGCATCGCCCTGAAGCTCGATCCGCCAGCGATCATTGCCCGTGTCGCCGTCGATCGCGACGAGGAACAGGTCCGAGGCGAGCAGCACGTCGCCGCGCTCGCGATCGATCGTCGGCGTTGCCCACGAATCGAAGAACGCCGGGGGCACCGGGCTTGTCCAGATGGCCTCGCCCAGCGCGAGGTCGGTCTTCACCAGCACACATTCCCCATCGCGATCGGCGAGCGCAAAGCCGAAGCCCTCGCTCACCACGACGCCCGAGAGTGGCAGGAAAGAGAGCGCGGGACCGTCGCCATCTGCCGCGAGCACCCAGATGGGCGCAACGAGCGGGACGGGCGGACTCTGCGCCAAACCCCGCCGATCATTCGAGCCCGCGAGCGTCGCCCAGTCGGGCGGCGTCGCGAGCGCGGCGGTCGCGCCCACGAGAGCGCCGATCAGCCTGACGAGCACGTTCCACATAATCCGCACGCCGGGCTGTTACGCCCGACGCGCGATCTCTCTCTTTTCGTCTATCGCCGACGCCGAGCGATCGCGCCCAGCCCGCCGAGCAGGACCAGCGCGCCCGGGGGCGTCGGAACAACCGCAATCCCGTCGATCTCCGCGTTGAGCGAGGAGTTCAGGTCGCCATCGTCGGCGACGCTGATCCGCGCGAACAGGAACCCGTCATCCGCGCCATGCAGCGATGCCACGTCGATCCCCGTGCCACCGCCCGAGCCGTCATACAGCGCACGCAGCCCGTCGATATCCAGCCCCGCGAAGTCCTCGGGGGTCAGGCTCGGATCGAGCGGCCTGGTGAAGTCCGTCGGCACATCGCCGGGCTCGCTGTCGAATGCGCCGGCGTCGATATAGCCCATCGCCGGGGCGAATCCCTCGGTGAACAGCCCGGCGTCCTGCCAGTTCACGCCGTCGGCGCTCAGCTCCAGGCGGGCCTCATCGAGCCCGAACATCGTCGGCGGGTCGCCCACGACGCCGTTGGGAAAGTCCGAATCGATGAATCCGCCGTTGCCGAGGATGATCAGATCGACGCCGAACAGGTGCGATCCGTCGTTGGTGATCGGTCGATCGAATCGGACGGTCAGGTGTCCGCCCTCGCCGATGGAGACGATCTCGTCCATGCCGAACGGCGGGTTGAACGGGCTGACGACGCCGGGGAAGGCACCCTCGCCCGTGAATCGCTCGGGCTCGCCGAGGGCTGTCTGCGAGTCTACGAAGCCCGGTGTCGCGGTTGTGCCGGGGTCATACCCGATCACTTCTACCGCCCAAGGCGATTGGGCCTGCAACCCTGCCGACATTCCGCACACGATTCCCATGAACACTCCTGCTTGCGCTGCGCGCACCGACAGAACCATCTCTCGCTCCTTCCGCGCCGACACCAGTTCCGCGGGCGGCGGCGACATGCGGACCTTCGCTGGCTCTCGGTGGGGCGCTCGGTTTCGGTTGCGCTGGAGATCCCGCCGAGGCCCCTGATCGCGAGGGCCCAATCCGACGCTGTCTCGGCAGGTCTTCCGGCTCCGGGCTCGATCGAGGCTCGGCCTTCCCATTCCACTCGGAACAGTGGCCCCGGGGGTGGTTGGGTGGGCCCCCAGTTAGAACCTCGCGTCAGCACCCGTCACGGCGGCGCGTCCGCGGCGGCTTTCAACCGCACTTCCCTTTTTCACCCCCGAGGCTCCATTGCGCCCCGGAGGCACCGAGAACGCCATCAGCATACAGCGGCAGGCCGCGGTGTCAAGCTCCGCTCAGTTCGATGTGGGGCGGCGGCGTCCTGCCGCCGATCGCCGAAGGCGATGCTTGTCGGCAGCCCATCACCATGCGGTAGCACCGCCTTCCAGGCGGTCGCGCAGTCTTGGAGCGGCGCTCATATCATTGGGTCACGGATTCAATCGATCCGATCGATCGCCACATCCAACTCCACGGTCCGCGGCATCATGCACTCGGTGTCCGTACACGCCTGATACGTCACGGCGATCAAGGGCCGCCCGCTCCACTCGCCAGCGCGTTCGACGGCGACGGTGAGCTCAAGCCGGTCGTGGTGGACGCGCAGCTCACCGTTTTCTCCGTATTTTTCGCCCTGCGGATAGTCGGCGTAGACGTTGATGCCCGTGCCGCCGACGACGTGGACGCGCGTGGGGATCAGGTCTTCTCCGCCCGGGCCCGGGTTCGACGCCAGGATATGGAAGCCGTCGGCGACGCGGATCATGAGCTGAATCTCGGCGGGGTGGTCCTTGCCGACTTGAACGCGATCGGTCTCGGCAAAGACTTCAACCGGCGAGAAAGCGGGGTCGGGCGGGGAGCTCGGATCGACGGCGTTCTGCGCGGGCTGATCGGACGCGAGCGCGAAGGTCTCGGGATGGTCCTGCGCCGCGTCGAGCCCCAGCAGTCGCAACAGCCCGCGCGTCGCGTTGGACGTGCCGATCGCGTTCTCGTGGATCGCCGGGCTGAGCGATCGCAGCGACGCGAGCGCGGCGTCGAGATACGCCGCTTCGCTCGTGACCATGTGGAGCGTGATCAGATTGTTGAGCATGACGCTCGCGCCGCTGGGGACCGCGCCGTCGTGGCTGGAGCGGGTGCGGACGAAGAGGTCTGCCTGGCCCGCGCGGGTGTCGAAGTAGCCGCCGCCGGCGTCGCCGAAGGCCTCGCCTGCCTGCTTGAGCAGGCGGATGGCCTCATCGAGGTGCTGGCTGTTACCTGTGGCCTCGTGCAGCGCGAGCAGGCCGCGGATGACAAACGCGCTGTCCTCGAGGAATCCGAGCGTCTTGCTCTGTCCCTCGCGCCAGGAGCGCATCAGCTCACCTTCGTCGTTGCTGAGCGGGCCGAGCACGAACGCCGCAGCGCGGTTCGCGGCCTCGATGAGCGAGGGATCCTGCGCGACGCGCCCGGTGTTCGCGAGTCCGGCGATCATCAGCCCATTCCACCCGCTGAGAATCTTGTCATCGGTGTGCGGCTGCTTGCGCTTGGCGCGAGCCTCGTAGAGAACGAGGGAGACGGTCTGGAGTCGTTCGTGGAAGGCCGCGGGCGACACGCCGAAGCGCTCGGCGATCCGCTCGGGGCGATCGCTGAGGCGCAGGACGTTGCGGGGAGGATCCTCCGGATGGTGCGGGTCCTGAAAGTTCGGCCCGCCGTCGAGGCCGAAGGCGGCAATCGCGAACTCGGCGTCGTCTTCGGCGAGGACGGCGCGCATCTGGTCGGGCGTCCAGAGATAGTTCAGGCCCTCGCGATGATCGACCTCGGCGTCCTGGGCGCTGAGCAGGCCGCCCTGGTCCGAGGACATCTCGCGGACGACGTACTCGCATGTCTCTCGGGCGATGCGCGTGTAGAAGTCATCGTCGTAGGTCTCGCCCGCGCGGGCGTAGAGGCTGGCGAGCTGGCCTTGGTCGTAGAGCATCTTCTCGAAGTGGGGGACGGTCCAGGTCGCGTCGACGCTGTAGCGATGGAAGCCGCCGCCGATCTGGTCGTACATGCCGCCGACGGCCATGCGGTCGAGGGTCGTGCGCACGGCTTCGTCAATGGCCATGCGGGTGGCGTCGTCGGCGTTGGTGCGTGCGGCGAGCAGGAGCTCGAGAAAGACCGGCTGGGGGAACTTGGGCGCGGATCCGAAGCCGCCCTGGGCGCGGTCGAACGTGCTCAGGAGCGTGGAGACGGCGCGCTCGACCTGCGCCGGGCCGACGGGCACGCTCTCGCGGCGTTGGGCGAGCTGCTCGCGGACAGCGCCAGCGATCTGCTCGGCGTGCTCGACGATCGAGGGCTGCTGGTTCTGCCACGCGCCGCTGATGCCCTCGAGGACCTGGGGGAACGAGGGGATGTTGCCCAGGTTGGGGCGGGGCTCGGGGGGAAAGTAGGTGCCGCACCAGAAGGGCCGGAGTTGTTCGGGCTCGAGGAAGCAGCTCATGGGCCAGCCGCCGCGGCCGGTCATCATCACGGTGGCGGCCATGTAGATCTCATCGACATCCGGTCGTTCCTCGCGATCGACCTTGATGCAGACGAAGTTGTCGTTCATGAGCTTGGCGATGGCCTCGTTCTCGAAGCTCTCACGCTCCATGACGTGGCACCAGTAGCAGGTGGAGTAGCCGATCGAGAGGAAGATCGGCACGCCCCGCGTGCGGGCCGCCTCGAAGGCCTCCTCGCCCCACGGGTACCAATCCACGGGGTTGTGGGCGTGCTGGAGCAGGTACGGGCTGGTCTCGCCCGCGAGCCGGTTGGTGTGCTTGGGGTCGGCCTGGGTGGGTGGCATGGGGGATCCTAGGGGTGGTCCTTGCTCATCCCAAACACCGACCGCTCAACCTCGCCGGACGATCGGCGAGATGATCAGCGCGTGTACCGGCGCGAGCCCGCGATCGACGATCGTCGCCAGAGCCGACTGCGAGCTGCGGGATGCGCCGTTGGCGAACGATCGCGCCGCGATGAGGCTCGAGCGCAGCACGGCGTCCACCGGCAGCGTCACGCCGCGGATCGAGAGCATCTCGATACGCACCGCGATCTCGTCGGTGCGGACGACCCGGCAGAGATCCGTCTGCGCGTCGCCGAATGCGCTTGCGAACGAGTCGCTCGCGTCGCGGACGGCGTCGCGGGCGTCGAGCTCGAACGCCCCGCGCATCGCGCCAGCCAGCGCGTCGCGTTGCGCTCGCAGAGCCTCGCGGGCGCGTTCGAGCACGTCCGGCTCAGCCTGGACGATCATCGGCAGCGCGACGCGGAATCGCTCGCTGGCGAGGGTGAGCTCGGCCCGCTGGGCGATCGACGCCGCCGGCCCTCGCACGACGACGAGGTCGTTGCGCGACGCGAACGAGTCCAGGCCGCTGGCCATCGGGACGCTCACCGCCGGGTCGGGCCCGGCCCGGAGCAGATCGTCTGCCAGCGCCTCGATCGAGCGGTCGTCGCCGACGAACCGGTCGACATCAACGAACCGGCGCAGGGGCTCGTAGCGCGGATCCGTGCGGATCGCGCGCAGCGCGTCGAGCACGTCGTCGATCGGCGACTCGCCCGCAAACTGAGGCGTCACGACGCCCGAGAGCCACAGCGCCCGCAGCTCGTCCCAGCTCGAGAGCAGGTCGTGGTAGCGCGGGGCGGAGCGTGCCGCGGCCCGCAGGTCCGCCGAGCCCCCGATCGACGCGGGTGCGGGCAGCATCGTGACGATCCGCTCGCCGAGCTGCAGCGCCGCCATCGCCGGCGCCTCGCGCAGGGTCAGGTGGTACGGGCTGACGGCGAGGATCATGGGCGATTGTTGGAGCCTCGCCGGCGGTCAGCCGACCCGCGGTGGATCCAGTACGATGCTCGGGTGCCTTCAGTCAAGGAATCCGTGATGTGCGCAGGAATGATCAGTTGGCCGGTCAAGTCCCACGAGCTGCACAACCACCATTTCGACTCGACGATCTGGAACGATCTGCGGTTCCGCGACGACGATATCGTGATCTCGACCTACGCCAAGGCGGGCACGACGTGGGTTCAGCAGATGCTCGGGCAGATGTTGCTGGGGCCGGACCCCGAGCTCGAGGTCGCCGAGATGTCGCCCTGGCTCGATCTGCGCGTGCCGCCGAAAGAGGTCAAGCTGCCGCTGGTCGAGGCCCAGACCCATCGGCGTTTCCTCAAGACCCACCTGCCCGTCGACGCGCTGGTCTACTCGCCCAGGGCGAGGTATCTGTACATCGGGCGCGACGGGCGTGACGTCGTCTGGAGCATGCATAATCATCATGTGAACGCCAACGCGACGTGGTTCGGAGCGATGAACGACACGCCCGGGCGGGTCGGTCCGCCCATCGGCCCGGCGCCGGCGTCGCGTCGCGAATACTTTCTCGCCTGGCTGGAGGGCGATGGGTTTCCGTTCTGGTCGTTCTGGGAGAACGTCCGATCCTGGTGGGCGATCCGCGAACTGTCCAATATCCTCATGCTCCACTACTCCGACCTGAAGCGCGACATGGCGGGCCAGATGCGCCGGATCGCGGCGTTCCTGGAGATTGATGTCAAAGAGTCAAACTGGGACCGTGTCCTCGAGTACTGCTCGTTCGATTGGATGAAGCGCAACGCGACCAAGAGCGTCCCGCTGGGCGGGGCGTTCTGGGACGCCGGCGCCGGCGTGTTCATCAACAAAGGCCGCAACGGCGCGTGGCGAGACGAACTGGCCGACGCCGACTCGGCCCGCTACGAGCAGATGGCCCTTCGCGAGCTGGGCGCACCCTGTGCCCGCTGGCTCGCCGACGGCGGGCTGGAGCCTGCAACGCGTCGGCAACCGTCCGACGGCGGGGCCGAATAGCGAGCAGAGCGTCCGCCCATGCACCCCGGGGACCATCCATGAGGCTCGATCCGAAGCGTGTGCAGGATCTGCGCGCCGTTGTGCTGCTCGCGATTCGTCTGGTCGCGCTCTGGCTGATTGCCTGGGGCGTGTTCCAGGTGACCGCCCGCATCGCCTTCGGCGTGCTCGGCGCCAACAACAAGGTCCAGAACGCCTGGGGTGTCTGGACGGATATCGGCGCCGAGCACGGCATCTTCCGCGGGATCGCGGCGCTTGCGGTCGGCGTTCCGCTCGCGATTCTCAGCCGCGGTCTCAGCCGGTGGATCGTCCGCCCGCCGGAGACGACCTGTCCGCGCTGCGCCCACGAGGGCCCCGGGGGTGCAGAGGGCATCTGCACCGAGTGCGGGCTCGAAGGATTTACCGCCAGATGAGTGCGGATTAGTTGCAGCCCTCCACGAAGCGATCGAGGAAGTAGACGAAGTCCGCCGAGTCGATGCGCCGGTCGGGCACGCCGTAGGCCGGGTCGTTGGGGTCGCCCGCGCCGGTGAGGTCTGCCTCGAGCATGTCGCCCTGGGCGAAGCGATCCATGAATGAGTAGAAGAAGTCTCGCACGTCGATGACGCCGTCGGGCAGGCCGTAGGTGGGGTCGCGCGGGTCGTCGCTGGTGGTCATGTCCGCGATCTGCTGCCCGGAGCGGACGTGGACATGCGCGCGGGGATCGTGTCGCTGTGGCCGCGTGCGGTGCGGGCGACGCGTCCGCCGCTGCTGCTGCGGCTGGTGAGGATCGGACGCGCCGGCAAGGCGGTGTACCTGCTCACCAGCGTGCTCGATCCGTCGCGGCTGGGGCGGCGCGAGGTGGGCGAGCTCTACCGCAAACGCTGAGGGATCGAGCTGTTCTACCGGGCGCTCAAGCGGACCCCGGGGCTCCACAAGCTCCGCAGCGCCAGCGGCCCACGCGCGACGCTCGAGCTCTGGTGGGCGATGGTCGCGATGGCGGTCATGGCGTTGCTCAGCGTCGAGCCGGGCCGTCGGGCGAGCGTGGCCCAGGTGCTTCGCGTGATCCGCGGCTCGCTCTCGGCGGGCCCGCCAGCCAACCCGCGACCGCCGACCAACTCCAAGAGCACCCCACGCGAGCCAGAACCGACGCCTACCAACGCGCCGGCCCGAAGCGATCTCGCCACAGGCCCAAGGCCCGCAACACCCTCGCCCAAGCCGTCCAAGATGATCAAGGCCACACGCAGGCTCCAGGCCATCGCCAAACAACGAGATCCCATGAGCCTCGATCTTTAGAGCCATTTGCGTCAACCGGCGGAGAGATCGAACAACTGCGGATGACCGATTGACGTGCCACCAGCCGTGGCTTTGTGTACAGACCGGAGACATAGCTGACAGTCGTTCGGGGACATGGTTGACAGTTTCGAGGAGCATGGTTGGCCGAAGGGAGGCCGGCTATGCCAT
>JAJDDM010000037.1 GCA_029260315.1 Phycisphaerales bacterium | reverse complement strand
GCTCATGCGTAGATCGGCTCTCCGAGCCGATGTCCGACGAGCCGCGCCCGTCAGGAAGCGGGTTGGACGCACCTCGCCCCGCTCCCTCACGGTCGCGGCTCGTCGAAGGCACACCATTCGGCCCCCCATCCTCCGGCACCCCCGCCTTGCGAAAATACTTACTCACCATGATGTCCGTCGCGAGCTGGCTCCAGCTCTTGGGCACCTCGGCGTCCGCCATCTCGAACACCACGGACCCGTCGGGGTTCATGATCTTGCTCGAGCGCGTCGTCCACGCGACCGAATCGAACGGGTCGCTTCCCTGCGTCGTGAATCGGCGTCCAACCTTCACGTCAACTTCCTTTCGTCACACAAACCCCACAGAGACACACCGCCACGCTCAGCCATCCCCGCCGACCGCGCCCAACTCCGAACTTGTTTCCGAACCCGCGGGCGTCCCGCCCGCCTGTTGCACCAGCTTGCTCGTGTTCTCGCCGATGCGGAACATCACCACGATCAGCTCCAGCCAGATCCGAAAGAAGATCAGATAGAGCACGGCCACCAGCGCCCCGACGATGATCGCCCCGATCGCCGCCATGACCCCCTGCGTGAACGACGCGATGATCATGCCCAGATACACCAGGCCGATCACCGCCATGCCGAGGATGTACACGACCTTGATCACACTGAGCGTGATGAACCGCTCGAAGCCGAGATCCAGTAACGCTCCAAGCCCCGCGTCGCTCCTTGACATACTCATTTCACCCATTTTTCACTCCACTCCCTCTTACAAGCTGAATCGTCTCGTATTGCTCCGATCGCCGTCACGCAAATACCACACGAACCACTTAACACCGCGTGCTAATCAACAGTTAAGCACCAAGCTCTTTCTTTTTATCGCGGCTAATTTGATCGAGAGATTTGTTTTCCAACGGCAGCACTTCCGGATTCATGCCTGTGCCTTGTTTTACGGCCTTGCGGACGATTGCTCCCTTTGAACGATGAACCTGATTGGCTTGGTTTTTTGTATTAGCGGTGCCTTGATCTAATGCATCTTTTGTCATGGCCATTCGCAAGTTATTCGCCGCGAGTTCTGTAGCACCTGCACAGTCGGCAAGGGTCATTCTGTCAGGCACTCCCTTCTGCTGCTTGACCTCCTTGGCGCTTCGCTGGTACATGCCGCGATATCCGGCATCGTCGAAAATTGCATGGTCCCTGCTAGTAGTCACCCCAGCCTGTTCGGCAGAACTATGGAGTTGTTTAAAATTCTCTTTGAACATTTGCCGTTGACGTAGTCGAGCCTCATCAGCAGCAATTTCTTCACTCGCCAACGCAGCAAAATAGCTCTTTGCCTGAGCCACCAGGGGTTTCTTCGGATCTGCTTCCATAATTGAAGCTAATGCCGCCCAAGGCGAAAGCCATAGATCATCTTGATGTCGATCGAATAATTCGGGACTGAGGAAGTGGCTTTCAATTGACTTGCCAGTTTGCGTTGCCGTGATCTTTGCTCGGCTGACGCAGGATCGAAATCTCGCCGGATCCGAGTATCCCAAGAACTCACCCAGGACCTTTGCGCTAATGAACACTTGTCCATCTCTCTCTTCAAACTCGTGTCGCAGTCCGCCCATGCGTTCATCGCGCGTTGCAATTGCAGCCACGACATCATCAACTCTCTGAAGATTGGGCATCTGCGAGTCCCTTCGAATCTCGATCTGATCAACCTTCGGCAACGTCAACCCCGCCTGATCCTGATACTTCCCCGCCTTATCCGCATAGCTTTTCTCACACACCCCATCCGCCAACCGGGAAGAGCAACCACTCGACCTCCTCGCTTGCGCGCATCATCGCTTTTCCCCTGTCGGGTCCGTCTGCCCCTGGAACTGACTGTCGTTGCGAAATGGTTTGGCATCGACACGCTCGACAATCAACTGACAGATCGGCGTGTTCGGGTACAGACAGATCGGATACCGCCCGAAATTCATGATCTCCAGCGTGATGGGCCCTCGAAAGCCCGAATGGATTGTCGGCGCCGTGAAATGCACGAGCATTCCGCACCTCGCGTACGAGCTTCGCCCCTCGACACGCGCGGCAAGCCACGGCTCCTCTTCGCGAATGGGGAGTTCAACCAACTCGCGAGTCTTCCCAAGCACGAACTTCCCGGGCTGCAGCACATGCGGCTCGCCCACGAGCGTGCGGCGCTCGCAGTTCGGGCCGAACAGCTTGTTGAAGCCTCCCTTTCGCAGATCCACCGTGATCGGCATCCCCTCCTTGATCCAACATATCTCCTCGCCGAGCGTCAGATCGACCGCGCTCGTTTGGTACGGGCAGTCGCCGTGACCGTTGGGTGTGCGCGGCAGCGGCTCGGGGTCGAGAATGAGCGCCCCGGAGTCGATCGCCTCCTGGATGCTGACGTTTGAGAGGATCATGCGCGGATCTTCGAGATAGTGACCTTATCCGAAGGAATTGTGTCGGAATAGCTGGTTGGAAGAACCACCCATTCACCATCGGAGCGGGTGAGCAACGTGGCCTTCACCTTTCCCTTCTCGCCCGCCGTCTCGACTACCTCATGCTTAGGAACAATGTAGCTCGCGTCTGCGAGCTCAACGACAGCTTCGTCACTGAACATTCCCTCAAACACGTTGCAGTCCACAAAGACTTCCCTACTCATCACGGACTCCTGAATGAATATGACCAGAATGCGCCATCAATCAACCTTCGGCAACGTCAACCCCGCCTGATCCTGATACTTTCCCGCCTTATCCGCATAACTCTTCTCACACACCTCATCCGCCCTCAGAAACAGAAGCTGCGCAATCCCCTCATTCGCATACACACGCGCCGGCAGCGGCGTCGTGTTGCTGATCTCCAGCGTCACCTTCCCCCGCCACTCCGGCTCCAGCGGCGTCACGTTCACGATCAGCCCGCACCTGGCGTATGTGCTCTTGCCCACGCACACCACCAGCACGTCCCGCGGCACATCAATAAACTCCACCGTCTCACACAACGCAAACGAGTTCGGCGGGATGATCACATATTTGTCCTGGCTTTCCCCTGCCCCGGTGGCACGGGCGTCCCGCCCGTGCGCCCCCCGATTCGGATCATCCAGATCGATCTCCACCATGAACTCATCGCTGAACCGCTTCGGATCCACCACCGCGATATCCCCGGTCCGAGGCGTCGGCGTGAACACTTTAAATCGCGTCCCCACCCGCACGTCGTAGCCGTAGCTCGACACGCCATACGAGATCCGCCCGGGCCGCTTCTCCGAGGCCTCGAACGGCTCGATTCGCACCCGCTCCCGGATCTGTCTGTCGCAAAGAACGCCCACGACCGTCGCCTCCACTGCCAACCCGCCCATGACCGAGCCCACCGAACTCTGCTTCCCGACCCTGCTTCCCGACTTTGCTGGGGCCGTCCCTGGCCCGACACCGACCGCCCGCCGGGAAGAGCCTCATCCCGCCGTCGCCGACGCCTCATGCGTGCTTTCCTGTCGTCCCGCCCCGGCTCCGCCAGGATCGAGACCCGAACAAAGGCTTCCCCTTCGCCCCGGCTTGCCACGAGTTCCACTCGCCGGGTCCACCGATCAGGTCGCCGGAGGGATCATACACAATCTATCGTGCCTGTGTGCAGCTCAGCCCACAAAATATCGACGTATTTCGCCAGATCCGCCCCGCCCGCCGCCACGAAACACCCGTATCTCCACGCCAGAGCCAATTCTCGGCGAAACACCCCATATCTTGGGGTCAAAACTTTCCAGATAGCGCCAACACCCGACATCCGGTACCCCGCGAGCCAGTTGTGGAAAACCTGCCCCCTGTGTCATCTACTCGGCATACACTCGGATTCTATTCGGAACGCAACCGCAAGTTTCCGCTCCCCACCGCCGATCCCACGAGATCCCCCCCGCCGAAGCCGTCGTAAAGTAATGCTCCAACCGCCCCGAACCTCTTTGCGGACAGGTCCTGCACCATGAAGACTCGATTCCTGTCGCTTGCGCTCGCGATTCCCGCCCTCGCTTTCCCCCTCTTTTTCGGCGCATGCTCCGGCAACAAAAAGCCCGAGCGCGCACGCCTGTCCATGCCCACCGTCCGCGACATCCCCTCCCCCCTGCGCGGCACCATCGGCTCCGAAGCAATCTTCGAGGGCATCGACGCAACGCTCGTCACCGGCTACGGCTTCGTCGTCGGCCTCAACGGCACCGGCGGCGGGCCCCTCACCGAAGCCGTCGCCGGGCACGTCGAACGCATGATGGCCCTGCGAGGCATCAGCCGCGCCGGGCGCGTCAGCCGCACCGTCCTCGAACTGCCCGACGGCCGCGGCGTCACCCCGCGCGAGCTGCTCCGCAACAAGGACACCGCCGTCGTCGTCGTCTACGCCCAGATCCCCCCCGGCGCCCCCGAGGGCATGACATTCGACGTCTTCGTCCAGGCCCTCAACGCCGCCAGCCTCGAGGGCGGCCGCCTCTGGACCACCGAACTCCAGATCGGACGCAGCCAAGTCTATCAGGGCGTGCAGAAGAAGATCATCGCCGAGGCCAGAGGCGACATCCTCGTCAACCCCTTCGACGACCCCGCCGAGCCGCGCGCCGATCTCAACCTCGACATCGGTCGCATCCTCGCCGGCGGCGTGCTCACCCAGCCGCTCGATATCGCCATCAACCTCGACAACCCCTCCCACTCGCGCGCCCGCGCCATGGCGACCGCCATCAACTCTCGCTTCCCCCCCGGCCCCGGCGATCGCAACGACATCGCCCGCGGCAAGAACGACTCGGTCGTCACCCTCACCATCCCCACCCGCTTCCGCGAGCACCCGGGCGATTTCGTCAAGATGGTCCAGCACATGCCCATCGACATCCGCATCCCCCCCGAGATCCACGCCCAGCGCCTCCTCCAGTCCCTCGAGTCCTACCCCGACCTCTTCCAGGAACTCATGTGGTCCCTGCGCGCCCTGGGCACCCAGGCCATCCCCGAGATCCGCAACGGCTACAACTCCCCCACCGAGATCGTCCGCCTCACCGCCCTGCGCGCCGGCGCATACCTCGGCGACGCCCGCGCCGCAGAGCCCCTGATCCAGCTCGTCCAGAACAACCCCAATCTCGATATCCGCCTCAAGGCCGCCGAGATGCTCAGCCACGTCGAGGGCGGCCCGCGCGTCGACGCCGCCCTGCGCAGGCTCCTCGACGACCCCGAGCCGCTCGTACGCATCGAGGCCTACGAGTCGCTCGCCCAGCGTGCCGAGCGCGCCCAGCTCGCCCGCTTCCGCACCATGCAGCGCCAGCAGCTCGCCAGCATGAACACCCAGATGAGCGAGGCCGAGCTCGAGGCCTTCAGCCGACTCTGGCTGCCCGGCGACGGAATCCACGGCGTCCGCCGACGCCTCATCGACGAGAAGTTCCTGCTCGACACCGTCGACGCCGGCTCCCCGATGATCTACTTCCGCCTCCAGGATGAGCCGCGCTTCGTCATCCTGGGCAATGCCCAGCTCCGCAAGCCGATGATCGCCAGCGCCTGGGACGACCGCCTGCTCATCGTCGCCGACAACCCGAGTGACCCCGCGCGCCTGCTCTACACCGACTACCGCTCGGGCCGCACCACCACCGGCGAGATCTCCGACTCACTCAGCGAGCTCATCGAGTTCCTCGGACACACCCCCACTCCTGAAAACCCCGAGCCCGGCCTGGGCCTCAGCTACTCCGAGGTCATCGGCGTGCTGCACGCCCTGGTCGAGAACGGCGCCACCGACACCATCATCCTCTCCGAGCAGGACCGCCTCCTGCGCGAGCTGCTCGAGGCTGGCCAGTCGCGCATCGTCGAGGACCGACCCGAGCGCGAGGGCGAGGATCCCTCCCCCTACCGCCTACCCCTCCCCGACCTGCCCGGCCAGGAATCCGCCCCACCCAAGGAGGGCCCCAAGATCGTCCCGCTCCGCCCCGCCGACGGTCTCGGCGAGGGCACATGAACTCGGCTCACGACAATCGGGCGGATCGACCGATGAGCGAACGTGCGCCGCTGCGCGCCCCGGCGGGGACCGCCGGGCAGATTCGTGACACGGAGGTCCGCCCAACCATGCGCCTCAAGCGCCTCACCGTCCAGGGATTCAAGTCCTTCGCCGATCGCACGGAGTTCTCCTTCGACGACGCCGTCACAGGCATCGTCGGGCCCAACGGCTGCGGCAAGTCCAACGTCGTTGACGCCATCAAGTGGGTCCTCGGCGAGCGCTCGTCCAAGAGCCTGCGCGGCAAGGAGATGATCGACGTCATCTTCGCCGGCTCAGCCGGACGCAAACCCGCCGGCATGGCCTCGGTCTCCCTCGCCTTTGAGAATCCGGTAGCACCGGCTTCCAGCCGGTCAAAGCTCACCGACGACCCCAACAGAGGCCCTGGCGCAAGCCTGGGCTCCTCGGAGAGTGACGAACAGACGACGAGACGAACAGACGAAGTCGCCGGCGACGACAATCCTGATCCCTCAACCCCAGACCCCAGCCCCCAGACCCCAGACCCGCAGGACGAAGTCCTCCTCCTCGACCGCAACACCTCCACCCGCCAACTCCCCATCGACGCCGACGAGGTCGAGATCGAACGCCGCCTCTACCGCGACGGCACCAGCCAATACCTCATCAACGCCAAGCGTGCCCGCCTCAAGGACATCCGCGAGCTGTTCTACGACACCGGCATCGGCGCTGACGCCTACTCGATCATCGAACAGGGCAAGGTCGACGCCATGCTCATGGCGGGCCCCAAGGAACGCCGAGCGATCTTCGAAGAAGCCGCCGGCATCGCCCGCTACAAGCAGCGCCGCGTCGAGTCGCAGCGCAAGCTCGAGAAGACCGAACGTAACCTGATCCAGACCCGCGAGGATCTGGATGGCACCGAGCGCCGCCTGCGCATGGTCAAGGGCCAGGCCGCCAAGGCCGAACGCTTCAAGCTCTTCGACGCCGAGCTGCGCGCCTGGCGGGCCGCCCTCGCCTTCGACGAGTACCACGAACTCCGCGAACGCCTCCACGGGCTCACCAGCCGCCTGGCCGACCTCCAGAAGCAGCGCGACGCGGCCCGCGAGAAGATCGACGCCGTCGAGCAGGCCAAGCGCGAGATCGACGCCGAGCGCGCCCGCGTGCTGGAGCGCACCCGCGAGATAGAGCGCGACCGCACCGACCTCGAGCACGCGATCGCCAGCAGCCGCCAGCGCCGCGAGCACGCCGAGAGGGCGATCGTCGAATCGACCGCACGCCTCGACGCCGACCGCCAGCGCCTCAGCGACCTCGCAGACCGATGCGAATCGCTCGAAACCGAGATCCGCGAGCACGAGTCGGCCATCGAATCGCTCGCGACGCGACTCGAAGACGCAGAATCCCAGGTCGAAACCTCCAACGCCGCCCGCACCAGCGCGATGGAATCGCTCAACGAGCACCAGGGCCACCTCGCCCGCTTCCGCGCCGCGATCGCCGACATCGACCGCGAGCAATCCAACCTCAAGGCCTCGATCCAGGCCGACGAGCGCCAGATCGAGACCCTCAACGAGCAGATCTCTCGGGCCGCGCATCGCCGTGACGCCCTCGCCGAGGATGCCCAGACCGCCGCGACGCGCACCCACGATCTCGAAGCGGACGCCGAGCGCCTCACCGATCGCGTCGCCGAGCTCGACCGCGTGATCGCCGACCGCGACCGCTCCCTCGCCTCGCTCTCCGAAGGTCGCGGCGAGCTCGCCTCCGAACTCTCCGACCTCGAACGCCGCCACACCTCCCTCGACGCAAGGCGCGCCACGCTCGACGAGATGGTCGCCTCGCGCGAAGGCCTCAGCGACGCGGCTCGCACCGTCCTCGACCGCAAGGCACGAGGCGACGGCTTCGCCTCGGTCCTCGCCCCACTCGCCGACCTGCTCAAGGTCGACAGCGACGCCGCGCCGCTCGTCGAGTCGGCCCTCGCCGACCGCCTGCGCGCCCTGGTCGTCCCCTCGATCACCGCGATGCCCAGCGCCGCCGAACTCGCCTCCCTCGAAGGACGCGTCGAGTTCCTGCCCATCCACGCCCTCACCCACGATCGCCAAGGCTACCCGCTCGACGCGATGCCGTCCGAGGGCCTCGAAATCCGCTGCGCTCGCAACGCCGTGCGCGCCCGAGCCGACGCCCCCGCCGGCCTCGACCACCTCCTCGACCGCCTGCTCTCGCGCACGTTCTTCGTGAAGGACCTCGACGCGGCCCTCATGCTCGCCGCCGGCCCACGCGCCGGCTCGCGCTTCGTCACCGAGTCCGGCGAGATCCTCGAACCCGACGGGCGCATCCTCGCCGGCCCCACCACCGCCGACCAGGGCGCCGGCATCCTCCAGCGCCAGGCCGAACTCACCGAGCTGCGCAGCGAACTCGCGACGCTCGACACCGAGATCCAATCCGCCCGCGAGCGTCTGCGCCAGGTCGACGCCGAGACCGCCCTGCTCGCAGACGCCCGCGCCGAGGCTGTCAGCGAGCACACCGGCGCGCAGCGCGCGCAGATCGCCGCCCAGAGCGAGCGCGAGCGCGTCCGCTCCGAGCACCAGCGCCTCACCCGCGAGCTCAGCTCGCTCGACGAAGAGCACGCCGAGCTCACCGGACGCGTCCAGCGCATCGCCGCCGACCGCGACGAGCTCCAATCCCGACTCGACTCGCTCACCCGCCTGCGCGATGAGCAGTCCGAATCCGCCAGCGAGGCCGAACGCGAGCTCGAACGCGCCCGCGAGAGCGCGGACGTGGCGTCCGAATCCCTCAGCGCCGCCCGCGTCGAATCCAGCCGCGTCGCCGAGCAGCTCGCGGGCGCCAAACGCGAACAGTCCTCCCACCGCCTCGCCCTGGACGAGGCGACCCGCCAGCAGCGCGATCTGACCCAGCAGATCGAACGCCTCAATGCGCAAATTGAAGAACACACCGGCGCGATCGCCGACGCCGAGCGCGCCATCGCCGAGGCACAAGCCCGCTCCGACGAGCTCGCCGCCCTTCTCGAAGACCAGCACTCGCTGATCGAGTCCATCGATCCCCGCGCCCGCGATCTCGCCGAGCGCCTCCACGCCGGCCGCCAGCACGTCGAGCACCTCGACCGCGACTGGCAGAGCCTCGAAATTTCCCGCCGCGAGGCCGAGGTCAAGCGCGAGACCCTCGAAGAGCGCGCCCTCGAAGACGACACCATCGACCTCTGCCTCGAGTACCCCGCCTACCGCGCCGTCATGGATGGCGGCGAGATCACCCCCATCGACCGCAACGAAGGCCGCACGCACGCCAAGGAACTCAAGCAGGAAATCAAGAAACTCGGCAACGTCAACCTCGACGCCATCGACGAGGCCAAAAAGCTCGAGACCCGCAACGAAGAGCTCATCGCCCAGGTCGCCGACATCGACCAGGCCCACAAGGCCCTCACCGCACTCATCGAAAAGCTCGACGACGCCTGCAAGACACAGTTCGACGCCGCGTTCAAGAGCATCCAGGAAGAGTTCACCGGCCCGCACGGCATGTTCCGCAAGCTCTTCGGTGGCGGCAAGGCCGAGCTCCGACTCATGCCCCTCATCAAGGAAATCGACGGCGAGAAGATCCAGACCGACATCATCGACCCGCTCGAATCCGGCATCGAGGTCTTCGCCAAACCCCCCGGCAAGGAGCCCCGCTCCATCAGCCAGCTCTCCGGCGGCGAGAAGACCATGACCGCCGTGGCCTTGCTCATGAGCATCTTCCGCTCGCGCCCGTCGTGCTTCTGCGTGCTCGACGAGGTCGACGCCGCGCTGGATGACGCCAACGTCGAACGCTTCACCCACGTCGTCCGCCAGTTCACCGACCTCTCCCACTTCATCGTCATCACCCACAACAAGCGCACCATGCGCGCCGCCGACACCCTCTACGGCGTCACCATGCAGGAACGCGGCGTCTCCAAACGCGTCAGCGTCAAGTTCGAGGAAGAAGCCACGAAAGCACGAAGCCACGAAGGCACGAAGGGAGAGGCCCCGGCCGATTCGCACGCCGCGCAAAACGGAGCCGCGAGCGCAAGCTCGCGCAAGACCACCCAAACGCCCGCGTCTTCCGAACCCGCCGAGGCGTTCGACCACGACCCACCCAATATCGTCGTCAAACCCAGCGAGTTCCTCCGCAGCACAGCAAACGCCGCCTCAGACAACTAAGCCCGCCGTAATCTCAGCCACCCGTGCCACCAACCGCTGCTCTGAGCGGTTGATGCTCTTGCCCCACCTCGTTGCCTACTGCCTACTGCCTACTGCCCTCCACCTCTCCAACCCTCTCACAACCCTCCCCACACTCCGCGCATCGCCCATCGTCCCCGTCCCCATCCCCACCGCCGTCGCCCCGGCAATCATCATCTCCGCCGCATCCCGCCAAGAACTCACACCCCCAAGCCCAATGATCGGCGTCCCCGTCTCCCTCGCAATCCCCCGCTCCACGTCATACACCAGCTTTACCACGATCGGATGGATCGCCGGCCCGCTCAGCCCCCCGCTCCCATTGCTCAGCACAGGCTCCCCCGTCTCGATATCAATCTTCATCCCCGGCACCGTGTTCGAGATCGTCAGCGCATCCGCCCCCGCCCGCCCGTTCGGCCCGCCATCCTCGCCCATCCCCTCGATCGCGGCCCGCGCCACCTCCACCATCCCCGGATTCCCCACCACGATCGGACTCAGCTTCACGATCAACCGCGTCGTCTTCAACTCCCGCCGCACCGCTCCCACCAGCTCCCGCAGCGCCGCCGGGTCCACCCCGAACTCCAACCCTCCGTGCACGTTCGGACACGAGACGTTCAGCTCCACCGCCGCCATCGCCTCCAGCGCCTCGAACGCCTTCGCGACCTCCACATACTCCTCCATCGAGAACCCCGCAATCGACCCGATCACCGGACACGCCACCCCCGCGATCCGCGCCCCATACTCCCGCAAGAACCCATCCAACCCCGGATTCGCCAGCCCCACCGCGTTCAGCATCCCCACCCGCAGCGGCACCACCCGCACCCCAGGATTCCCCTCGCGCGCCTCCACCGTGATCGACTTGGTCACCACCGCCCCGACACGCGACAGATCGACGAGCTCCCCGATCTCATCGACCGTCCCGTGCGTCCCCGCCGCGAGCACAATCGGATTGCGCAGCCTCAGCCCCGCCAGATCAATGCTCAATGAATCGCGGCCCACACCCAACAATAGAGCCAAACCGGTCTTGACGGAACGTGACTCCGCGGCAACAGCCGGTGCCGTGGTCGAAGCGAGTCTTCGAGCACAGGCCACGCGGTTGCACGTTCACCGTGACGTTCGTCGCAGTGCCTGCTCCACACCACGCCACCGGAGTCGCGCCGAGAACCCTCCCCCCGCGCACGCAAACAAGGGCGGCCATCGACCACCCTCGCCGGGACCGACGCCCCGCGATTCCCCTGGGTCTCACTTACTTGGTGATCACCAGCTTCGCCGCCCCATCCGCCTCCTGCACGTCGATCGTGTGCTCGCCGAGGCCCTGGGCGACCTGCTCCTCGACCACCAGCACGGTCTTGCCGTCATGGTCGAACGTGCTGTCGCCATCGCGCGAGCTGCCGGGCTGGATCCCCAGCCCCTGCTCCTGCGCCACAAGCCGAATCGACGTCCCCTCGGGCGCGTTCGCCTGGTCCAGCATCTGCGCGAAGTGTGCGCACGCCGCATCTGTCACGGTCAGCATCGAAGCCTCCATTCCTGGCAGGTTGCCTGAAGTCATCCGGGTCGGCAGACAAGGCGCGCCGCCGCAACGGCACAAGCCGACCCGTCACCATGCACGCCGCGAGATTCGAGCACGATTCTCGATCCGCGCCGCGCGGTTCTCAAGGCAGTCTATCGCCACGAATCGCCGAATCGATCGCATCCGCCGCCAATCTCTCGATCCACCAAATCCTCGCGGATTCTCGCCCTTTTCGCCGCGATCTCGCCCAACTCGCCGCGATCCCGCCGCCCTCCAATAATGCTCCATGAGCGAATGCTGCCATTCCGATCGCACCGACGCCGAACCCTGCTGCAAGGACCAGGCCCCGCGTCCAACCCAACTCACAGAAGCCCCCACCGAGGCCGATCTCGACGCGCTCTCCAATCTCTCGACCCCCGAGCTCCTCGCCCGCTACCGCTGGGGCGTCGAGCACTTCGACGCACGCCTCTTCCATCTCACCCCCGAGCAGCTCGACCGCCGATTCGACCCCGCAGATGGCCTCGGCCTCTGGTCCTGCCGCGAGCTCGTCGGCCACCTCGCAGACGCCGACATCGCCTACACCCACCGCATCCGCCAGACCATCGCCGAGGCTGGCCCCATCTTCGCCAACTGGGACGAGCACGCCTACATCGACTCCGGCATCTACGCCCGCACCAAGCCCGGCGGCTACGTCGCCACCATCTACACCCTCCGCGTCTGGACCGGCGAACTGCTCGAAACCCTCGACGACACCCAGTGGGCCCGCAAGGGCATGCACCCCCTCCGCGGCGAGTTCACCTGCCGACGCATCGCAGAGTTCGCCACCTGGCACCTCGAACGCCACGCCTGGTTCCTCAACAAAAAGATGCACGCCATGCTCGGCCCCATCCCCGAACGCGACGGCGCGTGCCGCCAGGGATCCGCCTGCGCCTGCAAGTCCGAGGACGCCTGACCCGCCCCACCGCGCGCCCTCCAACCCCACGCCGCGAGCGACCGATCGCCGCCAAGACAACGCACTCCCTATCTCCCTCCTCTCCGTGTCTCCGTGGTGAACTCGGGCTTTGCTGGTCTTCGGTTTGCTGCTTTACCGGTTTCCTACAACAGATGCGACCCGAACGCATCCGGCAGCAGCTCGCTGATCTTCCGGTGGATCACCTCCACCCCGTCGCACACGCAGTACACATGCGCCTCCATGCAGAACTCGTTGATCACCTGCCGGCAGCACCCGCAAGGCGGCGTCGGCTCCTTCGTCGGCGTGTACAGCACCACCAGCACGATGTCGCTGCTCCCCCCCGATGCCCCAGACCGACTGCCCACAAGCCGTCCGCGAACTCGTCGAACGCTTTGAGAACAACAAGTCCCACTACAAGGCCCCCGCCTACAACGAGACCCAGGTCCGCCGCGAGTTCGTCGACCCCCTCTTCATCGCCCTCGGCTGGGACGTCACCAACACCAAAGGCTGGGCCGAAGCCTACAAGGAAGTCGTCCATGAGGACTCCATCCAGATCCAAGGCTCCGCCAAGGCCCCCGACTACGCCTTCCGCATCGGCAGCGCGCGCAAGTTCTTCGTCGAAACCAAGAAGCCCGCCACCAACCTCAACATCCAGACCGAGCCCGCCTTCCAGCTCCGACGCTACGCATGGTCCGCAAAGCTCCCCCTCTCGGTCCTCACCGACTTCGAGGAGTTCGCCGTCTACGACACCCGCGTCCGCCCACAAAGGAAAGACGCCGCATCCAAGGCCCGCGTCCTCTACATCACCTACGACCAGTACGAATCCCGCTGGAGCGAGATCCACGGCGTCTTCAGCCGAGACGCAATCCTCAAAGGAGCCTTCGACCGCTTCGCCGATTCCAAAAAGAAACGCGGCACCACCGAGGTCGACGACGCATTCCTCGACACCATCCGAAAATGGCGCGACGACCTCGCACGCGACATCCACAAACGAAACGACCTCCCCGAGCGGCAGCTCAACCACGCCGTCCAGTCCATCATCGACCGCATCATCTTCCTGCGCATCTGCGAGGACCGCGGCACCGAGCAGTTCGGTCGCCTCCAGAACCTCCGAAAGTCCGACGACCTCTACGCCAATCTCATGAAACTCTTCCACGACGCCGACGACCGCTACAACTCCGGCCTCTTCCACTTCAAGCCCGAAAAAGACCGCCCCTCAGAGCCCGACACCACCACCCCAAACCTCCACGTCGCCGGCTACAACCTCAAACGCATCATCGACGACCTCTACTACCCCTCACCCTACGACTTCCGCGTCTTCCCACCCGATGTCCTCGGCCAGGTCTACGAACGCTTCCTCGGCGACGTCATCACCCTCTCCAAAACCGGCAAAACCGTCAAGATCGAGCCCAAGCCCGAGGTCCGCAAGGCCGGCGGCGTCTACTACACACCCACCTACATCGTCGACTACATCGTCAAACACACCGTCGGCGAACTCGTCAAGGACAAACAGCCCCACGAGATCGCCGGACGCACGCTCAAGACCTTCAAGCCCGCCAGGGGCGCACACCCCATCCGCGTCCTCGACCCCGCCTGCGGCTCCGGCTCCTTCCTCCTCGGCGCATACCAGTTCCTCCTCAACTGGTATCGAGACGAGTATGCGAAGAACGCCGACCGCTGGATGAAGGGCCCAGAGCCCACCCTCTGGCAGGCCGCGAAAAACGACTTTCGATTGACCATCCGCGAACGCAAGCGCATCCTCACCGACCACATCTACGGCGTCGACATCGACCGCTAGGCCGTCGAGGTCACCAAACTCTCCCTGTTGCTCAAGTGCCTCGAGGGCGAGTCCTCCGACACCATCGGCGCACACCTCTTCCACATGAAAGAACGAGCCCTCCCCGACCTCGGCGCAAACATCAAGTGCGGAAACTCGCTCATCGCTCCGGATTTCTACGACGACACAGGCCCCGATGAACTCACAACCGATTACCGGCTCAAGATCAACGCGTTCGATTGGGCTGCCGAGTTCCCGGATATCTTCGCCGACGGGGGATTTGATATAGTTATTGGCAATCCGCCATACTTGTCATACTCCGGGAGACAAGCTGTAGAGATAGATGCCCGCACAACTGAATACTACGATTCCAGCTACTCTACTACTGGATGGATTACTTCACACGGCCTGTTCATTGAGAGAGCCGCAACTCTTTTATGTAAACGGTATGTGGGCTTCATTGTTCCCGACCAAGTAGCCCATCTTGAGGGCTACTCTTCGGCTCGACGGATATTGTGCAGTACGATGCGACTAACAGACATTAAGAGCCCCTAAAAGAACATTGATCGACAATGGTCTGTGGCGCCGATGAATCTTTGATCGCAGGACGCGATCTGGACTGTCAAGGAGGAGATCATGGCCAGACTCATCGTCGGCGACGACCTTTGGAACCTCATCGAGC
>JAJDDM010000036.1 GCA_029260315.1 Phycisphaerales bacterium | reverse complement strand
GCTCGATGAGGTTCCAAAGGTCGTCGCCGACGATGAGTCTGGCCATGATCTCCTCCTTGACAGTCCAGATCGCGTCCTGCGATCAAAGATTCATCGGCGCCACAGACCATTGTCGATCAATGTTCTTTTAGGGGCTCTTAGCGAGATCAAGCCATCATCAACCGGGCGAAGTCTCGCTGGTCCGATGGGGGTTTGATCAGCCCCGCGTGTGTAGTCTGCGGATGGTCAATGGACGACATCTACGGCGATGACGGATTCGGCGTCGTTGAGGCTCATCACAACGATCCGCTCGCCAGGGATGGGGAGCGTGTCACGCGGGTCGAGGATCTGTCCCCGGTGTGTCCCAACTGTCACGCCATACTTCATCGATCTGAGATGACCGTTTCCCAACTGAGGAAAAATGTGAAGGCAATGGGGATGGCGTATTGAATCTCTGACCAACAGCGACGTTGCTCTCAGATTAATCGGTGCGCTGTTGCATATGGCCGCTGGCTTGGCGAGCGCAGGGAGGCATTGCAATGGCGATCAGGCAGAGTTGTGTATTGGGCTTCGTGGATGCAACGGTCGATGGCGGTCGGCAATTGCTCTCGCGCGGCGAGGGTGGGTGAATTCTGCATGGGGCGATTGGGTGTTCCTTCGCGAGCTTGCGCTCGCGGCTCTGGTGCTTCGCGCTGCGCGCTCCAACTCAAGCGAGATCGAAAACTCGCCGCATGTTGTCGAGCACTTCCTGGAGACGTGCTTTATCCCCACCCCCAACCTCCGCCGTCGCCCACCCCGTAAACCGAACCTCCCGCAGCGCCGCCCGCACCTCCCCCCACGGCACATCCCCCTCCCCGATTTTCGTCCACCCCTTCGTGAACGACCAGTCCTTCACGTCCAGCTTGACGATCCGCCGCCCGAGAGTCCGGATCCACGCCGCCGGGTCGCCGTACTTGCGGTGGTTGCCGATATCGAAGTACGACCCCACCCAGGGGCTCCCGATCGCGTCGATATACGCCGCCAAAAGATCGGCCGTCTGATCACTCGCCCCGTCGTGCTCATAACAAAACCCATTCCACACGTTCTCGATCAGAATGAACACGCCCAGATCCGCCGCCAGCGGCAGCGCCCGCCGAATCCCCTCGATCGATCGCTCCCAAACATCCTCCTGCGTCTCATCCTCCCCCGCCACACGCCCCGGCACCAGCAGCACCGAAGACCCCCCATACGCATGGCTGTCCCGAATCGCACCCCGGAGCGCCCGCAACCCCGCCTCGCGCGTCTCCTTGTCCGCCGAGCTCAAACGCTGATTCCAATGCACCGAATCCACAACCCCATGCACCCGCAGCCCCGTCTCCTTGCGAGCCGCCGACACCTCCGCCAGCGCGAGCCCAGAGGGGCTGTCCAGCTCGATCCCGTCGTACCCAAGATCGCGCACCAGCCGAAACTTCTCGCGAAGCGGCATGTCGCCACCCACCATCCCGATCTTCAGGCTGAGCAGGATGGGCAGCGGCTCCTCGTGGGCCGCCTCGCCCGCGCCCGGCTGCACACGCGGCAGACGAGCGCCGCCAGCCGCCGCCACCACGCCACCCACACCCCCAACCGCCATCGTCCGGATCGCATCGCGTCGGCTCAGCATGTCTCACTCCCTGCATCAGAACACAATCGGACGATGATCGGACCCGGACCCACGCACCCCCACGAAGCCCACGAGATTCCGGATGGGGACCCGCCCCCGCCGACGATATCCTACTGCTCAGGAGGTAGAACGCATGGGGCGGATGATCGGATGTGTGGCAGGGCTGGCGCTGGGCATGGGGCTGGCGAGCGTCGCTCTGGCCAGCGAGGGCGAGCCCGCCCCCTGGGAGCAGCTCTTCTTCCGCTTCCATCCCATGCTCGTCCACTTCCCCATCGCCCTGCTCCTCGTCGCCCTGCTCTTCGAGCTCGCCCACACCGCCCGCCGCCGCCCCAGGCGAGGCGAAGAAGGCCACAAGCCCGTCTGCGCCTCGGCCCTCTGGCTCCTGGCTATCGGCGCAACCTTCGCCGCACTCAGCGCATGGTCCGGCTGGGAGAACGCCGAGCACGAGTACGCCAGCGCCACAAGCGTGATCAACATCCACCGTTGGCTCGGCATCGCGCTCGCCGGCTCCAGCGCCCTGGCCTTGGTCTTCGGCATCTTCGGCCGCTCCGGCGCACGCACCTCCGTCGGCCTCTACCGCACCATGCTCGTCCTCAGCGCTCTGCTCGTCGTCGCCACCGGCCACTACGGCGGTTCCATCGTCCGCGGCGAGGCCTACATCCTCGACCCGCTCAAGGCCGTGGTGCTCGGACAGAACGAGAACTCGCAGAGCCACAGCGACAACCAGAACCGAACCCCCCCGCTCGTCGTCCAGCGCCCGAGCCCAGAGATCATCCGCGCATCCTTCGAGCGCGACATCAAGCCCATTCTCGACGAACGCTGCATCGAATGCCACGGCGAGCAACGCCCCGCCGCTCGCCTCTCCCTGCACACTTGGGAGCACGTCCAGCGGATCATCGAGGGGCGATCTCACGCGATCGTCGCGGGCCTCCCCGATTCCAGCGAGATCTACCACCGCGTCTCCCTGCCCGAGGACGACCTCGACCTCATGCCCGCCGACGACAGCGGGCGATTGAGCGAAGACCAGATCGCGACCATCCGCTCGTGGATCGCATCGCTGGATCCCGGAGCGACCCCGAGCGATGCGAATCAGAGCCACGACGAATCGCACGCCGACGGCGCACGGGAGGACGCGTCGAGCGATCGCTTGACTGAAGAGCGTGCCGCGGTCGAAGCCGCGATGACGAGCATCAGAGATGCTGGCGGTTACGCCAGCCACGTCTCCCTCCAGGACGACGGCGTCGTCGTCAACCTCTCCATGCTCGGCGAGCGGGCCGACGACAAAGCCCTCGCCATGCTCGACGGCCTCGAACATTTGCTCGTCGATCTGGATCTCGGCGGCACAAGCGTGACCGATAGCGGCGTCTCGACTCTCGCCCGCTTCCAGCGCCTCCTGCGCCTGGACCTGTCGAAGACCCAGGTCACTAACGAAGGCGTCGCGGCCCTCGCCGCGTTGCCCAATCTCGCCACGCTCAACCTCTACGGCACCAGCGTCGACGACGGCGCCATCGAGACGCTCGCGAGCATGTTGAGCCTCGAATCGCTCTATCTCTGGGACAGCGGCTTCACCGCGGACGGCGTCGCCACCCTCCGCGAGCGCCGGCCGACGACCAACGTCGACTTCGGCGAGATCGATCTTGGCGCATCCGACGAGCCCGACGACGGCTGACTCCTACGAGCCCGAAGCGCAAGCGAGGTAAACGCACACAACCACGCAGACTCGCGCAACGCGTCCAGCCGCGACCCCACGCAAACTCCCCGTTCCTCCCCGCGAGCTGATAGCAACGCCCGCCCAAAGAAAAAAGCCCCGGACCATCGCCCGGGGCTCCTGAGAAATCACGCGAATCGCCCGATCAGCCGCCGGCGCTCTCGGCCTGCGCCATCTTGAAGTGCTCGGGATACTTCTCCATCCACGCCTTGTCGAGCTTGGCGATGTACGCCGCCCGATCCTTCTGGAACTTGCCCACGCACTTCGCACAGCAGAACTTCACCAGCCGGTTGCCCGCGACGAGCTGGACCGGCTCGCCCATCCCGCCCAGCTCCGAGGACTCCATCACCATGCAGCTCTCCAGCGGGTAGTGCTCGGACTGCTTGGCGATCACGGCCTTGTCCAGCTTCGCGAAGTACTCAGCCGGATTCGCCCTCAGCTTCGCGGCGCACTTGTCACAGCACACACGGGCGAGCCGGTTGTTGATGATGACGTTCTTGCCCACGTCCTTGCCGTCAACCTCCAGCGCCGTGCCCGCGACCAGGCAGGTCTTCATCGGGTAGTACGGCATCTGCTGCTCGACCATCATCTTGTCGATCTTGGTGTTGAACTTCGCCGGGTCCGCCTCGTACCGCTCCGGGCAGCCGGCGCAGCAGAACTTGACCTCACGCCCGTTGACGACCTTGGTGATCGGATCGCCCATCGACCCGAGCTTGCCGCCGCTCACCGGGCAGATATCCAGCGTGTACGGATCAGATTTCACAGTCTTGACCGCGGGGGCCTCGGGCTTGAGATCCGTCTGCGGCTGGCTCGCCAGGATCGTGCTGTAGACCTTGGCCTGCTTCTCGGTGTCGGCGTTCTGGAAGTAGCTCGCGCACCCCGCGCCGCAGAACCCAAGGGTCTTGCCCTCGTACTCGACCAGCGCCGTCTCGACGACCGGCTTGCCCGTCATCGGGCAGGTCTTGTTGATCGCCTTGTCGTCGCTGTAGCTCGCGGTCGAAACCGAAGCGCCGCTGTCCTGGCAGCACGCACCCTTGCCATCCTCGCAGCACGGGCCCGCCTTCTTATCGCCCTTCTGGTCAACCTGGAAGCTCGCCGCGACCGTCTGATACACCGCCTCCTTCTTCGACTCGTCGGCCTTGTCGAAGTAGTTCGCGCACATGCTGTTGCAGAACGCGATCTCCTTGCCCTTGTAGCTCGCGACTGCGGTCTGCACCGCCGGGCGACCGCTGATCGGGCAGGTCTTGTTCGCTGGCCCCGCGACGGTGGCGATGGTCGCGCCGGTCTCCGAGCAGGAAGCCTTGCTGGAGCAGGTCTTCTCGTCGCTGGCAACGGTCGCGATCACCGCGCCGCCGGTCTCCGAGCAGGAAGCCTTGCTGGAGCAGGTCTTCTCGTCGCTGGCAACGGTCGCGATCACCGCGCCGCCGGTCTCCGAGCACGAGGCCTTGCTGGAGCAGGTCTTCTCGTCGCTGGCAACGGTCGCGATCACCGCGCCGGTCTCCGAGCAGGAAGCCTTGCTGGAACAGGTCTGCGCTTCGGTCGTCGACGCCGCGATCACCGCGACGCCCGTCTCCGAGCAACCGGCCTTGGCCTTGTCGCAGCTCTGGGCCGACCCAGCCGCGGCGACAATCGCCGTCGCCACGCCCTGCCCGCTCGCACAGCACGAACCGCCGTCCTTGGCCTGGCTCGCCGCGATGACGCTCGCCTTGGCGCCCTCCGAGCAGCTCTTCGCCTCATCGCATGAGCTCTTCTCGCTCACCTTGACGAACACGCCCTCGCTCGGCGCGGCATTCGCCCGGTGGAACGCCACGCTCAGCCAGTTCGCCTTCGGAGCACTGCGCGCCGACGCGCAGTCGCTCTCGCCCTTCACCAGGCTTACCGCCGCGGCCTTCTCCTCGCAGCTCTGCGATTTCTCACAGGTCTGCCCAAAGGCGGCTCCGCAGAGCATCGCCACGCACGTCGCCGAAATCCATCGTTTCATCGCGTCATCTCCCGAAAAAAGCCCCCCCGGACTTTGATTCGCACTGGTTGATCGTACCTGTGGGTGGGGCCGATGTTCCACATTATCCCGCATCCTATGCGGGCACACAGCTGATTCAGGGTTCTCCCCTTGGCCACCCGGGCCCAGGTTGGCAAGGATCTGACAGCGAGTCGGATCCAGCCCGGACGCGCACGAACAACGATCAGGCAGAGGGTATTCCCGTAATACCGCCGGAATCGGATCGCCGAGCACCCGAATCCATATGCTCGGCGTACGCCGTTTCTCCGTCAGAGTTCATCCTCGCGCAGATCATCGTGGAGTTCATCGGATGCCCAATTATGTCTCCTGGCTCACCCTCCCCTTGCTTGTCCTCGCCGGATGTGCGGGAATTGACAAAGACGCCGCGAACCAGAACCAACAGGCGGCCACGAACCCCGCCCCCGAGATCGAACGCCTCAGCGGCCTCTTCCCCGTCCGCCTCGATCGCAAGAAGGGCCGGGCTCTCATCGAACTCCACCAGGACCAAGCCGGCAACCTCGGCGAGTTCCTCTACGTCGAGAGCCTCCGCACAGGCCTCGGCTCCAACCCCGTCGGCCTCGACCGGGGCCAGCTCGGCCCCACCCGCCTCATCCGCTTCCGCCGCGTCGGTGACAAGGTCCTCATTGAGGAGCCCAACCTCGCCTTTCGCGCCACCAGCGACGATCCGAAGGAGCGTGCCGCCGTCGCCGAGAGCTTCGCCACCAGCGTCCTCTGGGGCGGGCCCATCGACTCTGAAGAGAACGGCCGCGTCCTCGTCGATCTGACCAGCTTTCTGGTCCGCGACGCCCACCAGAGCGCCAACGCCCTCAAACGCGCCGCCCAAGGCCAGTTCCGTCTCGACAAAGACCGCAGCGCCCTCGGCCTCGACGCCACCCTCGTCTTCCCCGACAACATCGAGTTCGAGGCCGTCCTCACCTTCGCCGCCGAAGACCCCGGCACACTCGTTCGCGCCACCGCGCCCACCCCCGAATCGATCACCCTCATCCAACACCACTCGCTCATCCGCCTGCCCGACGCCGGCTACACCCCTCGCGAGTTCGACCCGCGCATGCCCAGCTTCCCCGTCTCCTTCGCCGACTACGCCGCCCCCCTCGACCAGGACCTCACCACACGCTGGATCGCCCGCCACCGCCTGGAGAAGACAGATCCCAGCGCCGCCTACGCAACGGTCAAGGAACCCATCACCTACTACGTCGACCCCGGCGTACCCGAACCCATCCGTTCGGCACTCATCGAGGGCGCGAGCTGGTGGACCGACGCTTTCGAGGCCGCCGGATTCCTCGACGCCTTCCGCGTCGAACTCCTCCCAGAAAACGCCCACCCCCTCGACGTGCGCTACAACGTGATCCAATGGGTCCACCGCTCCACCCGCGGCTGGTCCTACGGCGGCAGCATGACCGACCCCCGCACCGGCGAGATCATCAAGGGCCACGTCTCCCTCGGCTCCCTGCGCATCCGCCAGGACCGCATGATCTTCGAGGCCCTCGCAGGCGTCGAAAAAACCGGCACCGCCGACCCCGCCGACCCCATCCAAATCTCCCTCGCCCGCATCCGCCAGCTCGCCGCCCATGAGGTCGGCCACACCCTCGGCTTCGCCCACAACTTCGCCGCCAGCACCTACGGCGGGCGCGCAAGCGTCATGGACTACCCCGCACCCTGGATCTTCCTGACCCCCGACGCCGAGCTCGATTTCTCCCAGGCCTACGCCATCGGCATCGGTGCGTGGGACATGCACGCCGTCCGCTTCGCATACAGCGAGTTCGACGCCGACGCGAACGAGTCCGAGGCGCTCGATGAGATTGTGCGCGAAGGGCTCAGGTTCGACTACACGTTCATCTCCGACGCCGACGCCCGCGACCCGGGCGGAGCCCACCCGCGAGCCCACCTCTGGGATAACGGCCAGGACGCCGTCCGAGAGCTCCGACGCACGCTCGAGGTCCGCGCCCACGCCCTCGATCGATTCGGTCCCGATCGCATCCGCGAGGGCGAGCCGATGGCGAACCTGCGTGCGCGCCTCGTCCCGCTCTATCTCTTCCATCGCTATCAGCTCGAAGCCGCGATCAAGCTCGTCGCGGGGCTCGACTTCGCGTACACCGTTCGCGCCGACGACCAACCGCTCTCGACGCGCGTCCCCGCGCAGCGCCAACGCGCCGCGCTCGACGCCGCGCTGCGATCCATCGACGCCGATGTCCTCGACCTGCCCGACGACGCCCTGCGCATCCTCGAGCCGCGCGCCTTCGGCATCGACCCCGCCGAGGTCTTCGAGAGCGACTCAGCTCCCGCCTTCGACCTGCTCAACGCCGCGGCATCCTCGGCCGACATCGCTATCTCCCTCCTGCTCCACCCCGCCCGCGCCGCACGCCTCGTCGCCCAGCACGCAGACGACGCCGCCCAGCTTGGCCTCGCCGAGACCCTGGACACGCTCATCGCACGCGCGTTCGCCGACACGCCCCCGGGTCGTCGCGGCGCGATCGCCCGCCGCGTCCGCGATGTCGTCGTGATACGCCTGATCCGCCTGGCCGCCAACCCGCGCGCGACCCCGGAGGTCCGCACCGAAGCCGAAGCCGCCCTCGTGCGCCTGCGCGACACGCTCGGAGCGAACCCCGCCGACGCCCAGAACGCCCGCCTCTCGCGCGATATCGACCGCTTCATCGCCCGCGAACTCGACCCCATCGCCGTCCCCGCGAGCCCCGACAATCCGCCGCCCGGCAGCCCCATCGGCGCCGCCCCGCCCACGCTCGACCCACACTTTGCCGACTGCGCCCACGTCTGGCACTAAATCGACTTGCGTCCAATCGGAGCGGGCAGCATCACAGGCCCGACCGTCGGAGCGATTCGCGTCAACTGGTGGAGAACTCGAACAAATGCGGATGACCGAGCGACGTGCCACCAGCCGTGGCTCTGCACGGCTGGTGTTTCTGGGAGAGCGCCATAAAACACCAACCGCTCAAAGCAGCGGTTGGTGGCACGATGCTAGACACGCGCGCAAGCATCCCGCCGCGCAGCACTTGTAACAAACGACGCAAATGGCTCGTCAGGGAGGGCGTCTCCCGGTCCTTCTCTCCTCTACCACGCCTCGTGTGTTCGTGCGTCCACATTCTGAGAGCGGACGGATGGCAAGCCGGCGCCGCGCACGGATCGAGCGATAGAAAGGAGCACGAAGGAGAAGGAATCGCCCGCCCTCACGATTGGCCCCGCGATGATCCGCCAACCGCCCGCACGCCACCAACGAGCTCAACTCGCTCAAAAAGCTCACATGGACGCCGGGCCTGAGGCTCTGCGAAGGTCCGGGTTAGCGCCCTCCCATCGCAGCATCCGCCACCAACGCACCGCTTGAACTCACCTCGCGAACGCAGCCCCTCACACCCGGCACGCACCTCGCGCTTCAAGCAGCGTGCCATACGCCGTGTCGTGAGCGGTGGGGGCGGGATTCGAACCCGCGAGACGGTAAACCGTCTACCGGTTTTCAAGACCGGCGCCTTCAGCCGCTCGGCCACCCCACCGGGTCGAACGGAGTGTAGGACCAGGCCCCGCCGCGACCCGCCGCTCAGCACCCCTCGACGAAGCCGTCCAGATACCCGAAGAAATCGTCCGAGTCGATCCGCCCGTCGCCGTTGATGTCCGCCAGCAGATCGCCCGCCGCGAAGAAATCCAGATACGAGAAGAAATCATCCGCGTCGATATCGCCGTCGCTGTCAAGATCCGCCTCGCAGAATGACAGGATGACCAGCCCGTCCGTGAAGTTGCTGGTAAGGATGCGATCAAGGCCGAGGAACGGATACACGCCCCACGCCGAGCCCGTGTCGTGCCGGGCGATCAACTCGAACCGACCCGCGGCACGATCGATCCGAAACGCCAGACACCCCATGCTGTACCACGAGCAGAACACCCGCTCGCCGACCATCAGCGGGTTGTGCGCGATCCGGTTCGCGATCGCGTATTCATCGCGCAGCGTCACGCTGACGCCGTCGCCGTCGGGCGCGATCTCGTAGAGCTTGATCCCCCCGCCGTTGCGCTCCTCGGCGACCACCACGAAACGCCCATCATCGGTCGCCCATGACGAGTGCGTACTGCTACCAGCGCCCGACCCAAGAAACCGCGGCGGCTCGCTGGCGATGTTGGAAACATCATAGATATAGAGGGCGTTCCAACCCGAGACATACAGCCGATCATCCTGCACCGTGATGTCGTGCACGGTCTGCGCGCCGTCGATCGTGATGTGCCACGCCGGAGTCGCGATCTCCGCCGGCGGCGCGTCGGCGTCAAAGTCCCGCAAGTCCACGATGATCAGCCGACCGCCGCGATCGGTCAGATACAGCCAGCCCTCGGCGTAGAACAGGTTGTGGACGTCCTCGTTGACGGTGATGTCGACAAGATGCCTGGGATTCGCCGGATCGCGGATATCCACGATCTGCGCCCCGGCGTTCTCGTCGCCCTCCAACGCCACGAACATCAGCCCGCCGTGCGTCTTCACGTCCTGCGCGCTCGCCTCGTCGTTCGGCGGCGGAACCTCATACCGCCCGATCAGCGTCGGCGTCGTGGGATCGCCGATGTCAAACAGCAGCACCCGCGGAAATCCCCACTTGCCCATCACCGCCAGATCACCCTCCCCCCACACGTCCGCGTAGTCCCCCGGATCGTCGTTCCATGAACCCACCTCGCCGAACCCGAAGTCCTGGGCCTCGCCCACACCCGCCAACGAGAACGCCAGGAAAACGACCAGCCGCGTCGAAAATCGCATGAGAGATCCCTCCGAGGGGCAGTCGGACGCCCCCGCCGGGCACCATAGCAGATTCTGGGCCCAGGCCCCCCACAGAGGGCAAAACTCGCCAGCGTCTGAACCGACCCGTCCGCCCACCCGCTCACACCACCATCGCGACGAGCATCACCCCCGCCGTCGCCCCCGCCGCCGCGATTGCCAACCACCCCAGCGAGCCTGAAGCGCAAGCGAAGGATTGGGCGTCCGATTGCCCGCAAGACCACGAACGATGGCGCTGCGTCGCTCGACTGTGAGTCCCTGGGCGGGATCGTCAGACCTCACCCTCCCGCGTCAGTTCCTCCTTCAACGCACCCGCCAACCGCTCGTACTGCTCGATCCGGTTGTACACCTGCGCGCTGATCCGGCAGAACCGCTGGCCCGTCAGCGCGTTGGTCCAGATCGGCACCTGGATCTTGTGCTCACGCACCAGCCGGTCCTGGATCGGATCGCCGAAGACCGTCCGCTTGCCCTTCAGCGACTCGGGCACGCTCGGCAACTGGATCGTCGCCATCATCGGGACCATCGATTCGGGCACCGGCCGCACCAGCCCAAGCGCATCGCAGATCAGATCCCGCGCCTCGACCACCAGCGCATGATTCCGCTCGCGCAGCTCGCTCAACCCGCCGGGCAGCAGCCCCGACATGAACGCGATCGCATCCGACACGCAGATGTGCGCCGTGTGGTCGTCGGTGCCGTGATAGTCAAAGTCCCGCAGGTACAGCGACCGCCACGGGCGTTCCTCGTGCGCCCGGCTGGAGAGCGCCACCGGGCGGATCGCCGCCTGGCGCTCCGGATGCACCCAGCTCATTCCCGCGCCCTTGGGCGCGCACACCCACTTGTGCAGCGTTGCGACGTAGTACGTCGGGTTGATCGCCTGCAGATCGAACTCGATCTGCCCCGGCCCGTGCGCCCCATCCACCAGCACCTCGACGCCGCGCTCGCGCAGCTCGCGCGTCAGGCGCGCCGCCGGCATCACGATCGCGCTGGGGCTGGTGATCTGGCTGAGAATCGCCAGCCGCGTCCTGCCCGTCACATGCGAGAGCATCCGGTCCACGATCTCGTCCTCGGACTCGACCGGGATCCGGATCTGCGGCTTGACCAGCCGCACGCCCCTGCGCTCGCCCAGGCGCTCGACCTCGTTGATCGCGCTCATGTACTCCTGGTCGCACGCCAGAACCTCGTCGCCCTCGCGCCACTCGATGGAATGGAGAATGGTCGCGATGGCGACGGTGGCATTGGGGGTCCAGCCGATATCCGCCGGGGCGCAGTGGATCAGCTTGCTAAGGGCCTGCCGAGAGGCGTCGAGCAGCGGCTCCTGGTCGCGCATGAACCAGGAGACCGGGTCGCGTTCCATCTGGGCGCGGTATCGGGCTTGGGCCTCGAGCACGGGCCTGGGGCAGACCCCGTAGCTGCCGTGGTTCAGGAAGGCGATATCCGGGTCCAGTGGCCAGTGGGGGGCTTGGGTCACGGGCGATTCCTGGATCCGGGGTGCGTCCGTGCGCGCGCGAACAACTGTGGTCTCCATACCAACCTCGCTTCCGAAGCCTCGCTTCTGGGCCTCGCTTCTCAGGCTGTGGTGTCGAGCATCCGGCCCAGATCCACACCCGTCGCGGCGGCGTTCCGTGCCGCCGGGTGATGATACAGCGCCAGAGATCCGGTGCGCGGCTGTGGAGGGCCTGCGGAAAAGTCGACCCCGCCGGGCACTCTGGCGGCGACGAGATTCGCGACGCCCGGGTTCGCCTTGGTGCCGCCCTGGGGGTGGAACAGGCGAAGCCCCTCACTCGCGGGCTCGGCGCGGGTTATCGGAGCGGTCGCCTTGGGCGTTATGGGGCGGACCGGCGCAACCCGCTCGATGCCGTAGGCCTTGGCGAGGTGGAACGGGATGCTGGAGACCGGGTCCATCGCGGGCAGGATACCTCAAACGTCGTCGGCGTGCGCACAGGAGTTCTTCGCGACGGCAACTCGACGTGTATCGAGAGATCGTGCCGGCGGATCGCGACACTTGAGAGAATCAACGTCCCACGGATAATCTTGGGGACGCAAGTCGCAGAGGTTGCGCGGCGGGATGGGACGATTGCGTGGGCGAGCGGGCGGGGAAGTCGGGTTCGTTGTTGGTGGGTGAGGCGCCCGTGGAACGGTATCGGACGTTGGAGGCGGTGGGGGTGTTGGGGCGCGCAGGGGTCGCGGGCTTATGTGCGCGGCTCTGGGCGTGCTTGCGCACGCGGCTCTGATGGGCGGCGCGCGTGCGCGCGCGGCGCGGGGAGAATGGGCGGGCGGGGATGGACTCGGGCGGGGAGATGGCGCGGTGCTCTTCGAGGAGAGGGAGGGCGTTCGCGGGGTCGTCGATCCGGATGGGCATCGGTTGGTTCCGAGCAGGCGGCTCGCGGCCTTGCGCTGGGATTCCTGGAGGCGGATCTTCTCGGCGGCGGTCATGGGCTCGGCGGGGGCGGTGGTGGCGAGGCGCTGCAAGGTTGCGCGGGCGGTTGCGCGGGCTTGGCGCTGGAGGTGTTCGTCCCGTTTGGTTTCGATGCGTTCGAGGGATTTGAGGGCGGCGGTGACCTTGGGGGACTCGAGCCAGGTTTCGAGTTGCACAAGGGTGATGTCGTGGATGTCGCAGAGGTCGAGGGGGGTGAGGTCGGGGTCGAGGTAGTCGCGGAGGAGGAGGGAGTCGGCATTTGGCAATGGGGAATCGGCATTCGGCAATCGGCATTCGGCATTCGAGGGAGCGCGGGTCGGTGTGCGCGGAGGCACTTCGTGGCGGGGTTTGGGGTCTTGGGTCTTGGGTCTGGAGTTGCGAGGCGTGCGGGTCTGCGGTCGTGGAATCAGTGTGTCGTCGAGCATGGGGCAATTGTGCGCGCGCGGCGGGTCGGCGTCGAGGGAGAAGGGGTGGAGTGTCACGAGATGTGGGACGAGGGAAGGGGGTCGTGCGAAGATTTCTTGGTCGTCGGGTGTGTGGGTGACACTATGTAGCAGGCCTCCAATCGTGCTCTTGTGCGAGATCGGCCCGAGGGCGTAACTCGGGTCGTCTCAAGATCAGCGAGAGGAGGCCCACAGGTGGTCCGTCGGCATCGATGCCCATCACAGGTTGTACGTC
>JAJDDM010000035.1 GCA_029260315.1 Phycisphaerales bacterium | reverse complement strand
CCAGAGGGACGCATCGGCTCGATGAACCGATCCCAGCGGACTGCATCGGCTCGATGAACCGATCCCAGAGGACTGCATCGGCTCGGAGAGCCGATCAACCCAGCCGGCTCGCGAGGGCGAACGCCCATCCGCAGGAAGTTGGCCAGCAGGCGATGCCCGGCGGGGGTCATGAAGCTCTCGGGGTGGAACTGCACGCCGAGGACGGGGGCGCGCGACGCGTCGGCCCAGACCTTGCGCAGGCCCATGACGACCTGATGGGGGCCGCCCGCGAGTTCGTCAGTACACCACGCGCTGAGCACCCAGCCGTCCTCGCCGGGCCTCGCCGGCGGCGGCATCGAGCTCGCCTCGATCACCAACGAGTGGTAGCGCATCGCCTCGAACGGACTCTCAATCCCCTCGAAGATGCCGTGGCCATCGTGGGAGATCATCGAGGTCTTGCCGTGCATCGGCGTCTTGTGCTGGACGACGCGCATGCCGTGGAGGTCGCCGATGCACTGGTGGCCGAGGCAGACGCCGAGGACGGGGGTCCGCCCCGCGAACCGCTCGATCATCGCGCCGGAGATCCCGGCTTCCTTGGGTGTGCAGGGGCCGGGGGAGATGACGACGTGCGACGGGCCCCGCCCATCGTCGAGCCCAGCCGCCTCCTCCGGCGTGATCTCGTCGTGACGCTTGACGACCAGGTCGGCGTCGATGCGGAGCGTCGGATCGACCTCGCCGAGGCGGTGGACGAGGTTCCAGGTGAACGAGTCGTAGTTGTCGATGAGGAGGATCATGGGGGGGAGTGAGGGTAGGAGGATGGTGGGGAGTGATGGGAAGAGCGATGAGGGGGAGAGCGAGAGAGCGAGCGAGGGCGGCGGGACTGCGGGGTGGCATGGCCGCCGCTTTGGGCGGCTATGCGATCCGCCGAGACCATCGGCTTGCGAAGGCGGAACGCTCGGCGTGACGCACACTCTTCTGGACGAGCCCGACGCGCCAGCGAGGTGGGATTGAGGCGGTTGCGTATTTTGACCGTTACTGGGCTGTGAGCGCTCTCGTCTCGCTGCGCGATGACCGGCAGGGATGCCGGTCCCACCCGGGGATGGACACCGAGCGGACGAGCCGCCGGTGGCGCCGGGCGTCGTTGCACGTTCGGCACTGGCGGGCGAGCCGCCAGTGGCACCGGTTTGGCGGAGGAGTTGTGCCGCGGCTTTGCGGGTGGTCTCGTTGGCGCGGAGTTGTTGGGCGGGGGTGAGCGGGTCGGCGATCGGGATGGTGGCGCGTTCGAGGGCTTCGAGGGCCTTGGTTCGGAGGCGCTCGGCGATGAGTTGTTGGCGGCGCTGTTCGATGCGAGTGTGGGCGTCGAGGGCCGCGGCGACCTTGGGGGAGTTCATCCAGGCTTCGAGCTGGGCGAGGGTCAGCTCGTGATGGTCGCAGAGTTCGAGGGGGGGAAGGTCGGGGTCGAGGAGTTCTGCGAGCAGGAGGGAGGGGTTGGAGGGTTCGGCATTCGGGGATCGGCATTTGGCAATCGTGGGCGGGGCCGCGAGTTCCTTTGCCTGGTTCATGGTGCGGGTGTGATCGACGGTTTGGAGCATGGTGTCTTCGAGCATGTGGGAATTGTCTGGGAAATCGGGCGCGGCGTCAATGGAAGTTGGGTGTAGGGTCACGATTCGGCGGACGATGGGCGGATGTGCACGCTCAAACGTGGTGGCTGTGGATGATTTTCTTTCGGGATGGACCGGTAGCGGAAGGAAAAGACGCTCGCTCTGACGGTGGGGCCGGTGGTGGCCTGAGGGCGTTGAGGGTGCTTCTGACACGCCGCGAGCGTGTGGGCGCTTTCCAACAGAGGCGCGTGCGTGAGCACGCGGTTGCGCTCCCGAGCTCCTACGGACCTGCCCAGGCATACCGACTTCGAAACACGGCAGTTCGAGACAATACCGACAAGAGGCGATGTGCGGGCGACCTATCGAGAGCTTGCGCTCCCGGCTCTGTTGTGCAGAGCAACGAGGGGCGACCGTGAGGGAGCGAGTTTGCCCGGCGCCCTCAACGGGAGCGGCGGCTTCCTGCCGCCGATCGCCGGAGGGGATCTGCATGCATATTGACCCACGCACGCCCAACCTGATTGCTCACGCGCGGCTCTTCGGGCATTGTGTTGAGCATCACCCGTCCCCGAGTCTTTCGAGCAGGCTCTCGACAGCTTGTCGGGATTGCCCGTGTAGCGTGGTCTTCGGCGTTGCCGGAGCGTCCAGCAGTTCCCTTGCCCGCATGGCATCGCGTCGAGCGTTCTCATGCCGATTTTGTTTCTCATAAATGAACGCACGGATAATATAATTTCCGGCTAGTTCGTTTGCAAACACCTCAGAGCCATCAGATTCGATTAGGTTAGTTCCAATCTCAATTGCTCTGTCGTAATCTGGCAGTGCCAACTCGTAGCGCCCGGTGGCGAAGTAGGTATTACCCCGAGCGGCGTGTGCTGACGCAAGGCGCTTTGCCGATTCTACCCGGTTCCTGTGTTTGAAAAGCTGGTCGATCTGAATCGCTTGTGAATAGTCACCAATCGCTTCACTTGGCTTACCGAGCCTGCGCAAAGTCACGCCTCGAAAATAATAGGCATTCGCTAGGTCATCATTTAGATGCACCATGCCATTCTGCTCGACTAATCGCACCAAAAGCACATCGAGCAAACTAATTGACCGATCATAATCTGATAACGCATCTTTCTCCCGACCAAGGCGGAACATCGCGTTGCCACGATTTGACAATGCTGTAGCGAGATGGCCGCGGTGCTCGCTGAACTGGGAATCACGAATCAGATTTAACAAGGTTGTGATTGATACCTCAAAATCTTTTAGAGCTAGTTCTGGCTCGTTCAGAATGTCCAGATATGCAGCGCCACGATTGCTGAGTGCTCCTGCGTAATCAACAACGCGCCGTGCATGGCCTTCACGATCGGTGATGGACTCAAATTCTGAGATCACGCAACTCCAGTACTCGATCGCTTTCTTACCTTGACCTAGCTGGTGCGCGCATGATGCGATCCCCCATTTCACGGTCAGATCCTCCGGCTTCCAGTGGGCCGCGCGTTGGTAGTGGTCGAGGGCCTTGCGCGGCTCGTGCTTGCCGTAGAAGGCATCGCCGAGGATCTTGTTGGCGGTGAATGCCCGCTCGACCTGCTTCGCGGCGGCGCGGTCCTCGCGCAGGGCTCGCTCCTCGGTGACTTCATCAATCGCCTCGTTGTGACGACCCACGGCGTTGAGGCGTTCGGCTTTCGCGAAGTCGACCGTTTCGCGGTCGGGCTCGGGGAGGGACTCGATGTCGTACTCGGCGACGAACTCGTCGATCAGTTTCCCGAGCCGATCGGCGAGTTGCTTGACCTCGGGGTTGGTCGAGGCGAGGCTCGCGGCCTGCATCCCGGCCCGGGCAATGCCCGACTGCATCCGGCGCGCGCGGTCGGAGGCCTCCTGCAACTCGATGCGCTGGGCATCGATCTCGGCGAGGAGCTTGTCGCGGATCTCGTCGAAACCCGTCTCGACCTTCTCTTCGGTCCGCTTCGTAGTATCGCCGATAGTGACAGTCGTTTCTTTGTGCTCGCGCTCGGCGTTCGCCGCGGCGTTCGCCCGCTGGAACGACGACCAGCCGAGGATCGCGGCACCGGAGAAGCCGACGGCGAAGGCGAGGAGGCGGCAGGCCTTGCGGGCTCGCGCGCTGGGCAGGACGAACGGGCGGATGCGCAGGCTGCCGCGATCGGTCTGGACACGCCTTTCCGGTCGGCGGGCGACGCCCAGCCACCACAGCACCAGCGAGAGGACGATCAGGCCGGTTGCGAGGAGCGCCGATCCGATCGCGTACATGAAGCCGCCGAGCAGGAGCAGGACGGTGCTGGCGAGCGCGCTCTTGCCGACATCCTTGCCGATGCCGACGATGGAGGCGGGCTTGAGCCATGCGCGGAGTTTCATGGTCGGGCTCCCGGCGGCAAGGCGGGATTATACGGTTGTTGTTCGTGGGGATTCGAGGGGAGGAGTTATGTGGTAGTGAGGATCTTGGTGGCGTGGAGCGTGCAGGGTTCTTGGATGGGTCATCGCGAGCTTGCGCTCGGCGGCTCCGTGTTGGGAATGCGACTATCGCCTGCGGCGATCGGCGGCAGGATGCCGCCGCCCCGCAACTCGCGGATGGTCAGAACGACCTCGTATTGCTGCGCGATGACCGGCAGGGATGCCGGTCCCACCGGGGAACTGACCGGCAAAGCCGGTCCCACCCCTCAGGCCGCCTCTTCCCGCACCGTCCCCGCGACCCCATCCTGCGTGACATAGAAGAGCTCGGACGTGATCGGGTACGGCAGGCGCCGGTAGTCGCTCTCCACCCGCTTGCGCAGGCGGTCGACGAAGTCGCCGGGGTCGCAGCTCAGCGCGACGAACATGTCGCGGCTGGGCGCGGCGACGAGGAAGTCGCCGCCGAACTGCGGGGCCAGGCGGCTGAACAGGCCGGTGAGCAGGAGCCTCGCGGCGTCGTAGCCGTCCTGCTCGGAGACGATGGCCGCCCGCCCGCCGTCCTTGGATTCGACGAGGCGGACGTGGAGGCTGGGCTGGTAGGCCTCGAGGTTCTGGCGGGCGACGGGCTCGAGGTCGTCGACGTGCAGGCCCCAGCGGATGACCTGCTCGGTCGTGACGCTGACGGTCAGGTGGGGCAGGTCGATGACGAAGACGATAACGGTGCCGTTGACGAACGGGACGTGGGCGACGAGCTCGCGGTTGAGGTGGTCGAAGATGCTCTCGGGCTGGATGCGGGGCATGATCCGGTCCCGCGCGAGCTCCCATGGCATCTGTTCGATCTGCATCGTGTCACTGGCAAACATCTGCTCCAGGTAGTGCCCGGCGATCTCGCTGCCGCGCTCCGGATCCTGGCGCACCATCCGAAAGAGGTTCTCCAGGTCCATACGTCTGCCGTCGACGAGGAGTTCTCGCGGGCCGACGAGCTGGATCTCGGCGGCGGGCTGGAGCTGTCGGACGAGATCGAGAACGACCTCTGCGAATGCTTCAGGCTCGGCGGGCATCTCGGGCATGGCGCATCTCCCTCATTCCGGTGGGAGGAGCCGCGACTAGGCAAAAACCCCCGTCCGGGAGCCCAGGAGCCGCTCAACCCGCCGGGAGCAGGAATCGGCGGGGGGAGGCTCAGAATGCAGGGGCGAGGGACCAATGGGGGGTGGGGACGGGGTCGGCGTGACGCACGACCGTTGCGCGCGTCAGAATCGGCCCGGGGCGCGTCTTACCGGGTTGTCGGGCTTGGCGTATGCTGGCAAGACGGCTACGATCGTTGTCAATCTCGCCAGAGCATCTTTTCGCGTTCACCCTCTCTGTGGGGGACGCCCGGAGGACCAAGCGTGACCGAATCGGAGATCGAGGCAAAGGTCATCGATATCGTCTGCAAGCAGATGGGTGCCGATGGCGCGGAAGTGTCGCGCGAGACGCGATTCGATGAGGATCTCAAGGCCGACAGCCTGGACCAGGTCGAGCTCATGATGGACTTCGAGGATGCGTTCAATACCTCGATCTCCGACGAGGACGCCGAGCAGATCAAAACCGTCGGCAACGCGATCGAGTTCATCTCGAAGAACAACGGCTCGGCGGGCTGAGTTCGCCCATCCATGCCCGACTCATCCACAACCCGACTGGTCATCACGGGTGTCGGCACGGTGACCAATATCGGGCCCGACGCGGCGTCGACGTGGGAGTCGATGCGCGAGGGGCGATCTGGCATCAGCAAGATCGAGGGCGTTGAGTTCGATCGCTTCGGGCAGCATACCTGGCGGGTGGGCATCGCCGGACAGATCAAGGGCTGGGATCCGTGCGAGCAGGGCGGGTTCGATCGGCGCGACCTGCGGAGGTTCGACCGCTGCACGATGCTGGGGCTGTCCGCGGCGGCGCAGGCGGTCGCGGACTCGGGCATCGATTTTGAGCGTGAGGATCCCGATCGGTGCGGTGTGATCGTGGGCTCTGGTATCGGGGGCATCGGCACCATCGAAGAGATGCTCATGGTGCTGATCGAGCGGGGGCCGGATCGGATCAGTCCGCACACGGTGCCGAGGCTGATGGTCAACGCGACGGCCGGGAACGTCTCGATCCGCTACGGGCTGCGTGGGCCGAGTTCGGCGCACGCGACGGCGTGCGCGAGCTCGGGGCACGCGTTCGGTGACGCGATGAACTACCTGCGCAAGGGCGAGGCGGACGTGATGATCGTCGGGGGGTGCGAGGCGGCGGTGACGCCCTTGTGCATCGGGGCGTTCAGCACGATGCGGGCGCTGAGTTCGCGGAACGACGATCCGGAGCGTGCGAGCCGCCCGTTCGACAAGCTGCGGGACGGGTTCGTGCTCGCCGAGGGGGCAGGGTTCTTCGTCGTGGAGACGCTGGAGCACGCCAGGGCGCGGGGGGCGACGATCTACGCGGAGCTGATGGGCTACGGGAACAGCTCGGACGCGGCCCATATCACGGCGCCGGACGAGCAGGGACGCGGGGCGTCGAGCTCGATGAAAAAGGCGATGGCGGACGGCGGGCTGAATCTCGAGGATATCGCCTACATCAACGCCCACGGGACGTCGACGCCGATCGGAGACGACGCCGAGGTCGCGGCGGTGATCAGCGTGTTCGGCGACCACGCGCGGAAGTCGGCGGGCGGGAAGCTGCTGATGAGTTCGACGAAGTCCATGCACGGGCACGCGCTGGGGGCTTCGGGCGCTATCGAGATGCTGGCGTGCGTGAACGCGGTGCGGACGGGGGTGATCCCGCCGACGATCAATCTGGATCATCCTGAAGAGGGGTTCGATATTGATCTGGTGCCGCACGAGGCCCGGGAGCGGCCGGTCCGATATGCCATGAACAACACGTTCGGGTTCGGCGGGCACAACGTGACGCTGATCGTCGGTCGATATACAGACTGAGGCTGGTCCTGATCCCGGCACGCCAGTTGCGAGCCGTTGATCGAGGTCTGTGCGCGCACCGAGGGTCCATGGCAAGCGATGTTGACGCCATCCTGAGGCTGGAAGTGCCGGTGATCGTCCGTCTGGGCGATCGCCGAATGAAGCTGCGCGAGGTGCTGCGGCTTGCGCCCGGGTCGATTCTGGAGCTGCCGAAGAACGCCGAGGACGCGCTGGATCTGCTGGTCAACAACCGGGCGATCGGGGGCGGGGACGCGGTGAAGGTCGGGGAGAACTTCGGGATCCGGATCGATTGGATCGGGGGCGCGGCGGATCGGATTCGGGCGTTGGGACCGAACGCGGAGGATGATGAGGACGCGATTGCGATGAGCTTGTTGTCGGGGAAGCTGTAGGGCGGGGAGTCGGGCTTCGAGGGGAGTCATGATTCGCGATGGGGCGTGTGCAGGTATGACGCGGGCGCTCGGGTCGGACGCTTCGAGCGCCGCTCCGCGGCTGGGTTCTGATTCTGCTCCATCGAGGGGCTAGCGCCCCTCGCCATGATCGCCGGGCCCCTCCGGGGCGGAGATGGGCGTGGCGGTCGTGCAATGGCTCAATTCTGAGTGTATGGAAGGATGCGATCGATGGATCGTGCGAACTCGGTATGAACGAGCCGGTTGCGCGATTCGAGGATGGGTAGGAGTAGAAGAAAGGGAAGACGCCCTCCCTTACGGTCAGGCCTGTGATGAGGTGGTGTCGGCGGGGTTGGTGCGCAGGAGTTGCTGGTGCTTGCGCAGGTATGACGTGCAGGTGGAAACGAAGGTGGCGTGGCTCCAGGTGAGGGGACTGACGCTGATGGGCTCGGCGGTGCGGGGGTCGAACTGCTCGGCGAGGACGCCGGAGGGTTCGGCGCGGGCGACGACCCATTCGAGCAGCTCGATCGCCCCCTTGAGTTGCTCGAGAGAGTCGGCGGTCTCGATGCGGTGCTGGGCGTGCCAGAGGGTGCAGATGATCCAGGGGTTGCCGGGGATGCGTTCGATGTCGTCGCGCTCGATCTGGTGGTAGTAGTCGCGTTCGTAGCGGGCGCAGCCGCCGACGTCGGTCTTGACCCAGAGGCGGTCGAAGAGGGCCTTCATCTCGTTGACGACGCGCTCGTCGCGCGGGTCGAAGCAGCCGAAGGCGAAGAGGGCGTAGTTGGCCGAGTCGTGGGTCATGTCGAGGCGGTAGGCGCCGTCTTTGAGCGGCTGGGCGAGGCGGGCGAAGCGTCCGAGTTCGGGGTGGTAGAGGTGGCGGTTGACCGAGCCGCGCATGCGGTCAGCGCCCTCTTGGTAGCGAGCGGCGCGGTCGGGCTCGCCGAAGTCTTTGGCGAAGGCGGCGGCGGCTTCGAGGGCCCCCACCGTGGCGGCGACGGTGAAGGTGTGGATGCCGCGGCGTTCTTCCCAGAGATCCCAGGAGGGCAGGGGCAGACCGTTGTGATCGCGGTAGGAGAGCATCCAGTCGGCGGGGCGGGTGACGAGCTTCTCGTAGAGGGGCTTGATGAACTCGACATCGAGGAAGCGCTCGAAGTGGCGGCGGAGGGCCCAGAGGACCAGGGCGGTCTCGTCTTGTTGGATGGGCAGGACGTTCTGGCCGTCGAGGACCCAGGGGTGCCAACTGCTGGCCAGCGCGCCCGTAGGCGTGTACTTGTGGAGGAAGTAGTGCTTCTTGGAGATGCACTCGGCGGCGAAGCGGAAGAACTTGCGGCTCAGCTCGCTCTGGCCGGACTCGATGAGTGAGTGGGCGACCAGAGCCCCGTCGCGCATCCAGCAGTAGGAGTAGTGGTCGCCGGCGAAGTGGGTGATGTCGCTGTCGTTGGCGGCGAGGATGGCGCCGCCCTTATCGATCTGGGTGCGGACGATGAGCTGGCTGCGATAGAAGAGGTCGCTGACGGGCTCGGGGAGGCACGACGTATCGAGTTGTTCCTTGCGGCACCAGAGTCGCCAGTAGGCCTCGGTGCGGGCCATGGTTCTTTCGGGGGTCTCTTCGAGGATGCGTTTGTTGAGATCGGCGACGTCGCCGTGGCGCTGGCCGCAGGCGATCCAGGTGTGGGCGCAGGCTTCGCCTTTGGGCTGGAGTTGGAGGTGGATGCCGACGGTCGCGTCGACGGAGCCCTGGCTGATAGCGTTGCGACCGAGGAGGCCATCCTCGGCGTCGCGCCAGGTTCCTTCTGCGCCGCCGACGCGTTTGGTGCCGATGGACCACTGGTCGATGCCGTGCTTTGTGGGGTCGCAGGCGTTGAAGAGGAAGTAGGTGCGTTCCTTGTAGATGAGAACGCCGGCGGTTGCGGGGTCGTAGCAAGCGGTGTCGCCGACGGGCGTGCCGTCGATGGAGAAGTCGATGTGGAAGAAGAGGCGGACCTCGCGGGCCTTGCCGGTGAGGTCGCGTGCGGTGACCTTGCGCAGGAGGACGGGGGCCTCGAAGTCGACGGCGTCGTTGAAGGTGAGCTCGAGGCCGAGGGGCTTGTGGGTCAGCTTGACGTCGGTGACGAGCGAGTCGGACTTGTAGCGGAGTTCGCGCTTCCAGTCGGCGTCCTCTATCCAGACGAACTTGCCGTCGGCCCAGACGCCGAGGCGTTGGATGTGCCCTGCGGTGTGGTTGGGTGCGCCGACGTGAGGATAGTACAGATCCCGAACGCGATAGAGGTGGTCGAAGGTGACCAGGAGTTCGCCATTGCCGACGGGGATGTCTCGGGGCATACGGATGGCCTGATTTGTTCGGTGTTTGATAGGATTGAATATGCACGGGCGGCATTCGGGAACTGGTGGTCATCGGCCCACGAGAGAGCAAGACTGAAGAGAAGAACTGATCCTGCCTCAATAAACCCCATCGTCAGCAGTCGGCATCGAGTCTTGGTTGCACATATCTCGCGTACCCAGTATATTGGGATTTTGTGGACGGTAGGGGACAAAAAAGAAGTGGTGCGATGACGATGGATGGTATTTCTGGATGGCGTGCGTTTCAGACCGGCATCGCGTGCGGGCTGATGTTGATCATGCCGATTGCGCCGGCGTTTGCATGGCAGGGCCCCTCGTCGGTATTTGCCGTTGTACCGTCGATCGGGACGGCAGCCGCGGGCGTGCAGAACGATCCTGCTGATGACTTCATTGCATTGCAGGAGGAAATCGCTCTGGAGATATTCGGTGACGCGGGCGAGGCAGGAACTGCGTTTGTGTTCGACACGGAAGTCAACGCGCCCGGGTACTACACGGGAACGAACTACAACGGATTGCCGGTTGACTTTGATGTCATCTTGGTGATCGACATGGACTTGCAGAACAACGAGCCGGCGGCACACGCCATGGGCGCGACTGTATACATGGCGGCAGGCACGCTTTACGGCCAAGCCGGGTCGATTCAAGTGGCTTGTGGAGTGGTGGACACCGGCACATTCACATTGGACGACGACCCCTTGGTGATTCCATTTGATGTTCTCAGCGATGAGGAATACGAGACATTTGACTTTGTGCATCGTCAGCAAGAACGACTGTTCTTCTCACTGGACACTATGGAGGCGTCGAATGAAGTTCCGCAGCTATCGTCGGACGCTGAGTTGTGGACGCTGGACGGAGGCGCCACGACCTTCATCGAAGGTCTGAACGAAGGCGGCCCATCAGATCAGCAGGCGTGCATCGACGCGGCATATGCCGCATACGACATCGCCGTGGATGCAGCGCAGGACCAAGCCGCTGTTTGCCTCTCCTCCGCTACTGTGCGATGGCTCGCCTGCACTTCTGGCTGCATGATTGGATTCGTTATTCCATTGTTTGGTTCGGTGGGCGCCTCGATTTGTATTCTAGGCTGTCTCGGTGACTATACCTTGAATATGGCGGTGTGTTCTGCCAATCTTATTTATCGCCCTCAATGCTGCACAAGCGACACTTGAAGCCGCTCTCGGGGCGTGTGGAGTGGTCATTGTTGAACCCTGACACCGACGTTGGTGTCAAGGATGTTCGGGTTGCCAAAGTGACAATAAGGGCGCGACTGAAACGACGACATCGTTCGGACTGGGCTGTTCGACAAGGATTCTGGTATTTCGGCTGGCTTGCCGTGATTACAATCACCAATCAAGTTGTCGCTCGGATGACTCCAGCAAGCACGATCATCTCCGCCGTTATTCTGGTGTGTTACCTGCTCGCCGTAGCTGCTCTTGCCGCGCTGCTACTGCGACGGGTTCTACCGATCAGAAGGTTGGTACGCGAGCATCACGGGCTTGTTTGCCCTCGCTGCCTTTACCTTCTCCGCGGCGTGAGTACAGTCTGTCCGGAATGTGGAAAACCCTTTGACAGTGCGCAACTTCGCAGTTATTGGAGCAAGGCACTCGGCCAGCGAGTTCGGCCGTCGGGACAGTAGCGGCCTAACATGCCGAGCCAGTCATTCGTAACGTGAAACCACCGGTAAACTGGCCGACAGGAAGGCCACGCCAAAAGGAAATCTTAGGGACTCCAACGAATCCTCCCCCTGCCCCGAACGATCTTGCCGATCGTCCAGACCGTTTCGCCGTGTTTTCTCAGTTTGGATGCGATGGAGTCGGCGAAGGTTGGGCGGACGATGAGGCAGTAGCCGACGCCCATGTTGAAGACGCGATCCATCTCGGCGGGGTCGATGGCGCCTCTTTCCTGGAGGAAGGTGAAGACGGGGGGGACGGCCCAGGTGCGCTGGAGGACGGCGTCGGTCTTGGGAGGGAGGGCGCGGGCGAGGTTGGCGGCGAGGCCGCCGCCGGTGATGTGGGCCATGCCGCTGATGACCTTCTTGACCTTATAGGCCCGCTGGAGGCTGACAATGGAGCGTGCGTAGATGCGGGTGGGTTCGAGGAGGACCTTGCCGAGGGTTTTCTGTTCGTCGAGTTCGGGGTAGGTCTTGTCGAGCTTGAGGCGTTTGGATTTGACGATCTTGCGGACGAGGGAGTAGCCGTTGGAGTGGACGCCGCTGGAGGCGAGGGCGAGGACGATGTCACCGGGTTCTACGCGGAGGGGGTCGATGGCGCGGGCGAGCTCGACGACGCCGATGGCGAAGCCGGCGAGGTCGTAGTCGCCTGGTGCGTAGACGGCGGGCATCTCCGCGGTTTCGCCGCCGAGGAGGGCACAGCCGGCCTGCTCGCAGCCGTCTGCGACGCCCTTGACGATGCGTTCGATGTGGGTGGGATCGACGTTGTGGACGCCGATGTAGTCGAGGAAGAGGAGGGGTTCAGCGCCCTGGACGAGCATGTCGTTGACGCTCATGGCGACGAGGTCGATGCCGACGGTGTCGTGGATGTCGAGTTGGGCGGCGAGCTTGACCTTGGTGCCGACGCCATCGGTGCAGGCGACGAGGACGGGGTCCTTGTAGTTGCGTTTGAAGAGTTGCTCGTTGTAGTCGAGGCGGAAGAGGCCTGCGAAGCCGCCGGGGTTGGGGATGACGCGCTGGCCCTGGGTGCGGCGGAGGTGGCGGAGGATGAGCTGTGCGGCCTTGTCGCCGGCGTCGATATCCACGCCGGAGTCGGCGTAGGTCAATCCGTTGGGGGAGGGGGCGTCCTGCCGGGGCATCGAGACGGAGGATAGGAGAAGTGGAGAGCGGTGGCTCGGGCTGATACAGTGGGCCTTGGGAGGCCCGGGTTTATCCGATCATCCGGATGAACGGGCCAAATAGCTGCTCGGGCATGAGGCCGGCGGGCGGGCAACGTGTACCTTGGATCGCGAAGGAGTGACGCGATGAGCTTCCTGTTTACTTCCGAGTCTGTCTCGATGGGGCACCCTGATAAGGTGGCCGACCAGATTTCTGATGCGATCCTGGACGCGATGCTGGCGCAGGATCCGCAGTCGCGGGTCGCGGTGGAGACGATGGTCTCGACGGGGATGGCGATCGTCGCGGGCGAGGTGCGCACGCAGGCGTATGTCGAGATTCCGGACATCGTGCGGGCGACGATCGAGCGGATCGGGTACACGTCGGGCGATATGGCGTTCGACCATGTGTCGTGCGCGGTGCTGAGTTCCATCAAGAACCAGTCGCCGGATATCGCGATGGGGGTGGACGAGGGCGGCAAGGGCGAGGAGGGTGCGGGGGATCAGGGGATGATGTTCGGGTTCGCGTGCAGCGAGACGCCGGAGCTGATGCCGCTGCCGATCCAGATTGCGCATCAGCTCGTGGAGCGGCACGCGCAGGTGCGCCGGGAGGGGCTTATTGAGGGATTGCGGCCGGACGCGAAGAGCCAGGTGACGGTGGAGTACGCCGATGCGCACACGCCGACGCGCTTGGACACGGTGGTTTTGAGCACGCAGCACACGCCGGCGTGGAACGAGCGGCAGGGGGAACTGCGCGAGGCGATCATCGATCAGGTGATCAGGCCGGTCGCGGGGCAGCATTGGAACGAGACGGTCAAGATCCATGTGAACCCGACGGGGAAGTTCGAGATCGGGGGCCCTCACGGGGACGTCGGGCTGACCGGGCGCAAGATCATTGTCGATACCTACGGCGGGCGGGGGCGGCACGGCGGGGGCGCGTTCAGCGGGAAGGACCCGACGAAGGTCGATCGGTCGGCGGCTTATATGGCGCGGTATATCGCCAAGAACGTGGTCGCGGCGGGGCTCAGCGAGGAGTGCGAGGTGCAGCTCTCGTATGCGATCGGCGTTGTGGAGCCGACGAGCGTGCATGTGAACACGTTCGGGACAGCGGGCGTGAGCGAGGAGAAGATCTCGGCGGCGATTCGGGAGGTGTTTCGGTTGACGCCGCGGGGGATCATCGCGTCGCTTGGATTGAGTTCGCCGATCTTCGGGCACACGGCGTATCACGGGCATTTCGGGCGTGAGCCGGGGCAGGTGGAGGTCCAGACGCCGGGGGGTGTGCGGGCGTTTGAGACCTTTGCTTGGGAGAAGACGGATAAGGCAGAGGCGTTGCGGGGGTTGGTGGGGTAGGAGCACGGTTCTTCGCTGCGGAGCAGGGGTCGATCTTGGCGAGGGGCGGGAGCCCCTCGATGCGAGAACGGTGATTGGTGAAGCCCCAGCGGGGCGATTGAAGGGTCGCTTCGAGCGCCCCGCTGGGGCTTGATTCACGTTGCTGAGCGAACGAGAGGCTGGCGCCCCTCGCCAGTTTCGCGGCGCCACTCCGCGGCGGAGGAGGGCTTCGCTTCACGAAGCTATTTGAGAGATTCGGAAACAAACGGATGAGCGGCACGCTCAGGCATAGCCACTCAGAGCAGTGGCCATGGCACCCGACGTCGCTTGCGAGATAGGGGTGTGTTGGACGAGGTTCGATCACGCGGGCGGTGGCTTTGAGAAGCACCGAGATGGCCGCAGGGCCGGCCATCTCGGTGGCACGGATCTGGGACTTCAGGGCGTCGTGTAGATGCGGCGCTGGCGGATGTGGGCGAGGACGCGGTCGTGGACGATGCCTTGGAGGGATTCGAAGGCTTGTTGTTGGAGGAGTTCTCGTACATGGGTCGCCGAGGCTTCGATCTCTGGCATGTCGATGAGGCGGGCGCCCCACTGCTCGAGTTCGGCGTCCGACCAGGCGCTGGTCTGTTCGAGGGCGAGTATGAGCGCTTGGCTGTTCGCCAGGTCGTTTCTCGGCATGACTATCGGTGGTGCGAGTTCGAGGATGCGTTGCGGGTCGCGCCAGCGGTGGAAGTTGAGGGCCTGATCTGCGCCGATCAGGAGGCGGAGGCGGGTGTGATCGCCCAAGACTTGGCGTGCTCGCTCGATCGTGTTGATGGAGTAGCTGGGCTCGTCTTGTCGTGCTTGTCGGACGCGATCGATCTCGTCGGTCCAGATTGTGCAGCGGTCGATGTCCTTGGTTGCAAGGCGCAGCATCTCAACGCGGTCGGCGTCGCTGGGGATCGGGGCATCGGGCTTGTGGGGGCTTCTTGCGGCGGGGATGAAGATGAGCCAGGCGTCGGGCTCGGCGAGGCGTCGGGCCTCGGTCGCCATGCGGGTGTGGGCGAGGGTGACGGGATCGAAGGAGCCGCCGAAGAGGATGACGCAACCGACCCCCTCGCTGGGCAGGGGGATCGGCGTGATGCTGGGTTGTGGGTCGGTTTGCGGCGGATCGCTCACACGCGATGCTACCAGCCCCGGTGGTCGTCGACGAGCATGAGCTGGAGGGGCTCGGCGTGCATCGAGTCGGTTTGGAGCGTGGACTCGAGGAGGCCGAGGGGGGTGTGGTCGAGATAGGAGATGTTGTCGCCGCCGAGGATGGTGGTGCGTTCGGTGTGGGATTGGAGCTCGCCGAGGACGGGGCGCTCATCGATCATGAGAGTGCGGATGCCCTCGGAGTGCTGGGGCTGGAGGTGTGTCTGGGTCTGGGCGTTGCTGGCGGCCTGGGTGTCGCTGGGTCGGCTGACGATGGCGACGAGGCCGAGGACGCCGCCGGCGATGATGAAGGTGAGGCTGGGGGCGAGGCGCTTGGGCTGGTTGGTGGTCATGATTCAACTATCGGATTCGCGGCGGCGGGAGGCTGGAAGAATCGCGGATGAATGGTCGGGTTGGCGGTGGTTTTGGGGGTGATCCTGCGGGTGTGAGGGGATTGGAGGGTGACCGGCGGAGGGCGCGGGCGCTACAGTGGGCTCCTCGGGCGCGGCTGGTGCGTCCGAGAACCCGGCCCCATCGTCTAGCCAGGTTAGGACGCCAGGTTTTCATCCTGGTAACGAGGGTTCGAATCCCTCTGGGGTCACTTTTCAACAACCGAGGTTGGCGCGGTAAACGAGCATCTCGAACTCGTCGCCTGCCTCGCCCGCGCGGAGGACGCCGTCGCGATTGTCGCCCCAGTGCACCATTTCGTGCAGGATGTTGAGTCCAAGAGCGGGCACATTGCCCGCGGCGGCGACGAGGTTGCCCTTGCCTGCCTCGAAATCACTGAAGATCTTTTCGCGTAGCTTGATCATGTGGTTGCCCGGCGTGTGCGTGAACGAGGCGCAGGCTACGAGCCCGGGAACGGGCTGGATCATCGGATTCGTGCCCCACGTCAGCGCGAGCTGGAACTGGGCCTGATCGAGTTGCCCGGTCTTCTTCATCGCCTTCACGATCACCGGCATGTGGCCGACCGAGGGAAGGACTTTCTTGAGGTACCGCGTCGACTTGGGAAACTTGGCCTGATTCGCCTTGGAGAGATTCATGGGTGGCTCCGTTGTTGGCACCAGGAGGTGCAGGGGCATACTCGCTCAAAAGCATGATACAGGAATCTCATGACGAGAATCGTGTGAGCGACGGCTCGATTCTGAGTCGAAGAGCCAAAAGCATCAGCCGATGAGCAGGACGCGTGGATACCCTCTCGGGCGTCGATCTGGTCGCGGGAAAGCGGATCAATTGGGAGATGCTCGATTGGCCCGCTGGTTCAACTCGCCCCTTGGGGAGCTGGGAGCCTGTGCATGAAAGATCTGTCTGGCCGCCAGCGTCGGTTGCTTGCATACAGCAACTGCGCCGGGTGAGCGGGCAAGCTCAGCGCGAGCCTGATCGCACAGGTTGTGCGAGACCTTCCCGCGTTCGATGATCCGAACCTGCTGATCGGGGCGCAGACGCTCTCGGATGGCGGGGTGTATCGGCTGCGCGACGACCTGGCGATCGTGCAGTCGGTGGACTTCTTCGCGCCGGTGGTGGACGACCCGTTCGTGTACGGGCAGATCGCGGCGGCGAACTCGTTGAGCGATCTGTACGCGATGGGGGCGACGCCGAGGACGTGTATGAATGTCGTGGGGTTTCCGGATAAGGACGCGGATCCGGAGTTGCTTCGGCGGATTCTGGCTGGGGGTGCCGAGCGGGCGATCGCGGCGGGGGCGGTGATCGTCGGGGGGCACTCGGTCAGGGACGGCGAGATCAAGTATGGGATGAGCGTGACGGGGGTGGTGGATCCGGCGAAGATGGTGACGAATGCGGGGGCGCGGGTTGGGGATGCGCTGGTCTTGACCAAGGGGCTGGGGACGGGGGTGGTGACGACGGCGCTGCGGGGGGATCGGTGTCCGGATGATGTGCTCGCGGTCGCGGTTGCGAGCATGGTGCGGCTGAACGCGGACGCCTCGCGGTTGATGGTCGAGCTGGGAGCCTCGGCGGCGACGGATATCACGGGGTTCGGGTTGCTCGGGCATGCGCTGGAGATGGCATCGGCGAGCGGGGTGACGCTGGTTGTTCGCGCGAACGAGCTGCCGGTGCTGGATGGGGCGGAGGCGCTGGCGACGGAGGAGAATCGGTCGGGGGCGAGTGGGGCGAATCGGGAGGCCGTCGGCGCGCACGCGCGGATCGAGGGGGTGGAAGGCGCTCGTCGGGAGTTGTTGTTTGATCCGCAGACGTCGGGGGGGTTGCTTGTGGCGATCGAAGAGGATCGGGCGGGGGAGTATGTGGAGCGGGTTCGCGCATCGGGGGATGGTCTGGCGGCGGTTGTTGGGAAGGTGACCGGCGCGGGGGATACGAGGATCGTTGTGGTTGATCGGTGAGCGGGGGTCGATCGGTTCGGGCGCTCGTGTTTCCCATGGGTATCTCGGAGTGTGTGGAGAAGGCGGGAGGTTCCGCCTCGCTTGCGCTTCGGGCTCGCAAAAGCCGCACGGGCGGGACGCCCGTGCCACCCACCATTCCACCGTAGACTGATTGCATGCGGCGGGTGATTCTTGGGACTGCGGGGCACATTGATCATGGGAAGACGGCGTTGGTGCGCGCGTTGACGGGGGTGGATTGCGATCGGCTGCCGCAGGAGAAGGCGCGGGGGATCACGATCGATCTTGGGTTCGCGCATCTGGATCTGGATAGGGTGCGGGTCGGGGTGGTGGACGTGCCGGGGCACGAGCGGTTCGTGCGGAACATGCTTGCGGGTGCGGCGGGGATCGACGTGGCGATGCTGGTGATCGCGGCTGATGATGGGATCATGCCGCAGACGCGCGAGCATATGGCGATTCTGAAGTTGCTCGGGGTGGAGCGGGGGTTGATCGCGCTGACCAAGTGCGATCTGGTGGAGGAGGACTGGATCGATCTGGTGGAGTTGGAGGCGCGGGAGTTGGTGCGGGAGAGCTTTCTTGCGGAGTCGCCGATTGTTCGGACGAGTGCGACTGGCGGGCGCGGTATCGATGAGCTCAAGTCGGTCATTGGGGGCGTGCTTGATGAGGACGAGAGCGCCGGCGTCGATGCGCCATTCCGGCTAGCGGTGGATCGGGCGTTTGTGAAGGAGGGGTTGGGGACGGTCGTGACGGGAACGGTGTGGTCGGGGTCGCTGGGGGTGGGCGATGAGGTGGAGTGGCTGCCAATCGGGAGAAGAGTGCGGGTGCGGGGGTTGCAGTCGCATGGGGAGACGCCCGAGCGGGTGTCGCGGGGGATGCGGGCGGCGATCAATCTTGCGGATGTGCATCACAGCGAGGTGTCGCGGGGGGATGAGCTGGCGAGTGCGGGGTTGCTTCGGGCGAGCCGGGTCTTGAGCGTGGAGTTGCGGGTGCTGGAGGAGAGCCCGCTTGCGATTCGCCATCGCTCGCGGGTGCGGCTGCATTTGGGGACGGGCGAGGTGATCGCGGGGGTGCGGCTGCTGGAAGGCACTCGGCTGGAGGCGGGGGAACGCGGGCTGGCGCAGTTGGTGTGCGCGGAGGCGGTCGTGGCGAGCTTCGGGCAGGCGCTGGTGGTGCGGGCGGAGTCGCCGATGGTGACGCTGGGCGGCGGGCGTGTGTTGCAGCCGGTGGCGCGGCCGATCCGGCGGCGGGATGGCGAGCGGATCGAGCGGCTGGAACGGCTTGCGGAAGCGTCTGCGCTGGAGCGGGTGGCGATTGCGCATTGGTTCGGTGGCGAGCGGGTGTATGGGGTGGAGGATGCGGCGCGGGACGCGGGGGTCTCGGTCGAGGAGGCTCGGGCACAGATCGAGGCGCTGCGGGGCGAGGGGCGGCTGGTGGAGGTCGGCGGGCGGTTGATGTACGCGGAGCGGGTTGCGGAGCTTGAGGCGCGGGTTGTGCGGGCGATCGAGGCGCTGCATGAGGAGTCGGACGGGGCGTTTGTTCCGATCGAGGCTCTGGTGCATCGGCTGTCATACCTGGATGAGGTGGTCGTGCGGGACGTGGTGGCTCGGTTGGCGCATGGCGGCACAGTGCGCGACGAGGGGGATCGGGTCGCGATTGGGTCTCGCGAGCCGGCGCTGAGCGAGGAGGATGCGCGGTTGCGCGACGGGGTCTTACGGGTGCTCGATGGCGCGGCGATGATGCCGCCGGATGCGGAGGCGATGGCGGGAGAGCTCGGCGAGCGGACGGCGAACGTGAAGAAGATGCTGACCGAGTGTGTGCGCGAAGGGTCGGTGGCGCATCTGGGCGGGACGATCTTTTTGCATGAGCGGCACTATCGCGACATGCTCGGGCGCTTGCGCGAGTCGCTGAACGGGTCGGGTGAGCTGAGCGTGAGCGCGTTTCGCGAGATGATGGGGACGTCGCGGAAGTATGCGGTGCCGATTCTGGAGACGCTGGACAAGCGCGGTATCACGCGCCGGCGGGGGGATGTGCGGGTCGCGGGGGCGAAGCTGGCGGAGGCGGGATCATGAGCGATGCGTCGAGCCAGGAATCGCGCCGGGATCTGATGCGGACGCTGCCGGCGGTGCATGAGCTGGTGGATCGGTTGGACACATCGGGCGTGGGGCGCGAGGTCGCGACGGGATGCGCCCGGCGGGCGATCGACGCGGCTCGCGAGGCGATTGCCAACGGTTCGTCGGCGCCGGTCGAGACCGACGCGCTGGTGATGCTTGCCCGGCAGGCGATCGATCGCGAAGCAAGGCCCCCACTGCGGGCGGTCGTGAATGCGACGGGGATCATCGTGCATACGGGGTTGGGGCGCGCGCCGATAAGCGAGCGGGCGGCGGCGGCGATGCGGGATGTGGCGGTGGCGGCTGCGCCGGTGGAGCTGGATGTCGCCTCGGGGACGCGCGGCAAGCGGGCGGAGATCGTGCGTTCGCTGCTTTGTGAGTTGACTGGGGCCGAGAGCGCGACGGTGGTGAACAACTGTGCCGCGGCGCTGCTCATTGCGCTGGGCACGCTGGCGCGCGGCAAGAGTGTGCTGGTTTCGCGGGGGGAGCTGGTGGAGATCGGGGGGAGCTTTCGGCTGCCGGGGGTGATCGAGACCGGCGGGGCGCGCTTGCGGGAGGTGGGGACGACGAATCGGGTGCGGATCGCGGATTTCGAGCGGGCGGTGGATGGGGATGGCGGGGCGATCCTGCGGGTGCACGCGTCGAACTTTCGGATCGAGGGGTTTACGCGCGAGGTCGCGTTGGAGGAGTTGGTGGCGTTCGGGCGGCGTGAGGGGCTGCCGGTGATTCACGATATCGGGTCGGGGCTGCTGCGGGCGAGCGGGTTGGATGTGCTTCGGGAGGAGCCCGATGCGCGGAGTTCGATCGAGGCGGGGGCGGATCTGGTGCTGTTCAGCGGGGACAAGCTGCTGGGGGGGCCGCAGGCGGGGGTGATCGTCGGCGGGCGGGAGTTGATCGAGCGGATCGAGAGTAACCCGCTGATGCGGGCGCTGCGGGTGGACAAGCTGACGCTGGCGGGGTTGGGAGTGACGCTGCAACTGCATCGTAATGGGGAGCTGGCGATGCGGGAGTTGGCGGTGTTTCGGGCGATTGGGAGATCGGTGGACGAGCTACGGGTTCGGGCAGATGCACTTGCTGCGCGGCTGGGGTTGATCGACGGCGTTGCGTCGGCGCGGGTTGTGGAGACGACGGCGTACGTTGGCGGGGGGTCGAATCCGGCGGAGGCGATTGAGAGTGTCGGTGTGGCGATTCGCGGCGCGGCGATCGGTGAGGGCGAGTTGGCGCGGCGGCTTCGTGTGGGTGAGCCGGGGGTGTTCGGGCGGATCGAGGGGGGAGAGGTTGTGCTCGATGTTCGGACATTTGAGGGCGAGTGGGATGATCGGGTTGTGGGTGTTGTGGCGGGCGCGGCAGGGAGGAAGGAGTAGAGGCTTTGGCGCGAGGCTGGGCTCGTTGGTCGACCGTGAACAACGGACCCCTCGGACGACCCCCAAAGCCCAGGCTTGCGCCAGGGCCTCTATTGCGCTCGTACACAAATAGATGGCCTACGCTCGGGTGGGAGTGACAGCACGCCTGGTGGCGGCCGCGGGCTTCAAACCCGTTGAGGGGTCTGGAGACAGGTCCCTGGTGGGTTCGATTCCCATCCACTCCCGTTGCGTCCAGGACCATTTGCCAAGGTTTCCTTTGGCATTGGGCAGAACTCGCAGCTCAGGCGAAACAATGGCGAATCGCGACGGCGAGGTTGGCGGTACGCTTGTCGAGTCCTGGACGTTCCCAAGGAGATCACCATGCGTTTACGAGTCACGGTCGCGTTGCTGGGCCTGTTCGGGGGTGCGGCGATTGCGCAAGACGCGACGCCGAGGCAGCCTCGCACACAGGAGGAGATGCAGGAGCTGCGCGAGAAGATGCGGCGTCAGGACAAGGCGCCGAGGGTCGGGCAGAGCGCCCCGGCGATCGCGCTGAAGAGCCTCGACGGAGAGAAGACTTTCGATCTGGCGACGAACATCGACAAGCGGCCGGTGATTCTGTTCTTCGGCAGCTACACATGACCGCCATTCCTTCGCCAGGTTGGCGAGATGGAGAAGATGTACCAGGACTACAAGGACATCGCCGAGTTTCGGCTGGTGTACATCAACGAGGCGCACGCGGCGGACGGGTCGTGGCCGGTGGGCTATGCCAAGGAGCTTGGAATCACCGAGCACACGAGCTACGGCGAGCGGTGCGAGGTCGCCTCGAAGCTGCTGGATGACAAGAGCCTGACGATCCCGACGGTGATCGACGGGATGGACAACAAGGTCAATAAGGCGTACAGCGCGTGGCCGGATCGGGTGTTCGTGGTGCGGAAGGATGGGCGTGTGGCGGTCGCGGCGGGGCGCGGGCCTTGGGGGTTCGTGCCGGCGCTGGAGCAGACGAGCGCGTGGCTGAAGGCGTATCGCGAGAAGGGCGTGGAGCCGGCGTTGCCGGCGGACGCGGTGGCGGCGGATTATGGGATGCCGAGGCTGGCGGATCTCGCGGGGACGTGGGAGCTGAGCTTCGACATCGAGGATCAGAAGATGACGGGGGAGATGGTCATCGGGGCTGATGCTCGCTCGGGCAGTGTCTCGATCGAGACTGAAACCGAGCCCGCGAAGCTGCACGGCATCGTCCTTGAGGGGCGCGCGCTGCGCATGACGGTCACCACGCCGGAGAACCAGGTGTTTACGTTTGAGGGCACGCTCGGCGATGGGGAGTTTGAGGGTGTGTGGACCGGGCACGGCGAGGGGATGACCATCGCCTGCAGCGGGACGAAGAAGGCGGGCTGATCGAGATCATGTCTGCGATACCATTGGATTCACCGGGGGATTCACCGGGGGATTCACCGGGCCGGCGCTCGCGCCGGCCTTTTCCATGCGCGGGCGCGTCGGCAGGGCCGCGGCGGTATCCTCTTTGGTGGAGGTGCGCATCATGCGACTGCTCACGGCGATGGTGATGGTGATGCTGATCGGCTCGACTGTGGCCCAGGCGGCTGAGCCGCCGAGGATCGAGGTCGGCAAGGCGTTTCCGGCGATCTCGCTGCCGGCGCTGGAGGATGGCTCTCCGATGAGCATCCGGGACTTCCGGGGCGAGAAGGTCGTTTTGCATGTGTTTGCGAGTTGGTGAGCGGGGTGCCGACGCGTCGTGCCCGGGTGGCACGCAGGAACCAAGGCTCTCGAAGAGGCGGGCAAGGTCCGGACGGTCGGGCTGATCCAGGAGCAGCATCCGGATCGCTGCGCGCTGTTCATGCAGTGGAAGCGGATGGACTTTCCGATCATGGTGGATCCGCTGAATCTGCTGGGTGTGAGCGCGGTGCCGATTACTCTCTTCATTGATGAGGCGGGGGTGGTCAGAGCGATCAATCCGCGCTCGACGGATGCGTTGGAGGAGTTTGTCAGCGCTGCGCCGGCGACGCCCGAGCCCGGCAATGCGCAGGAGTTCGACGCCTCGGCGATCGGTGATCGTGGCGACACGCTGGATCCGGTGCGGCGCAAGGCGTTGCGCAACGCGATGGCGGGCGTGGGCAACCCCGACTTTCGGGACAACGCGATCGGGCTGCTCGGGTCGGTGACGAAGAACGATCCGGACGACGCGGCGAGCCACTTTCGGCGGGGCGTGATGTATCGGATGCGCTACGACTCGGAGCATCGCAAGGCGGGGGATTTCGCCAAGGCCGTCGCGCACTGGGCGAGGGCGCTGGAGTTGGATCCGAATCAGTACATCTGGCGTCGGCGGATCCAGCAGTATGGGCCGAGGCTGGATAAGCCGTACCCGTTCTATGACTGGGTGGCAACGGCGCGCGAGGAGATCCGGGCGCGCGGCGAGGAGCCGGTGGCGATCGCGGTGGAGCCCAGCGGGTCGGAGTTTGCCCAGCCGATGCGCCAGTGGGCTCAGTCAGAAGCGGCCGCGGAAGAACCAGATCCCGAACGGCGGATCATTCGGGACACCAAGGGGCTGATTGAGATTGAGTCGGTGGTGGTTCCGGCGACGACATCGCGCGGCGGGGCGGCGTATCGGGTGCATGTGCTCATGCGGGCGAACGCGAAACTTGATGCCCACTGGAACAACGAGGTCGAGCCGACGGTTGTGTGGTTCGATCCCCCCGAGGGCTGGGCGGTGGATCAGAGGCTCGTTTCGCCGCCCATGCCCTCGGGTTCTGCCGTGAGCGATGAGCTTCGGCGGGTGGAGGCCGAGGTTCGCGATGGCGAGGCTGGAGTGGATGGTGGCGAAGCATCGGGGCCGCGCAAGCTCGGCGGGCATGTTCTGTACTATGTGTGTGAGGGCGCGGATGGGACGTGCCTGTATCTCCGGCAGGATTTCGAGATCGCGCTGCCATGATGGACGAGCTGCGACGACTCAATGCTTTGATCTGGGCGTGTGATGATCTGGAGGAATGACCATGATCCGAGTGATTCGGCGGTCGGCGAGGCTCGTCGCCGCGCTTGCGGTTTCGGCATTGGGAATGAGCGCCTTGGCTGAGGAGCCGGCGGTGAAGCTGACGGCGAGCATGCCTTCGTCGATCGAGGGCGTCGTCGAGATGACGGTGTCGGTCGAGATCGGGGACGGCTGGAGCGCGTCGGAAGCGGGGCTTCCTAAGCCGCTGCTCCAGTTGGATCCGGGCGAGGGTGCCGCGTTGGAGGGCAAGGTTCTTGAGGGGCGGGCGCAAGCTCGCAATGACTATCTGTTCGCGCCGTTCGAGCGGATGATCGATGCGGGCAGCTCACAGATTCCGCTGCGGGTCGTGAGCCCGGGCGAGACGATCGGGGTCAACCTCGTTGCGTATGTCCGCAAGGAGGGCGAGGAGGCGGCCCGGTTCGTGCGGCGGCGGGTGGATCTGCCGCTGGTCGCGGGCTCGACCGCTTCGAGTTCGACCCCTTCGACAAACTCGCGCTGGGGTCCCGCCGGCGAGCGAGCGCTGAGCATCGGCGAGAAGGCGCCGGACTTTGAGCTGCCCCGGGCGGACGGTACGACGGTTCACCTGAGCGACTACAAGGGTAAGCACGACGTGATCATCACGACGTACCGGGCGCATTGGTGACCGTTCTGCGCGAGGCAACTGGTCCAGTTGCAGAAGATGTACGATGAGGTCGAGTCGCGCGGCGCGGTTGTCATCGCGATCGCGCAGGAAGATACCGACGGCGAGTCGCACGCAAAGTTTCTGCGGCATTTCGAGGGCGGGCCGCGGTTTGAGCTGGTCTACGACGTCGGTCGCGAGCAGACGGCGCGGTATGAGCGGACTTCGACCTATCTGATCGATCGCGACGGTATCGTGCGTCAGGAGTTCCCGAGCATGATCCGCCATCGCCCGGATTGGACGAGTGTGCTTGGCGAGCTGGATCGCGTGCAGCGCAAGCGCAACGCGGGCTAGGCAGACACGGACACCCTCGCGGCGTGTTGACGGAGCCCCGAATATCCGGGCCTTCTCAGTGGCGCACGCCCGGCGTGGCGCACTGATGCTGGGCGTGCAAGGCTTACGGATTCGGCCCGCCGGCGCACAGCTGTGATCGATCGGGGGTGAGCGGCGGCGATCTCACCCTTCGGGGGTGAGCGGTGCCGTCGTCACGAGGCGGTCGGCGAGCTCGCGGCTGGTGACCTTGGGTTTGAGGGCGTCGGTGGAGCGGTAGACGCCGAAGAGGCGGCGTCCGGCGTTCTCGGCGGCCCCTCGCGCAAGGATCCAGTCTTCGCCGTCGTGGACGAGGATGAAGGTGCGTTGGAAGGCCGAGACGCTGGCGGAAGCGCCCGCGTTGACCATCTCCATGGCGTGCTCCTGGAGCCAGTCGCGATCGGGCAGGACCTCTGCGTGGACCTCGGCGACACGGGTGATCTCGCCGTCCTGGACGCGCTTAAAGAGGTCGTCGGAGACGCGCTTGCGCTTGTTGCCCGCGCCGTCGTCTTCCTCGAGGTCGGCGGCGAGCGGCTGGACGGCCTCGACGCGGACGAAGCGGTACTGGATGCCCATGCCCTCGACGACGTGCGAGCCGCGGCGGCGGAGGCCGTCGATGCGGCTGAAGGCGACGCGCTCGCCGGTGGTGAGGCTTTGTTTGATGTCGCCGGAGCGGAAGGCGCGTTCGAGCCATGCGACGGCGTCGTCGGCGGCGTCTTTCTGCCCGCACGCCGAGAGGCCCAACAGGATGGTGAGAATGACGAGGCGCGAGAGGGTGGTCATGGCGTGCTCCTTGTGGCAGAGGGCAACTGTACCGGCAGGACGGGGCGAGCGTCAACTCGGCCCCGCCGGGGGTGGTTGGGCGCGGTACAATGGGAGCGTCGGGCGTATAGCTCAGTTGGCTAGAGCGCTGTGTTCACATCGCAGAGGTCACAGGTTCGAGTCCTGTTACGCCCATTTCCCCGCTTTCCACCGCGTCACACCGGATACCACTCCCCGCCAAAACCGCTTGTTTTGCAGGGGTTTGGCGTTCGGCGTGTTCGCCGGTGGTTTCGCTTGGGCGCGCGTGTGTTGCCGTTTTTGTTGCCACTTCCGGCGCGGGCTCGCCCTTGCCCGTCGCAAGGTCGAAGTGGGCATCGCGGGTTTGCAGATAGTGGCGGGCCGCGATCAGGGGGCTATGGCCGAGCCAGCCCGCGACGACGTGGGCCGGGAATCGCTCCACCCAGTCCGTGGCGCAGGACGCTCGCATGTTGTGGAATAGGCGGGGCCAGGGCTTCTCGCCCGCCTTGGCGATGATCCGCCCGAAGTGCGTCCGCAGGTTCGCGCCCGCGTCCCGCAGGCGGGGGGCGACGTGGTCCTCACCGGGCTCGGCATCGCCGAACAGGCTCAGCAGGATCGGCTCCAGTTCCGGAGCGATGGGGACCACGCGCACCGCGTGCCCCGCCGTCTTCGGGGATCGCACCGTCAAACGCCCCCGATCCCAGTTCACGTCGCCCCAGCGGAGCAGGACAATCTCAGAGGGGCAGCGCAGGCCCGCGTACCGCGACAGCGCCACGATCGCCCGCCAGTGGTCGTCGGGACACGCCGCGAGGATCGCCGCCGTCGCCTCTCGCGTCACATAGTGCGATCGGTCGGGGTTGGATTGTGAACCGGCCCGCAGATCGGCAAAGGGGCTCTTGACGAGCAGATCCCACTTCACCGCCTTCCGAAAGATCGCCTTGGCAACGTGAACCCGTTTCGCCACTGTCGCCGGGGCGAGCCCCGAATCGGCGATCGCTTTCCGCCAAGTGTCCGCGTTGGCGGGCGCGATGGACGCCAGCGGGGTTTGCTCGCCCAGGTGCGCCCGCAGGCTGTCGGTGGTTTGCTTGTACGCCGCCAGCGTAGACGGTTTCACGCTCGCCGCCGCAACGAAGCGGTCCAGCAGCGTTCCGAGCGTCACCACGTCCGCCGTCTGGCGTGGCTCGACCATGCCCCACTTTGCGACCCGCGCGTGCATCCGATGGTCGATCGCCTCTAGCCAGCGCAGGCCGTCCGGATGGATCGACGTGCCGAGCCGATTGGCCTCCAGCACGCGCTCGAAACCCGCCAGCGCGCTCTGCGCCGCACGGTCGGAGCACTCGCCGAGCCGTAGCGTGCATTGCTTGCCGCTCGTGTCGCGGAACAGGATGCGCTTGCGCTCGCCGCGCTTGCCCTCGCGTCCGATGGATGCCATGTCAACGTCCCTTCCGCTTGCGGGCCTTGGGCCGAAGCTCCAAGCCCAGGTAGTCCGCCAGGATGTCCAGATTCGCGCCGCGCAGCGGCTGGCCGTGGACGAACCGCGACAGCACCGACTCGGCAATGCCCGTCGCCTTGCTCACCGCGTACCGCGACTCGCCGCACTTCTCCAGCGCCGCCCTCAGTGTTTCGGAAACCGTCGCCATGCGAACAGTATACCCGCATACTTCCCACGATGCAAGTATCATGGTTCGCACCCCATCGCCTCCCCCACTGCCACAAGCCACGCCGGCGATCCGGAGTGTGTCGCCAGCCCCAGCCGATCGGCAACGCCCAGACGCTCTCCCAGGACGTACCCGGCCTCGGGGTGGGCCTCGATCCCGCCGAGCCCGCACGGGGCCAGCAGCCCCAGGACCGCCGCCTTGTGCATCCGCAATCGCTCGCCCAGGTCCGTAGGTAGGTCCGCCGCCCATCCAACCGGCGTCATTCGGCGATGTCGAAGGCGCGCCGGGTCGGTCGGGTGCGGGGCCAGCTCGATCCCCTCCCGCCCAAGGGCGATCAGCAGCGAGGCGAGCACCTCGGTTCTCTGCCCGCTTGCGGAACATTTTTGTGCGTCGGGTCGCCAACGGTCACACGGTCCGAAACTCCCACAGATGCCACCCCCCCTCGGGGTCGAAGCGTGCGAATCGGTCATAGCTCCCCCCAGCCGTCGCCGGCGTCCGGGGGCGTGGCGACGGCGACAGAACCCTCATTCCCGGTCCTATCAATGACGGTTTCGTCGCCGTCGCCGGCGTCACGACGCCGCGCCAGTAGCCGGACCCGCTTCGCCGGACGCCCACCCGTTGGACCGGAACTATCGAATACCCATTCGGCGATCCGCGCCGCCACCAGTTCGCCCAGCGCCTCTGCCGCCCGCTCGGGATCGTTGCGATACTTGCAGGGCCCGCGCGTCAGATCGCGCACCGTCACTGTGCCGCCCTTCCGTTCGATCCACTCCGCCAGCCGGCGGATTTCCCGCCCTTCGTCCGACTCTCCCAGCCGTTCGCGCGCATGGGACTCCGCCGACGCCAAGTAGTCCGCCCACGCGATCGCCGCTCGCATTGTCGCTGCGTCGATTGTCGGGAAGTCCTCTGGCCGGCCCGACAGTGCCCAAGATTCGAGCGCGTGAAGGGTCAGGGCAATGCGCAGCAGCAGCCCGCACAACTTCCCGCCCCACGCCCGCCGCTCGGCTAGGTCACCGATGCCCAGCGACAATTCCGTCCGCCTCTGGAAGTCGTGGTATAGCGCGTCCGCGTCCGCGCCCAGCCCGACGACTACGGGCGAGTCGCTCGGCTCGTACATTAGCAGTCGCTCGATCGCCGCGCGCCAGCTCTTCCGCGCCGACACGGGAACGGGCAGGGGGCGAACGTCTCGATGGCCGATGTGATCGCGCGGATGGATCACCGCAAATCGGGCCAGCAACCCGCGCCCTTCGGCGTGTGGATCCGCCCACAACTCGCGGACCGCTTGGGGTTGAACGCAGAGCGCAACCGCCAACGCTGGATTGTCGATAGTGTCGCCGGGCCGCCCCGCGCGCTGCGCCCTTATCGCATCCCCGGCGTGCCCCTTCAACATGATCCCGTAGTTACGCGACCCCGAGTACCGGCCTTGCACAATGTCGAGCGCGTCCGCTTCCGCCGATGCCAGCAGCGCCCGCCCATGATTGGCGACCATCTGGCGCGACAATCCTTCGGGTGTCGGCTCGGACGCCAGCAGCACCGGGGCAGTCGGAATCGGCTCGGCTTGCATCGCTTGGGCCAGCCGGACCGCATCATCGGCGAAACTCGCGGCCATTTGCGGATCGGCGTTCCGTGCCGCGTTGTCTTCGATCGACTTCAATCGCTTTTCGTCGATCTTCCGGCGTTGAGCCGCCGCCGCGATAACCGGCCCGAGTTCGTCGGCTTGGCGTTTCTCCCAGAGCATGATCGGGGCCAGCAGTTCGGCCAGCACAGCCGTCTTGCGGACCGCCGATTCGCACAACACCAGCGCCCACAGTTGCGGCGGTTCCTCGTGGTCCCCATGCCCGCGCACCCGCGCCACGCCACACAACGCCGCCGACGCGATCGCCAGACCCAACAGGGCGGGCATTTCGATTGGCGTTTGCGTCGAGCGGCTCAGCGCCGCCAGATAATCACGCGCGTACGCCGCCCGACTTGGGATCACCGCGCCCAGATCGAAGGCCGGAGCCGCCAGCGGATCGGCCACCTGCACCTCCGGCGACGCCCGATCCGCCAGCGCCTCGACTTCCGCGCGGATCGCGTCGGCGTCGCCGGCCCGATGCTCCACCAGGTCCGCCATATCACCGCCCTCGGGCAAGTCCGCCCACAGCTCAACCAGCCGAACGATCCGCACCGACCGCGCCCCGGCGGCCAACGCCAGCCGTGCCACGGCGCGGGCGTACGCCTCGCCGGCATCGTCGTTGTCGGCCAGGATCACCATGTCACGCCCCGCCACCGGGGACCAATCCGCCTTGCTCGCCGATTTCGACCCATGCGGGCTCGTTGTCGCCGCCAGCCCGATTGCGTCCGCCGCGTCTGCGGCCTTTTCGCCTTCGACCACATACACCCGCTCGCCGGGCTTTGTTGTTCGCAGCAGTGGCAGGGCGTACAGCGGGCGGGGCGTCGGCATCCCGCCGATTATCCAACCCGATCCGTCCGACTTCCGCGACACCGGGCGCACGTCTTTCCCCGTGGGCGTGTTCCACCGCACCACCAGCCCCACCGGCTCGCCCTTCGCGCCGTGGTACCTCCAAGTCTGCGATCGCGGGCCGTGTCGGCGCTCCAACTCGGCCACCGCCTCGCGGGCCGTGGGGAACGTGCGCCCGCCCTTGGTCGCGTCACCGTCTACAGAATCGCCCTCAGAGTTCGCCGGGTGGGTTTCTGTAGACGTAGACAACCGGTGCGTCCGCGTCGCGTGCCCGTTCCGCCGCGTCGGATCGTCGGCGAACAGGTCCGACGCGCGCAGCCCGATCGCCGCAACGATCGCCGACAACTCGCACCCCGCGAAACACCGCAGCAGCGCCCGCCCATCGTCGCCAACGTCTATCGACAGGCTCGGGTTGCGATCATCGTGTGCAGGGCAGCGGCAGGTCCACCCGTCGCCGGCGCGCCTCGGTTCGTAGTTATGTTCGCGCAGGGCCGCGATAACTCGTTGCACCGGATCGCTCATCGCGCACCGCCTTCCGCCGCGCTGGCGTTCGCCGTGGTCGCGATCCACACAGCCGCAGGTCGTCCGCTCGGCGTTGGGCGTCGCCGCCCCGAATCGCGGACAAGCCCGAGCTTGACCAGCTCCCCGCGCCTCGGGGTGTACGTCTGCGGCTTGATCCCGAGTGCTGTCTCGCCCTCATCGTCCGTCGCACCGTGTGGGCCTTGTGCGATGATGAACGCGAGCACACGGGCGCGCAAGTTTCGTGTATGCCCGGCGATGCGATTCGCCGCCACATCGGACGTGCCCGGTGGGGCGTTGCGCCTCGCCGGCGGTCTCATCGGCAATCGTGTATCATCGGGTGACTCGCTTCGATCGTCGGCGCTCGCCCCGCTACTGCCAGGTCGCGGGGCGTCGTCGATTCCGGGATCCGGCGTGCGGGCGAACAGCGGGGGCACGCGCTCGGGGGCTCGATGGATCATCGCGCCACCCCCTTCCGCCCGTCAATGAACCGCCGCAGGTCTGCCACGTCGAAGAGCCGACGCGCGGCGATCTTCACACTCAGCAGCTCGCCGCGCGTTCGCATGTTGTCGATCGTGCCGGGGCTCACGCCAAGTAAGCGCGCCGCCTCGCGTCGGTCAACAAGCAACGGGTCCGGCGTCGTCGGGGTGTTAGCTCTCACGCGACACCCCCTTTGTCGGCGCAGGCGATTCGCGCAGCCGATCCATCAGGATTCGCTCGACTACTTCGGGATCGAACAGCAGCGCGCTCCCCGCCCGCAGGTGCGGGATGCGCCCCGCTTCGGCCTCGGCTCGTATCCACGTCGCCGGAACGCGCAGCCGTCGCGCCATTGCGCCCAGGTACACCGGTCTCTTGGTTTCATCAGTCATGCCCCACGAAAGCGCGACGGTCTCGCTATCGTGGGTATTCTGCGCGGCAGTTAGGGGGCATTAGGGGGGCGTCGGCGCGGTCGCACGCTGCAACGCTTCGGCCCCGGCGGGCAGGATCACCACGCCCGACCGTCCACCCTTCGGATAGTCCACCAGCGGTATCGGTCGATCGGCCAGCCTCCTCAGCCGCTTCGCCACCGCCTTCCGATCTTGTGGCCCCTTGGCGGGTATCACGTCGGAAACCTTGCGCCGCTTCCCCGGGGTTCGATTGAGAAACTCCAGCAGGGCCACGTCGTCTTCGTCGATCGCCGCAGTGCCAACGTGCAAGGGCCAGCGATTCGAGTCACCGTCCCCCGCATCGCTCGTATCGGACTTGTGCCCGTCGTCCCCGCCCGCCGCCGCTTGGTTGTCTCTCCGCCGCAGCGCCGACGCCACCGCGATCACCGCTTCGGCCTCGCGTAACAGTTGCATCCGCAGGTCGGGGAAGTTGATCGGATCGCACCGCAGCAGGCGCAGCGCCCACTCGCCCCGCTCGCGATCTTGGGCCTTCCATTCACGCATCATCAGGTCCTGAACGTCGCCGTAGGTCTTGATCCCCAGCCGCGCCCGCACCGCCACGCGGGTTTCCAGTTTCATCAGTTCGTCGTAGTCAGCGCCCCAGCCGAACGGTTCCGCCGGCTTCCCTTCCGCGACTTGCCGCGCCGTCGCGAGGGCCTTCGCCTCGATCCTCACCTGTTCTGTATCGGGCTCCAACGGATGCCGCCGGCCCGGGTATACCGCGTTTCGGAAGTAGACGCCCAGCCCGTCCGCCATCGCTTCGATCGCCGTGGAATAGGGCGTCGCGTCCAACTCCACGCGCCGATACGCCGTCAGCAGGTGCGCCGCGTTTGCAGGCAGGGCCGGCCCAACCGTGCCCGATCCGCCCCCCGTGCCCAGCTTGATCGACGCCGCGCCGGGCGGATACACCCGCCTTGCTTCGGAGCGAACCGTCGGCGTCAGCAGGTGCGTCAGGTCATACCAAGCGATGAACGCCTCGGCAAAGTAGAAGGCCACGTCTCGCCATGCGTCGGGCTTGTCGGGGTGCGGGCGGTATTCGCGGGCGTGTTGCGCCACCATCGCCAGGTGTTCGACAAACGCGCGGGCCGCGCCGAACGCTGGATCTGCGGGGATTGCTTCCGCATCGTGCGCCTTCGTCATTGCACCGTCCTCAATCGGGCCGGATGGCGGGGCAGGGGGGGACGGTGTTCCGCCGCCGCCGCCAATCCGTTCGCCGGGGATCAGCCGGCTACCCGCGTCTTTCTGTAGAACGCCAGTCTATCAGGCCACGCCGTCCAGTAGCAAGATCAAGAGCCACAGCATGCCTGTAATCGCCAAGATCACAACCCCCGCCTTGATGATCGCCCAGAATACGGCGCTGTGGACCTCAGCTTGGGTAATGGGGCCGGGGCGATCAATGGCGCGAGGATCTACAACGGCCAGTCGCCGGCCCTTACTTGCTTTCGGTGACTGACTACCTGCCGACTGTGGCGCGGGTGTTGCAATCTGCGCCACCACGCTCCAGCCCTCAGCCTGTTGCACCTCGTCTATCGCCGATTCAAGCGTCTCGGCGATCACGGTCTCTCGACGGGTGCCCTTGTCGGGATGGGTCAGATCGAATGTGAATCGGGGCATGGCCGCGAGTCTACCGGATCCTGTCGGTTGGAGGCGAATCCGAGTGCGCCAACTCCGCAACGGCGGCCCGCGCCGCCGCAGTGTGAACATCCAGCACAATCTCCGCGATCGCCAGCCGATGCCGCGCCCGCCCGTCCGCCTCGGCGATCCTCATGGCCTCGCCCAACCGAGCCCCCAGCGCCTCGGCATTCTCCACCCGCACCCAGCCCCGCGACAGCGCCCGCCGCACGAGTTGGCAGTCACCCCGGAAGTGCCGGGGGTCAGTGAATAGCGAGTCGAAGCGTGGCCGCTCGCTACCATCCTCGCAGGCCGAATCCCGCCCTTCCCCGCCAGCCCCCCGGGGGGGCTTGGGGGGAACCGTGCGGGATGCCTCGCCAAGATCCGGCCTCCGAGCCGCCCGCGCCAGCCGCCCCGCAGATCGAGCCCTCGCCCGCGCCGCACCCTTCACCGCTCGCCCCCCGCCGCACGAACCATCGCCAGGATGCCCGCCCGCACCGCGTCGGGCAAGTCCGCCCACGCCTCGACCACCGCCGCGAGTTCGGGATCGTCGGGCGTCTGGGGGGCACTCGGCGGATCGCCGGCGGACCCGTCCCCGCCGGGAATGTTGCCGCTTTTGTTGCCGCGCGAATCCGAATCACACGATTTTCCCGACGTTTCCGGGGGTAGTTCGAGTCCTGTTACGCCCACTCTTTGCCGCTCGGTGCTCGCGCATCGGGCGGCGTTTGCTTGGTTCCAGACATTACTGACCGAGCGATTCCGGAGAGCGGCGTTCAGCCTGCCCCGGCTTGGGGAGGCTCTGGGTCAGAAACGATTCGCTGCCCGGAGGTTTCGGGATCAGGCTCGGCGCGGTCATGCGCCTTGCGCCACTCTCACTCGAGGATGCGATCGGACGACCGGACTCATCGAGCGGACCCGTTCGAATGCTTTGTATTGATCGATCCTGCTCTACAACTTATCGAGGCGGGCTCGAGCACGAGAGCCTAGGCGGCTGTTCTCGATCGCCTCTGCCTCAGCCGACAGCACTTCGAGGGCCTCGGGCTGTTCGCGCTGGATCGCCTCGAACAACTCTCGCTCCTCCCATCGGATGTGGTCGTGCAAGAGCGAGTCGAGATGATGAAGCAGTTGCGGGTCCTTCGCGGCGGCCGCGAGGTCCGACTCGCAGCGC
>JAJDDM010000034.1 GCA_029260315.1 Phycisphaerales bacterium | reverse complement strand
GCCGCGGCGTCAGCGCCGGCGGGCTCGGCGACCTGGGGGAGATCGAACGCCTGAAAGATCTTTTCGGCGGCGTCGCGCTGCTCGGGCGGCACGCGCACCGTGATGACCTTGTGCTCGTCGAGGAAGAAGTAAGAGAACGGGTCGTCGCACATCGCGCCGAAGCCGCAGAGCCCGTCCTCGTAGAGGAAATCTCCGTATCGCTGCACGGAGTCGAGAAACCGATCGAGCCCGATCAGGTCATACGCGATGTACGGGTCGATCTCGCGGTACGCGTCGTGCCCGATCACGTCCACGATCGGGAAGATCCGCAGCGGCAGCAGGTTGAACAGCGCCCGGCAGAGCGGGCGCAATCGCTCGGCGGTGATGATCGCCTCGAACACATAGCGATCGGGCCACTCTTCCCATTCGCCGCCGGTGCCGGCGTCGGCGGCCTCGAACTCCATGCTGTAGCCCTGGCGGGGCTCGACGGATTCGATTGGGTAGACCCCGAGCGGGAAGGCCATCTCGGCGACCTTGACGCGCTTGATCGACTTGTCGAGCTCGCAGTGGGTCAAGTCCGCCAAGCGTACGCCGAACCCCGTACGCTTGGGCCATGGTCGAGGCTTTGCTTCCCGAGCACGCGGATCTGTTGGCGATCGCCGTGGGGAACAGCCGGGCGAGGCTCGGGCTGTTCTTGAAGGGCGAGCTGCGCGACCCTGCGTCGTTCGAGGTCGAGGACGTGGACGCGATCGTGCGTTCGGCGGTCGCGGCGATGGACTCGACCCGTGCGGTCGTCATCGCCAGCGTGAACAACGCGGCGAGCGGGGCGATCGCGGCGGGGCTGGCAGGCAAGGGAGTCTCGGCGGTCTACACGCTGGGCAAGGACCTGCCTATTCCGATCCGCCTCGGCCTGCGCGACGACAGGACCGTGGGGCACGATCGCCTGCTGTGTGCGCTCGCGGCGTACGCGCGAGCCAAGCAGGCGTGCGTCGTCGTCGACGCGGGCACGGCGATCACCGTCGACTTCGTTGATGGCGAGGGGACGTTCCACGGTGGGGCGATCGCGCCGGGGGTCAGGATGATGCTGCGGGCTTTGCACGAGCAGATCGCCGCGTTGCCGGCGATCGACGCGATCGAGCAGTTCGATGAGGCCCAGGGCAACGACACGCCGAGCGCGATGGTGCTGGGCGCTTTGGAGTTTGCGCGCGGCGGGGTTCACCGGCTCATCGAGCGTTACGCCGTTGCGTACGGGGCGTATCCGCAGATCGTGGCGACCGGGGGCGACGCGGCTCTGCTGTTCGACGGCGATGACGTGATCGAGCACGTCGTCGGCGATCTTCAGTTGATGGGGATCTATGAGGCGTGTCGGCGCGCTGTGGGCGCGGGCGAGGAATGAACGCCGCGTGGAGGCTGGTGACACCCAGGGGCGCGAGCGGGGCGATCGCGATTATTCAGATCGAGGGGGAAGGGCTGGATCGAGCGCTGCGCGACGCGGGGCTCGGCGAGGTCGCGGTGGGGCGGGTGGTGCTGCGAGATCTGCTCGGCGTCGATCGCGGGCTGGTGATGCGCCCGAGCGAGGCGTGCGTGCAGTTGATGCCGCACGGCGGGCGGGCGGTCGTCGAGGCGATTCTCGCGGAACTGGGTGCGCGGGGCCTCCGCGAGGCGCCGGCGGGCGGTGACGAATCGGCGTTGTGTGCAAAGTATCCCGAGGCGAGTTCGCTGATCGAGGCGCGGATGCTCGAGGCGTTGTCTCGGGTCGCGAGCCCGCGCGCGATCGATCTGCTCTTGGAGCAGCCGGCGCGATGGGAGCGTGCGGGCGCGGCGTCGGACCCGGCGCTGGACGCGATGCGTCGTCGGCTGATCGACCCGCCTCTGGTGGTCGCGATGGGACCGGCGAACATCGGCAAGAGCACGCTGCTCAATGCGCTGGCGGGGCGGACGGTCGCGATCGTGAGCGATGAGGCGGGGACGACACGCGACCATGTGGGCGTGATGCTGGAGTTGGATGGGCTGGTGGTGCGGTATGTGGACACGCCGGGCATGCGTGAGGAGGGGCCGGCGGTGGAGCGGTCGGCGCGGGAGCTTGCGCGACAGGTCGTGGATGAGGCGGACCTGGTGCTCGCGTGCGGCGATCACACGGCGGGGGCGCTGGAGACCGATCGGGATGCGCTGGTGGTGGCGCTGCGGTCCGATCTCGGGCCCGCGGGGTTTGAGGGCGATGCGCGGGTGTCGGCGATCACTGGGGAGGGTCTTGCGGAGTTGGCGGTGGCGGTCCGCCGGCGGCTGGTTTCGGATCGGGCGATCGAGGATCCGTCGGCGTGGACGTTTTGGGAGGAGAATCCGCAAGGCTGAGAAGTCGCACCAACCGCTCAGAGCAGCGGTTGGTGGCACGAGGATACCTATAGTTCAGTTCGCGAGCGGCTCAGACCCGGGAGGCTGGTGTGGACGAAAGACAGATGGAGATCAGGGAGGGCGCCGGGCTCGATGAGAACCGGTACGACCAGAACTTCCTGAACTGGCTCAACAAGTGGGGCAACCGCATCCTCTGGCTCGCGCTGATCGCCCTGGGGTTGTACGTCGGCAACCAGTGGCTCGGCAAGTACCAAAGGGGTCAGGTGGACAAGGCCTTCGGCGAGCTTCAGGAGGTCATGATGCTCGATCCGACCCCCGAGGCGATGCTCGCGGTGGCTTCCAAGCACGGCGACACGCGCGGGATCGGGGCCATGGCGCGGCTCGGCGCGGCGGATCAATATCTCGGCGCGGTCCGGCGGGGGCTCGTCGTCGGCGCGATCCTTGCTCCGGACGGCTCGTTGCTGACCCAGGACGAGGTCTTGAGCGAGGAGGACCGAGCTTTCTATCTCGACCAGGCGGAGGCCCAGTACCGGGCGGTGTGGGAGAAGACCGGCGGCTCGGGCGAGATGGCAATCCACGCGATCGGGGCCGGGTTCGGGATGGCGGCGGTCGCCGAGACGCGCGGCAATGTCGAGCAGGCGAGCGAGTGGTACACGAACGTCGAGACGCTGGCGGCTGAGCACGGGTTTACCGATGTCGCGGCCCACGCCGTGGAGATGCGCGAGGGGCTGGCGGATCTGGATCTGAACCCCCGTCTGTATCGCGGCGAGGAGTTGGCGACGCCGGCGGAGCCGGATCCGCCGAGCGACGCGGACATCCAGGAGATGATCCGCAGGTTCCAGGAAGAGGGCGGGCTGGAGCAGCTTGGAGGCGACGGCGCGCTCGAGGACGACGGGACTGACGGCGGCGCGGATCCAGGCGACCCGGGCGAGGGCGATGAGAACGGATCGGGCGGCGCCGAGCCCGATGGCCCGGGCGGCGAGGATCCGCCGACGGATCCGGGCGGCTGAGCTCTGGCGGCGATGGCTGAGCCCGAGCACGATGAGCAGAGCGAGGCGAGCATCGCGGGCCTGCTGCTGCCCGGCGGCAAGGTCGATCCGGTCGCGCTGCGTCGCGCGTGGGAGGACTCAGAGGGCGAGGACGAGGGCGTCCGCCTGACGTTCCGTTTGCAGCGCGATCTCAAGACGCGACTGGATAAGTATCTCACCAATCGCGTGGGGTTCATGAGCCGCAGCCGGGTGCAGCGGCTGATCGATCACGGTCTGGCGCGGGTGAACGAGCGCGAGGCGCGCAGCGCGACCAAGCTGCGCAAAGGCGATGTGGTGGAGGTGGTGATCCCGCCGCCGCCGAGCAAGGAGATTGTGCCCGAGCGGATTCCGATCGAGGTGCTGTACGAGGACGAGTACCTGCTCGTCCTGAACAAGAGCCCGGACATCATCGTGCATCCGGCCAAGAGCGAGCAGAGCGGGACGCTTCTGAATGCGCTGGCGTGGCATGTCGAGCATGGCGGCGGCGCGCTGAGTTCGGTGGGAACCGCGTTCAAACGCCCCGGCGTCGTGCATCGGCTGGATCGCAAGACCAGCGGCTGCATCGTCTTCGCCAAGCACGACGAGACGCATTGGGATCTGGGCGAGCAGTTCCATGAGCGGACGGTCGAGAAGCGGTATCTCGCCGTGGTGGAGGGGCGGTTTGAGCCGGATTGCGAGGTGATCGATGCGCCGATCGGGCCGCACCCGAACCGGGCGAAGGGGTATCGCGAGAAGCAGGTGGTGCGCCACGATCATCTGGGTAAGCAGGCGGTGACGATCTGCCGAGTGCGCGAGCGGTATCGGGGTAGATCGGCTCTCCGAGCCGATGCATCTCAGGATTGTTCATGGCCGGGCAACGACTACACGCTCGTCGAACTGGAGCTCAAGACGGGCCGAACACACCAGATCCGCGTGCATCTGAGCGATCGAGGCTTCCCGATCGTCGGCGACGACATGTACGGCGGGCACGAGTTCGAGGCGGGCGCAACGATCATGGATCGCCAGGCACTGCACGCGGCGTTGCTTCGGTTCACACATCCGGTGAGCGGCGAGCGGATGACGTTCACGGCGACGCTGCGCGAGGACATAGCGGGGCTGGTGCGGGAGCTGCGGAAGGGCGAGGTCGAGGTGGTGGAGCAGGGGGGTGTTGGAGTTGATCTTGTTGCGGCGATCGGTTGAATCCGTCGCACGAAACCACGCCTACGAGCCCGACGCGCGAGCGAGGTGGATCACACCGAATGCGCGATTGTTGCATTCCCCCCTCCTCGCTCGCGCGTCGGGCTCGTAGGCATTAGCTCAAGCGATGCCTGCCGGGGATCCGCACGAACGGCTCGGGCGCGGGTGAGTCCTCGCTCAACTCGTCGGGCATGAGCTTGAGTGTGGACTCCTTGGTCACGAAATCCCAGGTGACTTCCTGGCCGGTGTACGCGGCCATGCGCCCCATGACCGCCGTCAGCGAGCTGTTGGCGACCTGGACGGTCTCGTTGAGGTGGTCGCTGTCGCGGATGGCGCGGATCATGTCGGCGTGCTCGCCGACGTAGGGATAGGGGCCCGAGTGCGGCGTCTCGCTGAGGACCTCGCCGTCGTGGCGGACCACGCGCGAGCCGCCGGGGTTGACGTGGGCGACGCCCTCGGTGCCGACGATCGTGTTGGAGATGTCGGGCTTACTGCCGGGGATCTGGCGGCACATGAACGAGACGACGCGCCCGTCGTCCCACCTGTAGTCGATGCTCATGCTGTCGTAGATCTCGCTGCCCTCGGGACGAGTGAACTGCCCGCCGTTGCCGTAGGCGCTGCTCGGCGGGCCGCCCATGGCCCAGCAGATGGCGTCGATGTTGTGGACGGCCTGCTCGACGATCTGGTCGCCGCTGAGCCAGGTGTGGTGATACCAGTTGTAAAGCTGATATGCCAGATCGCTCATGCCCGGCTGGCGGTTGCGCCACCAGATGCCCTGGGAGCAGTAGCGGGCCGTGCCGCTGAGACGCCGCCCGATCGCGCCCTGCTCGATCTGGGTGATCGCGTCGATGTAGCTCTTCTGGCGCCGGAACATCGTGCCCGCGACGACGACCAGGCCCTTCTCGTCGGCGATGCGGGCGCTCTCGAGGCAGGATCGATACCCGGCGGGATCGACGCAGACGGGCTTTTCCATGAAGACGTGCTTGCCGGCGCGCACGGCCTCTGCGAGGTGGATCGGGCGAAAGCCCGGCGAGGTCGTCAGGAGCACGACATCGACCTTGGGGTGGTGGATGACGTCCCGGTAGGCGTCGAGCCCGCCGAACAGGGCGTCGTCGGCAACGGTGACCTGCTCGCCGACCTCGGTGCCCTTGAGGACCTCGCGGGCATTGCGGGAGATATCCATGGTCAGATCGCCGATCGCGGTGAGCTCGACGCCGGCAGAGCTGACGAGGCTGTCGCGGCAGGCGCCCTTGCCGCGACCTCCCGCCCCGACGACGCCGAGGCGCAGGCTGTCGCTGCCGGCGACGTAGGCGTGCAGGTGGGCGGGGGCGATCGACGCGGTCGCCGCGAGGGCGGCGGAGGATTTCACGAAATCGCGGCGGGTCTGGGGCATGGTCGATCCTTCCGTCTCGGGCTGTCGCGGGCCGCTGGGGCCTCCATGGGGACACGAACGCTCGGAAAACGGGCGAATCGGACACTGCCCGCGAGGCCAGTGTAGAGAGAACGCCGGCGGAATCCGAACCCCGAGCACGCGACCAAATAGGATTGTGCAGGAGACGCAGATGAACAGGCAAGGCAAGCGGGCGATCCGGTTCGGCGTGTGCTTCGTGTTCGCGCTGGTCGTCGTGATGGTCGTGCCGGCGCTGTTCTCGGGCAGCAAGGCGCTTGCGGAGAGCGGGCCGCCCGCGCCGGAGCTGGAGCCCAACCTCGGCTGGCTGAACACCGACCGCCCGCTGCGCTTCGATCGCGATCTCAAGGGGCACGTCGTGCTGCTGGATTTCTGGACGTACTGCTGCATTAACTGCATGCACGTCCTGCCGGATCTGGAGTACCTGGAGGAGAAGTATGCCGACGAACCGTTCGTCGTCGTGGGGGTTCACTCGGCGAAGTTCGACGAGGAGGGCGATCGCCAGAGCGTTCGCCACGCGATGCGGCGCTATGACATCCACCATCCGGTCGTGATCGACGACGGGCGGCGGATCTGGGAGCGTTTCGGCGTGCGGGCGTGGCCCAGCTTCGTGCTCATCGGGGCCGACGGTAGCGTGATCGGGATCGCCAGCGGCGAGGGGCAGCGCGAGATTCTCGATGACGCCATCCGCGCGGCACTCGATGAGGCGAAGGCCGCGGGCACGCTCGCGGATGAACGCGTGCAGATCGAGCTGGACGCGGAGGTCGCCAGCGCCAGCGGGCTGCGGTATCCGGGCAAGGTTGCAGCGCGAGCGCCGAGTGGCGGCGAAGATCACGGCTGGCTGGCGATCGCGGATTCCTCCAATGACCGCGTCATCCTCGCGACGTATCCGGATGGCGACGGGCGGGCAAAGCTGGTGCAGATCGTGGGATCCGGCGAGCGGGGGTTCGCGGGAGGATCCGCCGAGATCGCCATGTTCAACGATCCCCAGGGCATGGCCTTCGGCGAGGGCGTGCTCTATGTCGCAGACACCAGGAACCACGCCATCCGGACGATCGATCTGGAAAGCTTCGAGGTCGTGACGGTCGTGGGGACGGGTGAGCAGGGCTCCGACCGTCGCGGCGGGCGGGCCGGGAGCGAGCAGCCGCTGGCCTCGCCCTGGGATGTCGAGCTGTCCAGGGACGGCGAGACGCTCTTCATCGCGATGGCCGGGACGCACCAGTTGTGGGAGCTGGATATCGAGTCGCGGGTCGCGCGTTTGCTCGCGGGGTCGAGCTACGAGAACATCGTCGACGGGCCGGCGCTGGCGGCGCAGCTCGCCCAGCCGTCGGGGCTGAGTCTGTCGAGCGATGGTGGGACGCTGTACTTCGCCGACAGCGAGACCAGCGCGATCCGGGCGCTGGATTTCGGTGAGACGCGAGAGGGCGGCGAGGTCCGCACCCTCATCGGCACGGGGTTGTTCGACTTCGGCGATGTGGACGGGGCGTACCCCGATGCACGTCTGCAGCATCCCTTGGGTGTCGCGGTGTGGAGCCGGGAACCGGGCGATCGCCTGCTCATCGCCGACACATATAACGGGAGGATCAAGATCCTCAATCCCGCGCAGCGCGTGGTGGGGCGGTGGCTCGGCGAGGGCTCGGTCGGGAGCGACTCGGCCTTGGACCTGGTTCTGGCAGAGCCGGCGGGGCTGGACCTTGCGGTCGAGGCCGATGGGTCCACGCGCCTGTTCATCGCCGACACGAATCACCATCGTGTGGTGATGGTGGACGTGCCGGGACGGGCGTGGCGCGAGGTGATGATCGACGGCTTGGGCTTGGGTGGCGGGGCGTCTGGTGATGGCGGCGCGGTCGCGTCTCGCACGGTCGCGCTGGATACGAGCGGCGAGGTCACGCTGGTGTTGGATGGCGAGCTGCCCGAGGGCGCGAAGGCGAATCGCGAGTTCCCGATGCAGGTGCGGGTTGCCCGGGGGCGCGAGGTGATCGCGCAGCGGACGATGGCGGACGCCGGATTGCCGGCGACGATCACGTTCCCGGTGGGCTCGCTGCGCGAGGGCGATGTCCTGCGTATCGACCTGAGATTCGGGTATTGCTTCGACGATGCGGGGGTGTGCCTGCCCGGAGAACTGGCGTGGGCGGTCGAGGTGGTGTCCGGAACGCCGACGTCTGCGGAACTGGATGGGCGGGTGAACTGAACGGGCGGGTGTAGTGATCGCTTAGAGCATCTTTGCGCATCGCATAGCGGGTTCGGAGTGCCGTGGTCTGACGAGGCTCTGCGAGGAAGGCCACGCGAGCCGCCGGCGATGCCCGAACGGCAAGGCTGTTTGAGAGCGCATGGCGGTGTCGGCGTGGCCTTCGCTCGAAGACTCGCATCAGACCACGGCACCCCCAAACGGCCTGCCCCGAAACGCTACGCGATCACAAAGACCGCTCTAGCCGCCGCCCTTGGGCTTGCCGGTCGCGATGTTCTGCCCGCGCAGATGGCGGACCATGTCGCGCATCAGGACCGTGACGCGTCCGCGCTGCTGCGGGCTTGCGTGCTGGCCCATGTCGCCGTCCATGAAGCGGAACGCGCGCCCCGCCTGGCGCATGGAGACCGGGCGATCCTGCATCTGCTCGGAATCGCGCTGCGCCTGGGCGCGGGCCTCTTCCAGGCGCTCCTCGCGGGACTCATCGATCTCCTCGCCGCCCAACGCGGCGGCGATCTCGGTGAGCTTGATAAACGCGTCGTCGAGGAACGCCTCGCGATCCTCGGGGGCGACCCTGGTGTAATCGATCGCGATCATGTCCGCGGTGTCGATCATGAGCTTGGAGGTGTTCTCCAGGAGCTGCTCGCGCGCGGCCCCCTGGATGCCGGCGGCGAAGCTCGCGAGCATCAGCGAGTCGGACTGGTCCATGCTCTTGACCCGCTGCACGATCTGGCCCACCAGCTCCAATCGCTCCTCGATCGGCAGGTTGTTGAACTCCTCGCGCAGCAGCGCGTAGCCGAAGATCCGGTCCATCGCGTCGCTGGCGGCGTCGGGCTTGGGCATCGGACGCAATGTCAGGAACGCCCAGACGCCGGCGATCACCAGCCCGGTCGCGAGGATCGAGCCGGAGATCCATCGGCGATCGGGCGTGCGCCAGGGCCCGTAGACGATCGTCTCGCCCACACGGTTGAGCCCCTCGCGTGCCGAGTTCGGCGTGGGGCGCTTTGCCGGCAGCTTGTCGGCGTTGATCAGAAGCGGGTCCATGTCGGGCATCGCGGGCTCCAGAGGTCTGATCGGGCAACTAGAGTTCGTCGCCGGAGTGCCAGTCGACGTGCCAGTCGCCGAAGTACAGCGCGTTCTTGCCGTCGTTGGGCGAGATCGGGTTCTTCTTGTGCCAGCCGTCGGCGTCGGAGACGACGGGGAAGCCGTCCTTGATGTCGGGTCGGTTCTCGTAGAGCTTGGTGACGAACCTGGCGGGGTCGTCGCTGAGCTGGAGGAGTTCGACGCCGACCATGAGGGCCCCGGCGTCGTACTGATAGCTCGTGCCGGCGGAGCGCCAGAGGGGCTCGTACTCGGTCTGCTCGTCGGTGCCGACGAGATCGGACGGGCAGCGGAAGACCTCGCTGACGAAGCTGTAGTAGTCCTCGCCGGGCTCCCTGATGGGGACGGCGATGTCGATGTGGTCCTGCAGCGCGCGGAAGAGGCTGTCGATGTCGTACTCGTCGTCGCCCCCGCCCCCGCCGAGGGGCGGGACGTAGGGCAGGACGTAGTCGTTGCTGTCCATGTAGAGGGCGAAGCCCTGTCCGAGGCTCTTGAGGTTGGTCATGCACTTGAGTCGGCGGGCGGACTCGCGCGCGCCGCCGATGGCGGGCAGGAGAATCCCGATGAGCGTCGCGATGATCGCGACGACGACCAGCAGCTCGATCAGCGTGAACGCTCGTCGGGACATGGACTCTCCTCCACGGTCTGCTCGGCGGATTCCGCCTTGCGGTCAGGACCGCCGACTCATCGAGTCTACAAGGCGCTGGGCGAAAGCCGTCTGGGTTGCCCGGAACGTCGGCGCGTTCCGTTGGAACCCTTCGGAAAAGGCCGGGTCGTCTTTCAGTGCCCTATCAAATCCCTGAACGACGGATCGGAATCCGGCCTTGAGGCGCTGCCCGCGGACCACGCTGACCAGCAGGGCCGAGCCGAGCAGGGCGGGGGTGCGGGCCGGCTCGGGCAGCCAGGGGGCGAGCCAGCCGACGAGCTGGGTGAGGGGGTCCGAGGGGCTGTCGGCCTCATTGAGGACGGCCTGGATACGGGTGATCGTCGAGGCCATCGCCGCGTCGAGCGTCTGGAGCTCCTGGAGGCTCGCCATCGCGTCGGCGCGGGCCGGGTCGTCCGGCGGCAGACTCTGGATGACCCGGTTGAGGGCCTTGATATCGCTCTGGAGCTCCGATCGCAGCGCCTGAGCCCTGGACTGCACCTCCAGCAGGTCCGCCTGCGAAACACACCCGCCGCCCAGCCAGAGCAGGGCAACCAACATCGTGAGCAAACTGAAACGCGACATGGCGCGCACCTCCGCCCGAGTCCTGTGCCCTCGCGGCGATCGGGCCCGTCGCCGAAACCGAGGGCGGGGGAGGTATGACGAACTCTACCAGCGGGTGGGGACGGCGTCGGCGATCGAGGGCCGATCGCGCCGAAACGGCGGACGACATCGCGATATCGTTCGAGAATCTCCGAAGATCCATGCGTGCATGGTCCGGGAATGCGGGAACAGAGGAGCTTGCGTCGGGGTACATGGGCGGTGCGGACCAGATGGGATCGGCCCCAGGGCCATCCCAGGGATCGACGGCCTTGGAGTGGAGATTCCTCCGAAGGGCCGGGAAAGGCCGCCCTCATGCAATAGGCAGGCCCACTATGCGACATCCGGAGGATGAAATGTCTGGATTCTCGGCGAGTGGGGCGGACTTGTCGCCGACGCGGGAGCTCTCGCGCGAGCGTTTCGCGCGCCTGTTCGGCGAGGTGTCGGGCAAGTTGCGGTGTATCGCGCTGGCCATCGTCGGGGACCGGACGCAGGCGGACGACCTCGTTCAGGAGGCTGCGGTGATCGCGCTGGGAAAACTCGATGAGTTCACGCCCGGCACGAGCTTCGGGGCCTGGATGGGCCAGATCGTGCGGTACACGGCGTTGAACGAGCGTCGCCGGCGGATGCGCCGGGACACGACGCCGGTGGATCCGCTGACGATGGCGAGCCACGAGGGCTCGTCCGGAGAAGATGTGGAGATGCCCATTGGTTCCGATGGGGAGCTCCTCGCGGACCAGGCGACGTTCGACGACGACGTCGTGCGGGCGCTGAACACGCTGGACCAGATCCCTCGGGCGTGCGTTCTCTTGCGGACGACGATGGATCTGGGCTACAGAGAGATCGCGGAACTGCTCGATATTCCCGAGGGGACGGCGATGAGCCATGTGCATCGCGCCCGTCGGCGATTGCGTGAGGCGTTGGGGGGGTCTGGGCACGCGCAGGAGCGCCATGGGGCTGGGCATGACTGAACGACTGATCACCGCGGAGGTGGAGAAACAACTCGATCTGTTCCTGGACGGCCTTCTGGAGGGCGAGGCGCTGCGTGCCTTCGAGGAGCAGCTCGGACGCTCGCCGGAGCTGCGCGAGCAGGTCGAGCTGCAGGGGCGCGTCGACGCGTCGATGGCTCGCTGGTTTCCCGCACAGAGTGTGGAGCTGCCGGCGGTCGCGGGCGAAGTCGGATCCGAGCGGTCCGGACTGCTGAAGCCGTTGCTGATCGCGGCGAGCGTGCTCGTTGCTGGGGCGATCGGCGCGTATTTCCTGCTGTTCTCAACCCAGCAGGCCCCGTTCGACCAGCCGGGCGAGGTGTACGCGAGCATTGTGGACGCGGGGTTTGAGCCGCGCACCGTATGCACGGATGAGGCGGCGTTCATCGATTGGATGGAGCGGCGGTTCGATCAGCCGCTGGTCGTTTCGAGCGATGCGCCGGGGCTGGAGCTGGTGGGGTGGGATTACAAGCGGATCATGACGCCGAGGACGGGCGTGCTGCTGGCGCGGGCCGACGGGCGCGAGGTGCTGGTGCTGGTGGAGCATCGCGAGAACGCGGTGCGCCTGGGCGATCAGGAGGGGCTGCGGGTGTTCCGCAGGGATATCGGCGGGGTGTCGCTGTTCGAGGTGACGCCGCTGGATGAGCCGCGGGTGTTGCCGCTGGCGCGGACTCCCTGATCTTGGTAGAGAGGCTGGATGATAGGTGAGGGATCCGGTGAGGATGGGGCGGTCTGGACAGGCTTCGGGTATCTGTAGTGTTTCACTTTGGTCCCTCCCAACTTGCTGGGCGCTGGCCGATTCCCCTCGTCGAACCAAAGCATCAGAAGTTGACAGCGAGGGCAAGAGGTCAGTATTCGAAGAGATTGCCCGGCTGGGACGGCAGTTCGTATGCTTCGATTATCCGGTTGGCCAAAGCACGGCAACCTTTGTCGTGGCTGTAGAATGCGGTCGCCCCGTGTGCGGCGGCTGTCGCGACTATCAGGCAGTCGGCTCGCAGGACTTTGCGTGAGTTGGGCGAGCCGCCAGATCGCCTCTTTTTCTCTTCAACAAACAAGCGAGCCGCGAGGATGGATGAAGGGATGTCGAATGGTGCAACTATGAATCGGTCGCTCATTCTTTGTGCCACTGCGGATCGCTTGGCGGGCTCAACCGGAACGAGATACTCGGACAATGAGACCGCAGAAACGACGATCTGAGCTTCTTCGTTCTCCAGTTCTTGAAACAGCCAGCGCGCACGTTTCGTGAGGTCCGCTGCGCCATCCTGGCGGATGCCCCACACGAGCGTCATCGTATCGACAGATACAATGCGGCCACTACTCACTCGCCTCGTATCTCCTGAAGTTCTATTTCTGGATCTACTACAGAGTCCCAGCCTTCTCCTCCGGCCCGATGAATACTGTCGAGTGCATCCATCACGGATCCTGTCTTCGGGGGCTCAAAGGCGGTCACATACATGCTGCGTATATGCCAACTATGGCGAACCCACTCTGCGTCACCAGAGAGCACTACATGTTCATACAGGTGTTTTCCGAGATCGCGAGCCAGATCCGCATTCGCAAGGCGGCAGATAACCATCCGCCGCGATTGCTTCGGAATCCGAATGCCGCAGTGCATCTCGGTCGCACCTCCTACGCGTTCCAGCCGGGCGTATACCGATGTACGTCCACGAGCGAATGCGTGCTCGGCAATATTGGCGAATGATTCAGGCGCGATCTTGGCAAGAACGTCTCCATATGTTGTCCCGGCTCCCGGCAGGCGGAGTTCGATCTCGCAGCCAAGAGATTTGGCGACGTCACTTAGATCTCTTACTGACGACAGAACTGCGGGCGTCCAATCTGCACCGACCGGATCCGAAATTGCTTCACCAACCAACCTCAGCGTCCGGAGTGAAGATTCGCCGAGATCCGACGCCACCGCGTATCCCGCTGACCTGGCGCTCAGTCCGATCAGGTGGAGAATTGAATCTTCGCAGGGCTCAGTTCCGTCACTGGCCGACTCCTCTTCGTCGTGATCTTCTCGTTGGTCGAGCAGTCTTTGGACAGCTTGCAGCGCCCTTGTAAGAGTCCGCATGGGGACTATCCAAGGCCGGACTCCAGGTCCAACCATGCGTATGACGAAGTCAGGTTTAGGTTTTTTCTTCGCCACGCTAACAACCTCCTGACATTCTAGCCGGCCAATCTACGCTTCGCCGCCCGGAGCCGCGCGGTTCGGGTCCATCGGACAACGGCCTGGGGAGCAAATCAGGAATTTCAGGATGGCTGAGGTGAATGGAGGTGTGAATGGGCTGCGATCGGTGAGTGGATCATCGGTCGCCTGCTCCTTTGGCGACCCGATACAAAGTGCATCTACCATGGGAAGGTGTTGAGAACGAGTCTCAGTTGGCCTATTCTCGCGTGGCGGGACAGAGTCTCCCACTTGGAGAATCGGCCATGACGGACACGGGCGGGATGGGTGTGCCAAGCGGCGACAAGCCGGTCCATGTGTCCCTCGCGCAGATGGCCCGCGGTGCTCGCGGCACGGTCTGCTCGGTCACGCTCGAGAAGAGCGAGGCCAGCACGCTGGGCCCGATGGGCCTGCGTGAACGGGCGTCGATCCGGGTGTGTCGGCGGGGCGAGCCGTGCATCGTCGAGGTCGGCTGCACGCCCGGGATGTGCCGACGCATCGGCGTGAGCCGGCGGGTCGCCCAGCAGGTCATGGTCGCGATCGAGCGATGACCACGATTGAAACGAGTGCCGAGCCCAAGCCGACGGGCGCTCGCGCCCAGCGGATCGCCCTGATCGGCAACCCAAACACGGGCAAGACGACGCTGTTCAACCGCTTGTGCGGCGTGCGCCTCAAGACCAGCAACTTTCCGGGGACGACTCAGGAGGCCCGCATCGGGTTTCCCAAGGGTGATCGTCTGGAGCTGATCGACCTGCCGGGTGTGTACTCGATGGAGGGCGAGGAGGCCGAGGGCGTGCTGTGTCGGCGTGTGCTGGCGGGGGAGATGGCGCCGCGCGGCGAGCCCGCCGAGGCGCCCGACGCGGTGTGTGTCGTGCTGGACGCGACCAACCTGCCGCGCAGTCTGGGGATGTTGGGCGAGGCGCTGCGTCGGCGGCTGCCGACGGTGGTCGCGATCAACCTTGTGGATGTCGCCCGGCGTCGTGGGATCCACGGCAATGAGGAGCGCTTGCGCGAGATCCTGGGCTGTCCCGTGGTTTTGTGCAGCGCGCGGACCGGCGAGGGGCTGAGCGAGCTGCGCGAGGCGTTGGGCGAGGCGAAGATCGCGACCAGCGGGCCGGCGGGCGACCAGGACGCGCTGCGGGAGTGGGTCGATGCGCTGAGCGTCGAGGTCTTCAAGGCCAGCGAGGCCGTCGAGCGCCAGACCTTCACCGATCGTCTGGATCGCGCGTTCACGCACCCGATCCTCGGGCTCGTCGGGTTCGCGGCGGTGATGACCGCGCTCTTCTGGGTGATCTTCAAGCTCGCGGCAAGGCCCATGGACTGGATCGACGGGATCTTCGCGAACGCATCCGCGGCGGCGACGGCGCTGCTGGGCGAGGGGATCCTGGGGGACCTGATCGCCAACGGCGTGATCGCGGGGGTCGGGGCGACACTGATCTTCCTGCCGCAGATCGTGATGCTGTTCTTCCTGATCGCGCTGCTGGAGGACACGGGGTACTTGGCGCGGGCGGCGTTCGTGATGGACCGCGTGCTGAGGCCGTTCGGGATGAGCGGGCACGCGTTCGTGCCGCTGCTCTCCAGTCACGCGTGCGCGCTGCCGGGGATCATGGCGGCGCGGGCGATCCCGGATCGGCGGGATCGCCTGGCGACGATCCTGGTCGCGCCGTTCATGACCTGCACGGCGAGGATCCCGGTGTATGTGCTGCTGGTCGGGATTCTGTTCCCGGGTCGCCCGGCGGTGCAGGCGCTCGCGTTCACCGGCGGGTATGTGCTCGGCATCGTCGCGGGATTGCTCAGCTCGCTGATCGCGCGGCGGACGATCCTGCGAGGCAGGAGCCGCACGATGGTCCTGGAACTGCCGGACTATCGGATGCCGAGCCTGCGGACGGCGGGCGTCGCGGCGTACCAGCGCGGGCTGGTATTTCTCAAGAAAGCCGGGACGGTGATCCTGGCGATCGCGATCGTGCTGTGGTGGCTGGGGGCGTACCCGCAGTCGGATCCGCCGGCGGCGGCGACGGATCTGCGAGCCCAAGCGGCGGCGCTGGAGAGCGCCGATGCATCGGCGAGCGATCGCATCGAGGAGCTGCGCGCGGAGGCGGACAGTTTGAGTGCACGCCATCAGGCGCGGAACTCCTTCATGGGCAAGCTGGGCACGACGCTCCAGCCGGTGTTCGAGCCGCTGGACTTCGATCGTCAGCTCACGGTGGGGGTGCTGGCGAGCTTCGCGGCCCGCGAGGTGTTCGTGACGACGATGTCGGTGCTCATTCTGGGCGATGAGGAGGCGGATCCGGGCGACAAGAGCGTGCTGGAGCGGATCGCCCAGGGCGAGCGCGACGACGGCACGCCGATCTTTACAACGGGCGTGGGCTGGTCGCTGTTTGTGTATTATGTGCTGGCGATGCAGTGCCTGCCGACGCTGGCGGTGACGGCGCGCGAGGCCGGCGGGGCGCGATGGGCGATCGTGCAACTCGTGTGGATGTGCGGGCTGGCGTACGCCGCGGCGTTCATCGTCGGGCAGGTGGTCTAGTGCCTTCGTTCGCCTCGGCCATTTCTCCGTTTCCCCTGAGCGACTGGCAGTTTTGGGTCGCGACGCTGCTGGCGCTCGTGGCGCTGGGCTGGCTGCTGCGGGCGCTGATTCCCTGGCGGCGCCTGCTCGGGCGAAAGGACAAGAAGCGGGGTCGGCGGGCGACGCTCACGCTCGAACGCAGGCCGCTGGATGGTTCCCGCCCTGGAGCGGATCGCGGTAGCGGCGGGTCGGGGTGTCACTAGGGTGGAATGTTGCACGCTCACAAGGCGCGGGATAGGCTTCGGCGTTCGGGGCTTTGGAAGGACTTCTCGATGCGATCACATCTCACGATTGTCGGTGCGATCTCACTGCTCGGTGGATGCGCAGCCAACGAATCCGGGCAGACGGCAAGCGAGGGTGACGCCCGGCAGCGCGACGCCCAGCAGAGCGAAGCCCGGGCGGTCGCGTTCGACCCGGCCCACACCGCGATCCTGCGCGTCGACGGCATGACCTGACCGTTCTGCGCCACGAACCTGGACGACTCGCTCCGCAAGGTGATGGGCGTCCGGAACGTGAGCATCAGCCTCGGTCGAGGCCAAGCCGACGTGTTGCTGTCAGAAGAGTCACCCGCGAGCGAGGCGAGTCTGCGCAGGGCGGTCGACGCCAGCGGATTCACCCTGCGTTCCATCGAGATGCCCGAGGGGGGCTAAATGCGAGTTCGTTCGATTGTGTGTGTCGCGTGTGCGTTGGTCGCGAGCGGCGCGGCCGCGCAGGAAGGAATCAACTCCGATGCGGCGCTCCAGCCCGCGACGGGCACGACCATCGTGCGCCAGGCGTTCCGGTTCAACCGCTTTGATGATCCGGGCGACGGCGGACGCGAGGCCTCGGTCTACGAGGCCTCGACGACGGTTGTGCATGGCATCTACGACCGCTGGACGCTTATCGTGAACGCGCCGCTGCGCTATCGCGATATCGAGACGCCGATGGGCGATCGCGAGGACTTCGGCTTCGGCGATCTGACGATGCTCGTCAAGGCCCGGGTGTATCGCGACGATTTCGGGACCAACAGCACGCTGCGGTTCGCGGCGCTCGGCGGGGTCGAGATCCCGACCTACGACGAGCCGTTCTCCAGCGAGTCGTTCAATCCGAAGCTGGGGGCGGTGGGGACGCTCGCCGCGGATCGCCACGGGATCAGCGCCGACGCCATCTGGACCTTCGACACCGATTCCGACGACGACCGCTTGCAGTACGACCTGGCGTACACCTACCGCCTGCTGCCGGCGTCGTACGGCGAGGGCGTGCCGAACACGCTCTACGGCGTGCTCGAGCTCAACGGGCGTTACGACGCCGGGGGCGATCACGAGCTGATGATCGCGCCGGGCGTGCAGTACGTCATGCCGCGATGGACGGTCGAGGCGACCGTGCAGGTGCCGGTGTTCCAGGATGTCGACGAGCGGCTGGAGCGAGAGATCGGCGTCGGGCTGATCTTCCGATTTCACTTCTGAGCGACGACGCGCTGTATGCGCGCGTTCCGCGGGCGCCTCAGGATGCGCCGGACTCGTCGATCTCGGCGGCGAGCATCCAACGCTGCTTGGCGAGTCCTCGCAGCACCTCAATGACCAGATCCTCTGTGACCGCGTCGATCTCCGCGAGAGCGCTCTGTGCGTCGCGGGCCAGCGCGATGGTCTGATCGAAGCTCTCGACCAGATGGGCGATCGCGTCTTGGCAGCCGATGAAACCCCCGGAAATCGGATCAAGGCCCGATTCGTTCGCGATAGTCGCCGTCCTGCCGTCGGCGGGGGCGTCAAGCGCGACGATGCGCTCGGCGATCTCGTCAGAGAACTCGCGGGTCATCTCGACGATCTCGTCGAGGTGCAGGTGGAGCGGGCGAAACCCCCCGCCGCGGATGTTCCAGTGGGCGTGCTTGAGGGTGAGCGTCAGATCCAGCACGCGCGAGAGCAGGGGCTGGAGTTCGTTGGCGATCGACCGGCGGACCGACTCGCTGAGCACAAGGGCCATGGCATCTCCTTCTTAGAACGATTCCAAGAAAGATAGGCCGGGGTCCGGGCTGGGTCGAGCGAGCTCAGGCGGCGATGTTCGTCGCCCGCTCGATGCACTCGACGACCTGGCGGACCTGGAAGGGCTTCTTGAGGAAATCGCGGAACCCCGCGGGGCGCAGCGCGTGGGCCTGCCCGTCGGTCAGCTTGGCGCTCATCGCGATGACCTGGGTCATCTGGAGGTTCTCGCTGTTACGGACAAGCTCGGCGATCCGGCGGCCATCGGAGTCCGGCATATGCACATCCAGCAGCAGGACATGGGGGCGGATCCGCTCGCACGCCAGGCCGGCCTCGAAGCCGCTGGTCGCGGTGGCGACCTCATAGTTGGTCTGCTCGCCCAGGACGTTGTCCAGGGTGCTGACGACCTCGGGGTCGGCGTCGACGATCAGGACGCGGATCTTGCCGGAACTGAGCCCCTGCATAGGGATGCCGTGGGATCGCATGAAGCGGGTGAGCTCGTCCAGGGGGATCCGCCGATCCTTGGAGCCCGGGATCCGGTAGCCCTTGAGCTGCCCGGAATCGAACCACTTGGAGACCGTGCGAGGGGCGACGTTGCAGATCTTGGCGACCTCGCCGGTGGTGAGAACGTCCTTCTCTTGTGGCATCATTGAGACCTCGGGGAACACGCACAAGGGATGCCGCCAGAGGAGAGGTCCCCGGGGGGCCATGAACCGAGCGAGCATCGGTCGCGGCCGAGGCGGTCTTGACGGTCGGGGTGTCTGGCAGGGGGAAGTTCGGCTTCTCGGACATGAGATGGAACGGATCGGGGGCTGTTCTCGGACAGGGAGTGGGGCCGGCGGGCTTGTTCGGGGCTTGGTTCCTGCTACCCTTTCGCCCCATGGGGACGCGGCGGATCTGTGCCCGCGCTTCTGGCGTATGGGACGGTACTCGCGTGCGGGGGGCTCTTGAGCCCCGGGTAGGACGCCTGCAACTCGGACAACTTTCGGGAGTCGGCTGTGCAGCAACAGATTCAGCGGATCATCGTGACCCTTCTGGTCGGCGTGTTCTCCCTGCCGGCGCTCGCCCAGGACGGGCCCAGCGAGGCCGAGCTGATCCAGGACTTCGTCCACTATGTCCGGATCGATCAGCACGAGCTCGCCGCCGATTTCGGCCAGCAGCTGCTGGATCGCGGGCTGGATCCGCGTCAGTTCGTAGCGCTGATCGAGGATGCGCTGCGACGTGACGACTTCTCCGACGCGGTGATCGTTGCCCGCCGGCCCACGAATCGCCCGGCGTTGCGACGGATCGCCGAGGAGTTGGACAAGCTGTACGAGGACGGGCGTCGGGCGAGGGCCCGCGATCCGCAGGAGATCGAGCGGAACATCAATCTGCTGACCGGGACGCTCCGTCAGGTGATCATCGGGCGCGAGCGGCTGGTGTCGGCGGGCGAGTATGCGATGCCGCAGCTTCTCAGCGCCCTGGTGCAGAATGACAATCTCGTGCTGCGCAACGGGGCGCGCCGGGTAATGCTGGACATGGGCCGGCAGGCGATTCTGCCGCTGGTCACGGCGCTGCCGGGGCTGGGCGCGGCCCGCCAGGAGCTGGTCGTCAACCTGATGTCGCAGATCGAGTACGACACCTGGCTGCCGTTCGTCTATGAGCTGAGCGTGCAGACGAACTCGGACAACGTGCGTTCGGCGTGCGAGCGGGCGATCCGGATGCGGCTGACGGACCGATCGGGCGGCGGCGACGCCGCCGAGTGGTTCTACGACCTTGCCGAGGTCTATTACGACGAGCGCCGCGAGGTCACCGCCTTCCCGGGCGAGGAGTACCAGCTCGTCTGGGACTTCGACCCGGCGATCCCGGGCTCGGGGCTTGCCGCGACGGCGATCCGCACCGAGGTCTTCCACGAGGCGATGGCGATGCGCCTTTGCAGCCGCTCGCTGCGGTACCGGGCCGAGAACAACCCGGCCCACGCGCTGTGGATCGCGTCGAACTTCTCGCGTGAGATCGACACGCCCGACGGCTATGACAACCCGCTGTACGGTCCGGATCAGAAGGAAGCCATGTGGTTCGCGACCGGCTCGGGCGTGGATAAGTGCCAGTGGGTGCTGGGTCGGGCGTTGGATTCCTCGGACACGCCGCTGGCGATGGACGCGATCAGCGCGATCCAGCGCGTCGCGGGCGCGGGGGACATGCAGAACCCGATTCTCTTCCAGGACGCCTTGGGGGCCCGCGATCGGCGGCCCTTGATCGAGGCCCTGAGCTACCCGAATCGGCGGGTGCAGTATGAGTCGTCGCTGGCGCTGGCCAAGACCCAGCCCGAGCGGAACTTCGAGGGCGCCGAGCGCGTCGTTCCGATCCTCTCCAGCGCCATTCGCGACGCGTCGCGTCGCGTGGGCGTGGTGATCACGCCGGACACCGAGCGGGCGGGCGTGCTGCGGCGGATCCTCGAGGCTGAGGGATATGAGACCGTCTCGGGCGCGAATCTGGCGGCGCTCGCGACGCCCATGAGCGACCTGCCGGGCGTGGACGTGATCCTCGTGGACGTGACGACCGACCAGGTCCGCCCGACGATCGACGAGATTCGGGATGACGCCCGCCTCGTCGCGACGCCCGTGCTGGCCCTGGCGACGGGGCAGGGGTTCGAGGTGGTCCGCCGGCGACTGGCGGCCAACCCGATGGTCGCGGTTCGGCGGAGCGCGATCGCCGAGGCCGAGATGCGCAACTCGATCCGGGCCCTGATCGAGGAGGCCTCGGGCGGGACGATCAGCACCGAAGAGGCGGCGATCTACGCGACGCGCTCGCTCGACGCGATGCGCGACTTGGCGGTCGCCCGCAACGCGGTGTTCGATGTCGCGGACGCGGCGTTGCCGCTGGTGGCGACGCTGGGCGACACCGAGGGCGGGATCAAGTTTAAGGTCGCCGAGGTCCTGAGCTGGATCAACCAGGCCCGCGTGCAGGTGGCGATGATGGAGAGCGCCCTGGACGCCGGCGGGATCGAGCGGGTGCAGCTGCTCGGGCACGTCGAGAACAGCGCCAAGCGCTTCGGCAACCTGCTGGACGGGCGCCAGGTCGAGCGGCTGATCGATGTCGCGATCAACTCGAATGGCTTGGAGGCAACCGCCGCGGCGAGCCTGATGGGGGCGCTGAAGCTTCCGGAGGATCGGGTGGTGCCGCTGATTATCGGGTCTAACGGTTCGATGATCGTGACGAGCGTTCGGTAGAGCGACAACCGAAGACTGGAGCCCGTGCCACCGACCGCTGCTTTGAGCGGCGGGTGTTTTTTTTGGGGCCGAAGAGCACCGACCATGCAGAGCCATGGTCGGTGGCACGTTGTCGCCATGCACGGGTGTTTCCGGACGGGGCGGTGCGCGAGAGTGGTATCGGGCGTGTGCTGATGGGCCCGGCGTTCCTGGTGCTTGGGCGCCCCATCGCGAGCTTGCGCTCGCGGCTCTGTGGGGCGAGTGGTCGGTCGTGCGCGGTTGCAGGGCGTGATTCTGGCGTTCTTGACGCTGATAACTCGGCGGAAAGCGCCCGGATTGGCGTTGTACTTGGCCTGATCGGCACAGGGCGACCGGTGGGGGCGTTGGCGACTGGCATCATCCCACAGGTGTATTGCAACTTCTCCGATGTGAGAAATGTCGCCGGCGGTTCCGGGGTGGTCCCGGGGCGTGCGGGCAAGGGTGCGAGCGGCTTCTGCCCGTGCGGCCCGAAACGGCTTTGCCGGCGATTAGGACATTCGGGGGGCGCGTCGCCCCGCTCACGGCAGATGCCGAAGGAGAGGTCAGCATGAAGCGTCAGATCAATCGCGGTTTCACACTGGTCGAGATTCTCATCGTTGTGGTCATTCTGGGTATTCTGGCTGCGATCGTCGTGCCTCAGTTCACGACCGCCGCGGATGATGCGCGGGTGGGCAACATGGACACGCAGGTCAGCACAATCCAGAATCAGATCGAACTCTTCCGGGCGAAGACGGGCGCGTATCCGACAATGGCCGAGCTTCAGCAGGCACCGACCCTTCCGGGCACCAACCCAGACGGTCACTTTGGAGTCTTGGTCGACGCCAATTACCTGAAGGACTCGCCCGCCAATCCGTTCTACGGCGGCTTGACCGAGCCCTATGACGTTGGTCCCGACGCAACCACGGCTTGGACCTGGACCGCAGCCACCAACACACTCTCTTACAACACCAACTAACCTGAGCACTTGTTCGGTCGGCCATGTGCCTGCCGATGGATTCGAAAGAGCGGCCGATCCCGGAAACGGGTTCGGCCGATTTTCATGGTTGGAATCAGTTGTCCCGAGGGACGAGGAGGGTGAGGATGCGCGCCAGGAAACTCGATGTCGGCAAGAAGAACGCGTTCACGCTTGTGGAGATCCTGATCGTGGTCGTGATCCTGGGGATCCTCGCCGCGATCGCGACGCCGCAGTTCGCCAGCGCGACCGACGACTCGCGGAGGGCGACGACCGACCACGAGCTGAAGAAGCTGCGGCGGGCGGTCGAGGTGTACCAGGTCCGCAACGGCAATGCGCTGCCCAACGTCGCGCCGGGCGACGGGACCTGGGGCGAGATCGTGCTGCCCGGTGAGTACCTCAGCGGCCCGCCGGTGAACTCGTGGGTGGGCGGGCCGAACGACGGCGTGATCGTGATCGGCAACGCGCCGGACGGCGCGTACCAGACCACCCACGGCTGGATCTTCGACGACGCGACCGGGCAGATCTGGGCCGGCAGCTTCGACGCGAACGACCAGCCCCTGCCCATGCCCTGACGCTCCGCTCGACCCGTGCCGGCGCGAGAGCGCCGTGCGGGTTTTCGCTCTGTTCCCGATCCTGTTTCTGATCGTGGGACCGAGAATTCTGTGGGAGGCCCGCATGGGTGACTCAACCCCGAGAGCCAACGGCCCGATGGCCTATGAGAGACCCGCCGGGGATCGGCAGGCGGCCGGTCTGTGGGCCTCGGGAGTAGCAGTCATGAACAAGAACGGCTATCGGAATGGCGCGCTGACGGTGATCGCACTGAGCCTGGGCATCCTGGCTCTGGGCCAGGGCCCGAACCGGGCGGACGCCCAGGTCAGCCACGCGGGCAGTGGGCAGCAGGCACGCTCGCCCGAGGGCGGGGGGCTGATCAGCGCCGCCGACCAGCGCAAGCAGATCCTGCGCGAGATGCAGCAGATGCGTCGCCAGATCGAGCAGATGAACGCGACGCTCAAGGGCGGGCTGAACGTGAAGGTGACCGACATGCCCGAGATCCGTCTTCCCAAGGACGACGGCTGAATCGGGGCGGAGACGGAGGGACGGCAATGCGCCCGCGCGGCTACACGTTGATCGAGATTCTGATCGTGGTGACCATCCTCGGCATCTCCGCGGCGATGGTCGTCCCGATGGTGGGGCAGGCCGGGACGTTTCGGGTGCGTTCAAGCGTGCGGACGCTGGTGTCGGACCTGACCTTCGCCCAGAGCGACGCGATGGCGTTCCAGCAGGGGCGTGCGGTGTTGTTCGTTCCCGATGAGAACCGATACATGGTTGTCCGGGTGACCGGGCCGGTGCTCGATCCGGAGAACGACGCCATGTACGACCCCACGCGGGCGAACGACATCCTGGGGATGGACTTCGACGAGGACCGCTTCGGCGGGGCGACAATCACCGGGGCGAGCTTCGACGGCGAGCCCGTGCTCATCTTCGATGAGATGGGCGCGCCCGTGACCCAGCCGCAGGGCACGACGCCGAGCGCGGGCGGTCTGATAACGATCGTCGGGGGCGAGGACGAGTACTGGATCGCGGTCGACGGGTTCACGGGGCATATCACGACCGGACGGAACTGAGGGCGGGATCGCGCCGGCTGTGGTTGGAACTGCTCGCGGACTTGACCCGAAACGCCTGAGGGCGGCAGAGGAGAACGGCCCATGGATCGCGAGCGAACCGGGACGCCTGGGCACGCCGGCGCACGTCGCCGACGATCGGTGCTGCGTCGCTCGGGGCTGGTGATCGTGGGGGGCGGGATCTCGGTGACGCTGCTGTTCTGGGCGAAGCTGCGTGTGGTGACGAACATCCCCAGGACGACGTACGCCGAGCCTTCGGGCGAGGAGCGGGCGGCGGGCGAGACCGACGAGCCGACGCGTGAGGCTCCCGACGCGCGCGATGATGGCGAGGACCGCTGAGACTCGCGGCGTGCGGTGGTCCGGCGGGTTCTGAGACCTCTGCCCAACGAGTCTTCAACGCGGCGTCACAAAGTAGTTTACCACAGAGAGCGCAGAGAGCACAGAGAAGAAAACTGCACCACGGAGTTTCACGGAGTAGAAGGAAGAGAACTGAATCATTCAAGTTAGAGCGTGGTCAGAAGTCGGGTCGCGGGGGTTCGATGAATCCGTCGCAGGCCCGACCGTGGGCGCCTCCGCGTTCGACCGGGCCTCGTGTCATCTGCGCGAATGGGGCGAGCCCTGCGTGTTCGCCAGGGCCGACAAACGAGCATGGAAGGGTGAGAAGGACCGGGAGACGCCCTCCCTTCTATGAGAATCCCGTTGCAGTCAAGCGAACGTTCCCAATCTTCTATCCGAGCTCACCTTTCGGCTGCCCATATGGGTGGTTTCGAGGGGCCATCGCGATTGCCCAATCTGACGG
>JAJDDM010000033.1 GCA_029260315.1 Phycisphaerales bacterium | reverse complement strand
GGCGGCGTTCCAGCGCGCGGCCTCGTCCCGCGCCTCGAACTCGAACTCCTGCGGCTCGCGGTCCTCGCTCAGGACCTCGATGCCGATGGTCGGGCTCATCAGCCCGTCGCGGTCGATCAGCCGGCGGAACACGCCGATCCTCCCCGACTCGCCCCGCACCTCGATGCTCGTGATCATCATCGCGTTCTCCTTCGCCCGCGTTCCCGCGGCGCTGCGCACATGAGGGCAAGGCCGCGCGCGCATTGCAAGGCCGATGCGCGAGAATTCGCCGCGTCTCGCGCACATGCGCTGGATCCCCTTGGTTCCAGGGAACTCCCTTGCATGCGCGGGGAGGGGGGGTCTGATCTGTGGGGCGCGCGGGGCGGTGACCATTGGCGTCCCGTCGCACAAAATCCGCCAGGTATTGGCATGGGGGGTGGGTGATGGGCCAGCGAGGACCGGCACCGACGCCGTCGAGCACGCTTCGCCTGCGCGGCACGGCGCGCTCGGACCGGATCTACAACGAGCCCGTGCCGCCCAAGGACCCGCCCGAGCCGCCGGACTGGCTCGACGAGGCGGGGCGCGAGGTCTGGGACCAGCTCGCGCCCAACCTCCGGGCGTCGGGCCTGCTCACGGTTCTGGACGTGAACACGCTGGCGCGGTACTGCCATACCTGGGTGCGCTGGCGGGCCGCCGAGGACTTCATCGCCATGCGAGGGCCGGTGTACCCGATCATGGACGGCAGCGGCGAGCTGAAGTACGTGCAGCAGTTCCCGCAGGTGAGCATCGCGCACAAGCTCGCGGCGCTGCTGACGCGGATGGAGGCCGAGTTCGGGATGACGCCGAGCGCCCGCAGCCGGATCCACATGGACCCGCGGCTGATCCCCGGCGAGATGAGCGAGGAGTCGCTGCGGAAGTCGCGGCACTTCGCGGGGGGCTAAGCGATGGCCGAGAAGATCGACACCCGCGCCGAGCACGTGACCGCGCGCCAGGAGAAGGCGATCGCGGCGCTGATCAACGAGACCTCGGTGGCCGCGGCGTGCCGGGCAAGCGGGATCGGCCAGCGGACGATGCACCGGTGGATGACCGAGCCGGCCTTCCTCGCCCGCTACCGGAAGATGCGGCGCGAGGCGTTCGGGCAGGCGATCGCGCTGACCCAGCGGTACGCCCCGCTGGCGGTGAACACGCTCGCTAAGGTCATGGCCGACGGCGCGGCGACGCACGCGTCGAAGGTCTCGGCGGCGTCGGCGCTGCTCAAGTTCGGGCGCGAGGGGATCGAGCTGGACGACATCGCGGCGCGGGTCGAGACGCTGGAGGGGATCGAGTGAGGTCGGCGCTGTCCAGGCGGGTGGAGCGGCTGGAGCGCGAGCTTGCCCGCCGCGGCGCTTGCCCGGCGTGCGAAGGCCGGGGCGTGCCGCGGATCCGCTGCGAGGGCGAGGACCCGCCGTGGCTCCTGCCCGAGGACGGCCCGCGCGGGTGCCGGGCGTGCGGGAGGGTGGACGAGCAGAAGGAGATCGTTGTCCGGTTCGGCCCCGATCCCAACGGCTGGTGGCACGCCCGCGAGGACGAGGAGGCAAAGCTGCGGACGTAAGGGGTCTGGTCAGTTGCGCTTTGTCGATAGAAGCGCAACTGGGTCATCAAAGACGCACCCAGAAGAAAAATGGCGATCAAGCGTTCCTTTGACCACCGCTGGGTCACCTAGAGGTAGACCCTTAGTTCGAAACGAATAGCCGCTTACACGATTGGGATCATCTCGATCGTCGCCTACCGTAGAAGACTCCTGCGGTCAGCACGGCCACGGTTGCCGGCGACGGCACCACGACGCTAAATACGCCGGTTGAGCTGTCGGCGAAATCGAGCACAAGCACAAGCTCGCGGCTGTCGTTGAAGAATCCGCCCCAACCGTCGTCGTTGTTCAGGCCGGTAAGTTCTCCGGCGATCCTAGATCCGCGCACCTCGATGCCCTGAACAGTTCGGATGTCGCCCTGCCCAACCTCTATATCGTCTCCCACTGCGACCACGGTCCGCAGCGAGGTGGTGTCTGCGATGATGAGCGCAGCCGCAAAGTCTCCGGATGGGTTGAGTTGGTTGCCGAGGAACGCGACGGTCCCGCCGGACATCATGCCGATTCCCCTCGATGAGGAATGGCTCTCGAAGTCTAGGAGCGTCGCGCCCTCTCGGTTGGCGATTTGGTCGCCCTCGATCGCGAGCGGAACCATTCCGGTGTTAGTCTCGAGCCAGACGCCCTCGAAGAACTCTCCTTTATCATCCAGGGCCATTGCGTGAACCGCCACGTCGTCTCTCGATGATAAGATCGTTGAGTTGAGGTCGGCGAACGTGGCGGCCCGATCTCGAAGCGGAGCGGGATCGCCCCGGCGCGTGACCACCCGAAGGTCCCCCGGTAGGCCGACCATAGAGGACTCGACGGGGTCCTCGTCGCGATTCTCGCGGTACAGCGCCGAGAACGCAATGGTGCCGTCCGACCTGGTCGTGGGAACCGAACCGCCGCTCACAACGCCGAGTTGGTCAGGGCTTGTGGGCGGCCCGCCAACGATCCTGACGCGGTCCGCATCCGCGACCACTTCGATTCGCTCGCCGTCGTAGCCTGCGCCTCGGATTTCCGCGAGCGAAACGGTCTGACCACTGCCATCAACGCGCGTGAATCCGGCGCTCGCGATGTATGCGCCGTCCGGGTAGCCGGGCGCCTGCATGCGGGCCTCGATCACCCTCTCGATCGAGCCCGCAGGCCCGGCCCAGATCTCGCGATCGTTCGACGTGCGGCTCTGGATCGCGAACACCCCTGCCGGCGAGAAGCTCGTGCTGCCAATCTCCGGGATGTCGGCAGCACCCGAGACGCCGCCGCCCTCGATTGCCGCGAAGCGCAGATCACCCGGTCGTCCGACGAGTACCGCCGAGCGGCCCCCTCGCAATCCAATTGGAATCGCCAAGTCGCCGCTATTAGCGAGCAGCGGCGTGGCTACGGAGTCGATCTCGCCTACGCCGCTGGGCGCGTCGTCGCCGTCGCTCGCGACGAGCGTCAGCTCACCGCCTGGTCCGGCCATGTAGACACGCGCGATCCGCTCCCTCGGAGATTCTCTCAGCGTTGAGGCGCGGAATCCAATGCGACCGTCCTGCCCTAGGTTTACGCGGGTAAACTGGTCAAAGACGAATCCCGGAGCACCCGGAGACTCCTCCCCTTTCAGGACAATCGTCCGAAGCTCGAAGGGCTGTGCGTCCGCTGGACACCCACCCCAAAACGCCAACGCGAATCCAGAAACAAACGTCAGCCGCAGCATGCATTTCTCCTGCCCGAATTACCTTCCCCTTGACACAATACAGGCAACTGGCGAAATTATCGATGGAATCTCTTGGAACCCCCTGTGGATCCGCTATTTGCGACCGTCGGGGCTTTTCGAGGTCGGGAGGTACTGCCGCAGGACCGGAACAAGTGGTGCGCCGACAATGCGACCCTTTTTTCAAACTCTCGATTGCGTACAAAGCGCGCCCATCACCGGATCCCAGCGGCACGCCTACATGCGGAACCGGACACCTTCGAGCTGTAGCTGGAACTCCGACAGAACTGCCCCGCCGGGCCTTGCCATCTCGACGGCCCGTCTGGTATCTGTTCAGTTACGCTACTGCGGAGGAAGCGCAACTGGAGGAACCCCTGGTGCCAGCCAAGCCCAAGCCCAAGCGGACCATGCCGGCGGAAGTCCTGTCATCCGACGAGGCCCGGGTCCTGATTGACGCCTGCGACGCCCGGTCGTTCACCGGGATCCGCAACCGCGCCCTGATCGGCGTGATGTACCGCGCCGGGCTGCGCGTCAGCGAGGCCCTGTCGCTCGCGCCCAAGGACCTGGACCTCGAGGTTGGGGCAATCCGCGTGCTGCGGGCCAAGGGCGGCAGGGCCCGGACCGTCGGCGTCGATCGGGGCGGAGCGGCGCTGCTGCGGGACTGGATCGTGCGGCGGGCCGACGCCACAGATCTGGGCCGGGGCGACCCGCTGTTCTGCACCGACCGGGGCGAGCCGCTGACGCCGTCGTACATCCGCGTGCTCCTGCCGCGGCTGGCCCGGCGTGCCGGGATCGACAAGCGGGTCCACCCTCATGGCCTTAGGCATACCCACGCCGCTGAGCTGCGTGCCGAGGGCCTGGACGTGGGCGTGATCAGCCGCCAGCTCGGGCACGCGAGCCTGCTGACGACGATCCGGTACCTGGACCACATCGCGCCGACAGCGGTGGTGGAGGCGATGGGGGCGCGCCGTTGGTAGTGAGCGGGTCAGCACCCGGCCAGCCACGCCGCCGGTTGACGCGCTGAAAGGGATCTGATAGGGTGACGGCCCTCGGGCTATCGCGGCCCGCATTTACACGACGGGAGGCGCATGCCGCAGAGCTTCGTGCGCGCCACCGTCTAACGGGGCAAACACCGATGGCCCACGAGGCAAGCACACCGCAGACGGACTTCAACCTCCAGAGCGGGCGCTGGATCCCCGTCCTGCGCGCGAACGGCAAGCCCGAACGCGTGGGGATCCGGCCCGCACTGGTCAAGGCAGGCGCAATCCTCCAGCTCGCGGCGAGCAATCCAATGGAAAACGTCGCGCTGCTGCGGTTCCTCCTGGCGGTGCTGATGTGCCGTAGCAATGTGAGACTGGGTGGCGCGGCATGCAACCCAGCGTGACGCCGCCCAACTTCTCACCCGACGGCGGCATAAGTCTGTTTTGGGCCAAGACTCGCCAAGGTGGCGGGGATTCGTATCACCCGCTGCTTTGCCACATGCTGGATGTCGCGGCTGTCGCCGGCCTTATGTGGGACAGGTATTTGCCTGCAAAGATTCGGCAGCGGGTGGAAGCCACCTTGGCGGTTCCCGATGCGCGAGCACTACTCGTGTTCGTGGCTGGTGCGCATGACATCGGCAAGGCGTGTCCCGGCTTTCAGAAGAAGGTACCGCGCTTGTGGGATCACGTGGGCCTGCCGCACTCGGCCAACGACCGCGACTGTCCTCACGGCACGGTGACCGCTTTCGTGCTGGGAGAGTTCCTCTGGCCTTGTCCCGCCGCCGCGCTCCTGTGCCAGATCACCGGTGGACATCACGGCGTCTTCCCTCGGTCATGTGACCTCCAGCTCGGGCAGGACATCCTGGGAAACAGCGATTGGAAACATGCTCGGGGTGCACTGCTGCATCGATTCGCGAGGACGATCGGCTTCGATCTAAACCAGCCCGGGCGGGCGCAGGATGACATCAGCGACCCATTCATCGTCCCAGTCCTCGCCGGGCTGATCTCCGTTGCCGACTGGATCGCGTCGAACCAGGACTTCTTCCCCTGTGTCGCGCAGTGCGGCGTGTTCGACGAAATCGACGCCGCCGCATACTGGCCGAGCGCCCATCAGCAGGCCAAGCGAGCGCTGCACGCCCTCGGTTGGCTGCCGGCTGCGGTCTTTGCCGAGGAAGCGCCCTTCGAGCGCGTCTTCGCAGACTTCAGCCGGCCCAACTCGCTGCAAACAACCGCGATCACGCTGGCTTCCGAGCAGACCTCGCCCTTCCTCATGATCGTGGAAGCCTCGATGGGACAGGGCAAGACGGAGGCGGCGCTGTACGCGGCGGACCTCGCAATGTGCCGCGGCTTCGCGCGGGGAATGTATGTCGCTATGCCGACCCAGGCGACTGGCAACGCGATGTTCAAGCGGGTGCTGGATGAGTATCTCAGGAAGCGCGGCCACAAGGGGAAGCTGAACCTCCAACTCGTGCATGGCGATGCGTTGCTCGCCCGAATGGTGGAGGTTCAGGAAGGCGAGATCCCGGAGTACACCCCCAGGAGCATCGACGGCTATTGCGCGGATGTCGATGCCCAGTCATGGTTCACCGCGAAGAAGCGCCCGCTGCTCGCGCCCTTCGGCGTCGGCACCATCGATCAGAGCCTTCTGAGCGTTCTTAAGACCAAGCACTGGTTCGTGCGGCTGTTCGGTCTGGCGGGCAAGGTCGTGATCTTTGACGAAGTCCACGCCTACGACGCCTACATGAGCACGATTCTCGAGCGCCTGCTGCACTGGCTGGCGGAGATGGATTGCACGGTGATCCTGCTCTCGGCGACGCTGCCGGAGGCGAGACGTAAAGCGCTCGCCCAGGCCTACTCGGGCCGGGAGGATGCCGAGTACAGGCGATATCCCCGAATAACACTGGCCGAGCCACGGCACGACGCCAACCGCCAGGCGCTCGAGGCGCCCGGCTGTGCCGAGGTGCCAATGGGTGAGTTGCGCACCGTCAGTCTGGAGTTCGCCGGCACCGATGTTCTAGCCCTAGCCACGACCATGTCGCGCCGGCTGGCGGGGGGTGGATGCGCCGCTGTGATCTGCAACACGGTCAACCGCTCCATTGAGGTCCATAAGCACCTGCGAGCCGCCTTCAACGACATCGAGTGCCTGCTCTTCCACGCGAGGACGCTGCGGATGTGGCGCCGCGAGCGCGAGGCGGAAGTTCTTCGCAAGTTCGGCAAGGAGGGTGAGCACCGACCGAAGCGAGCCGTGCTGGTGGCGACGCAGGTCATCGAGCAGAGTCTGGACTTGGACTTTGACCTGATGATTTCCGAGATCGCCCCCATTGATCTGCTGCTCCAGCGATCAGGCCGACTGCACCGTCATGAGCGCGAGCGCCCGCCGGGCCTGGAATCGCCGCAGTTTAGGGTACTTTGCGATGCCGATCGGATTGGTCCGCCGCCGGAGTCGTTTGGTAGGAGCATCGAATACGTGTACGACCGCTACATCCTGCTGCGCACGTGGCTGGCCCTGCGTGAGCGAGACTCGATCGAGGTTCCCGCCGAGATCGAGGCCCTGGTTGAGGCGGTGTACGGCGAGTGCCCGATGGCTTGCGAAGACGGCTGGGAGGAGGCGCTAAGAACCGCCAAGGAAAGGACGGAGTTCCGCAGGTGCGAGTCGGCGAAGGCCGCGGGCGGGCTGCTGATCTCGAAGCCGAAGGACCCATCGGATCTGATCGAGGAGTTCAACGATCAACTGGCCGACGATGACGATCCCGAAGTGCATAGGACCGTGCGCGCAGCGACCCGCGAGGGCGAGCCGTCCGTCACCGTGGTCATGTTGCCGGCCGGTGAGCCCCTGACGCACGATCCCGAGGTTCCTGAGGTTCGTCGGCTGCTGGACCGGTCGGTGAAACTGAGCCATCGCGGCGTGTTCACAGCACTGCTTGAGCGTGGCCACACGCCGAGGGAATGGGCAACCAACGCCCACCTGCGGCACGCCCGCCTCGTGCGGCTCGACGAGCGGAACCGGGGCCAAGTGAACGGGTGCATGTTGACGGTGGATGAGGATATCGGGGTTATGATCGAGAAAGAGGAGGCTTGATCCGTGGCCGAGTTCAACCTGATCGATGATCCGTGGATTCCGTGCATCTCCCTTGATGGAGGCAGCGTGGAACTGGGCATCCGGGACACACTGCTGAAGGCTCACGAACTGGGCGAGCTCTGCGACGATTCGCCGCTCGTCACCGTGTCGATCCATCGTCTGCTGCTGGCGATCCTGTACCGAGCGTTCCAGGGCCCCTCGGACATGAGCGGATGGAAGAAGCTCTACAGGGCCGAGTCATTCGACGGCAACAGCGAACTGAGTGCGTACCTAGAGGAGTGGCGCGACCGGTTCTGGCTGTTCCACGAGCATCACCCCTTCATGCAGGTTGCGGGCCTCGATCTCAACGAGTACAAGGCCGACGATACGATAAAGACAGACAAATCCGATGGTTTGATGCGGCTTGTACGCGAGGCACCGGATAAGGGTGGCCGCGTCCTATTCGACCATCGGGTTGGGACCGAGCGCCCCGAGTATGACCCCCGGCACATCGCCACGATGCTCCTCGCGGCTCACTCCTTCGATGGCACAGGCAACTCATCCGGAGGAGCTATTGGTGCTACAACGATCACATCGAGTTATCGTCAATTCGCACCGTGTGTTGAGGGTCTGTGCCTTTGGCTCCAAGGGGAGAACCTGTTTCGGACGCTCCTCCTCAATCTTGTTCCGATTGACGTGGAGCCCAATGACTTCCCCGCTTGGGAGGACCCCGGCATCGTCAAGACCGTCATTGAGTCATGGACGACGCCGGTGCGTTTCGCCGGGCCCGTCCAGCGATTCGCCGCGCTCAGCCGTTTCATTCGAGTCGTGGATCGGCGGGCGATGTTCTATACCAATGGCCTGAAGACAGCAGCCGACGCGAACGACCCCATGAAGGCGTACTCACGGCCCAACGAAACGGCAGAGTTCACGGCGATCAAGCTCGGCGAGGATAGGGCCGCATGGAGGGATGCGCACTCGTTGTTCTCCTTGTCGTCAAGTTCTCGAAAGCCTCCCCCCTGCCTGAATCATGCCGCACGCCTGCTCGGGGACGGTACGCTGCCGCGATCCGCCCATCCTCGCGCAAATGTCGTGGGCCTGGCGACGGATCGTGGCAAGTCTTTCCTTTGGCGGCATGAGCGGATGCCTGTTCCCATCTCACTACTTGGGGATGATGACCGGATCGAGCGACTCAAGACACTTATTGACGAAGCAGAGCGGGTTGGAGACAAGTTAGACGATTTGGATGGCCATCTCATTCAGAGAACCCGCCGTATCGCCATGCTCTACCTCTCTCCCACTGCAGAAGACTCCGATGGCAGAGAGCCGGACAAGAAAGACATTGCCAAGATGGTTGACGCCATTGATCCCCGCCCCGCCTACTGGTCGCGGCTGGAGAAGCATTTCTTCGATCTGCTTGAGAACCTGCCGGGCGACTGGGACGCCAACGCGGGCGAATGGAAGGCGGATGACCAGCAGTCGGCGACGCGGGCGTGGCGCGAGGCCGTGAAACACCAAGCGAAGCGCGCGCTGCAGGAGAGCATCCGCAGCCTTGGTACGACCGCGCGGGCCATCGCCGCGGCGGCCCGTGTACCCACCACGTTCACCGATGACGACCTGAAGCCAAAGTCGCAGAATGGTGCGGTGCCCAAGCGCAGAAGGAAGGGCGCTGGCAAGGGAGGCAGCAAGACATGAGTCTCGACGAACGACAGAGAAAGTTCATTGGGTCATTGTTCGCCCTGGCGAGGGGGGGGCAGGAGGACCGCGGCGCTCTGGCCGACCTGCGCAGCGGCCTAGGCAAGGAACCCGGCCAGATGGCGCGCGTGCATAAGTACGTCGTGCCGTCCCTGACCGAGCACCGCTACAACGACCGCTGGTACTACATCGTGGCCAGCCTCTTCGGCGCGTTCCCGAAGCACCGGGTTGGGCGCTCGCTCGGCGCGGCCTTCGCTCCGTTGCGGCCCAAGAGCGACAGCATGGAGGCCCGTTTCGTCGCGCTGCTCAACGCCCATCCCGACGATCTGGGCGACCACCTCCGCCACGCGGTGAGCCTGCTGAAGGCCAACGAGCAGCCGCTCGACTGGTTCCGGCTGCTGGACGATCTACTCCAGTGGGATCATCCCGAGAGCCACGTCCAGTTGCGCTGGGCGCGCGACTTTTATCGAAGCAACTCCGGCGGCCAGTCAGGTGATGCCGGGATGACTCTCCAGACACAAGGAGCACAGGACCATGAGTGATTCCGGCGTCAAGATCGAGGTGCATCTGATCCAGAACTTCGCCCCGTCAAACCTGAACCGCGACGACACGGGCCAACCCAAGAGCGCCACCTTCGGCGGGTTTCGCCGAGCGCGGATCTCCAGCCAGTGCAGCAAGCGGAGCGCCCGGCAGACGTGGCGTGAGAGCGGCACTGCGTCCGTTGGCGAGCGAACGAAGCTACTCAAGGCTGAACTTGCGCCCAGGCTTGCGGCGCAGGGGCGGACCGATGAACAGATCGCCAAGGCGATCAACACATTCCTGGCACAGTTCTACTCAAAGATGGATGGCGACAAGACCGCGGTGCTGCTCTTCGTGAGCTGCGACGAGATCGAGACCGCGCAGGGACTGATCAATCAGCATTGGGGGGAACTCTCGGGCGGTACCAACCTGAACAAGAGCGAAGAGCAAAAGGCGGTTAGGAGTCTCGAAAAGGCCAAGATCTCCGACGACATCGCGCTCTTCGGCCGCATGCTCGCCGAGCAGCCCGAGCGCAACACCGACGGTTCCTGCCAGGTCGCCCACTCTATCTCCACGCACAAGGTGGACATGGAGATGGACTTCTACACCGCGGTGGACGAACTGAATCCGGAGGAGGAGACCGGCGCGGGGATGATGGGCGTCGTTGGCTTCAATAGCGCTTGCTACTACCGCTACGCCGTCGTGGACCGCGACCAGCTCGCCCGCAACCTGGTCCGCAAGACGGAGCGGAAGAACGGCAAGTGGGCGGCGGACCTCAACAAGGAAAACTACGCCGAGGCCGACAAGGTCATCAAGGCGTTCCTCGAAGCGATGGTGTACGCGATCCCGACCGGCAAGCAGAACTCCTTCGCTGCGCAGAACCTCCCATCCTTCGGCCTCTTCGTCCGCCGCAACGGGGGCGTGCCGATCTCGTTGGCCAACGCCTTCGCTAAACCCGTCCGGCCCATCAGAGACGACGACGACCTTATCGGTCTCTCCGTCGCCCGGTTGACGAGCCACTGGGATGCCCTCAAGGACGTCTACGGCGAGCAGGGAGTCGAGACAACCTCGTGCTTTCAGCTCGAACAGGAGGGGCGGCTCAACGGTCTGGCCGCCTCCGACATGAAGAGCGTCGAGAAGGCCATCGAGGCGGTCGTTCCAAACGGGAAGCAGTCATGAGCGGCGTCCACACGTTGCTCCTGCAGCTCGAAGGCCCCATGCAGTCCTGGGGCTACCGGAGCCGCTTCGTTTACCGCGACACGGCGCTGGAACCGACGCGCAGCGGCGTGATCGGCCTGATATGCGCCGCGATGGGCATTACGCGCGACGAGTACAAGGACCATGCAGCGCGGTTCGACGCCGTCCGCATGGGCGTGCGCGTGGACAGGGAAGGCCGGCCCGAACGCGACTACCACACCGCGCTCGACGTCATCAAGGCCGATGGAAGCGGGACGGGCACCGTCGTATCCCTTCGCGACTACTTGGCCGACGCTTCGTTCACCGTCGGCCTGGAATCGGCGGATCTGCGCATGCTCAGCGATATCGCCGACGCCCTGCGCCGGCCGAGGTTCTTCCTGTACCTCGGGCGCAAGGGCTTCCCGCTGACGGTGCCTCCGATCCGGCCGAATGATGAACCCAGGCACGGAACGCTGGAGGACCACCTCCTGGCGTCGGGCGGCCAAAGGCGGATCATGCTCGAAGCGCCCGATGGCGAGCGAACCCAGCACGACTGGCCCCTCTGCTTCGGCCAGCGGCGATTCAAGCCGCGCCGGATCAAGACCGCCTTCAGCGGGCACGGGGGTTCCGGATGAACGACCGTCCCCGCACGCTCTACCTGTCACGACTGGTGCTGGACGGCGGCTCGCGCCGGGTTCGCCGAGAGCTGGCCCACCCCTACGAGATGCACCGGACACTCATGCGGGGGTTTCCGCCGGCCGCGGCAGAGGCCCGCCGGGAGTTCGGTGTCCTGTTCCGCGCCGAGCCCGATGAGAATCGCGGCCTCGCCACCGTCTATGTGCAATCCATCGTGAAGCCGGACTGGGCCTTTCTCTATCCGGGCGACTACCTGCTGCACGAGCCGGAACCGCCCAAGGACCTTGCACGCGCGTACGACCGGCTCAGGGCGGAGCAGCTGCTGCGCTTCCGCCTGCGAGCCAACCCCACAAGGCGGATCGCTCGCCCGACGAACGATGACGAAAGCATGAAGGGCAAGCGAGTCGCGCTGCTGCGCGAGGACGAGCGGGGGGCTTGGTTGGCCCGCAAGGGGCGCGAACGGCTCAAGGGCTGTCCCGGAGGCTTCGACTTCCTCATGCAGGACGTTTTCGAGCGAGATGGTCAGCGACGCCAAATCCCGTGTGTCGGCATCCGTGACGAAGGCCCGCAACGTGGGCGAAGGAACGGAGACACCTTGACGCACTCCGCCGTGCGATTCGATGGCATACTTCGCATCACCGACGCCGATGCCTTCCGGGCAACACTCGCCCGGGGCATCGGCCCCGCCAAGGCCTTCGGCTTCGGCCTCCTTTCCGTCGCCCCGACCTGAACCCACGTTTCAGCCGCCTCCTCCGCGGCCCGATCTTTGACAAGTGAATACCCCCTTTCGCCCCCTTGCCGGGCGAGCCGCCGCCCGCGCTGACCTTCCGGCCCCGCCCGCGATGGGAGTTCCCCATGAAGTCCAGCCTCTTCGACCTCGGCCGCTTCGACGATCGCCTCTCCTTCCTCTACGTCGATCGTGCGATCATCAAGCACACAGCCAATGCCATTGCCATCCACGAGTTCGACGGCGTCACCGACGTGCCCGTCTCGTCCCTCGCCCTGCTCATGCTCGGCCCAGGAACGAAGATCACCCATGAGGCCGTCAAGGCGCTCGCCGACAACAACTGCCTCGTCGTCTGGGCCGGCGAGTTCGGCATCCGTTTCTACGCCTGCGGCATGGGGGGCAGCCGCCACAGCCGCAACCTCCTCCGCCAGGCCCGCCTGGCCCTCAACGAACGCACACGCCTCCAGGTCGTCGTCCGCATGTACTGCGCCCGCTTCGCGGACGAGACCATCGACCCCGGACTCACCCTCCAGCAGCTCCGCGGCAAGGAGGGTATCCGCGTCCGACAGGCCTACGCCGAAGCCTCCAAGGTCAGCGGCGTCCCCTGGCACGGCCGCAACTACAAGCGCAAGGACTGGTTCGCCGGCGATCCTGTGAACCGGGCCCTCTCTGCCGCGAATGCCTGCCTCTACGGCCTCGTCCACGCAGCGATCCTCTCCGCCGGCTACTCTCCCGCGATCGGCTTCATCCACAGCGGCAAGCAACTCTCGTTCGTCTACGACATCGCCGACCTGTACAAGGTCGAGATGGCGATCCCGCTCGCCTTCGAGATCGCCGCACGCCAGCCGGAGGAGTTGGAGCGCGAGGTCCGCACCGAGGCCCGCCGGCGCTTCCACGCCGCGAAGCTTATGAAACGTCTGCTTCCGGATATCGCCCGCGTGCTCGACGTGCCCGAGGCCGACGCCGATGAATTCTCGGACGACCCCGCCCGCCCGGCGGAGCTGTGGGAGCCGCGATCCTTCTCCCTCGACACAGCGATCGGCGAGATCCTGGCCCACCGGCCGGAAGAAGGCGATGCCGCATGATGGTGCTGATCCTCCGAAACGTCCGCCCCGGCTTCCGCGGCCGCCTGACCCGGTGGCTCGTCCAGCCGCAGTCGGGCGTCTACATCGGCCACCTCTCCGGACGCGTCCGCGACCGCCTCTGGGAGACCATCTGTGAGGAGGTCGATCTGAAGGGAGGCTCGGCGATCCTGATCACGCCGGCCGCGACCGAGCAGGGCTACAGAATCCTGACCCGCGGCGAGGTGCCGAAAGAGTTCGTAGACTTCGAGGGGCTCACACTGCCGAAATCGAGCCGGGCGCAGTCGTGAGCCAGTGATGTCCCCACGCACGTGGGGGTGAACCGAACGGGCAGACCGCGTGCGGCATGGCCCAGAGCGATGTCCCCACGCACGTGGGGGTGAACCGACGATGGGGCTGCACCGATTCCATTCGGGCAGGATGTCCCCACGCACGTGGGGGTGAACCGGCGAGGGGCGAGGCGTGAATTGGGAATCCATCGATGTCCCCACGCACGTGGGGGTGAACCGTCAAGGTAGTCGATGTTGTAGCCCAGGGCATCGATGTCCCCACGCACGTGGGGGTGAACCGCACTTACGCCATCATTGGAGCGTGGTTGGAGCGATGTCCCCACGCACGTGGGGGTGAACCGTCACTCCACTGCCTGCTTTGTTCTCAATGCTCGATGTCCCCACGCACGTGGGGGTGAACCGGACCCTTAATGTGTCTGAGCCCATGGACAACCGATGTCCCCACGCACGTGGGGGTGAACCGTCGGTCGAGGGTGATTGGGACGGTCGGATAGAGATGTCCCCACGCACGTGGGGGTGAACCGGGGATCGAGAAGGCCGCCGCGCGGCTGACAATGATGTCCCCACGCACGTGGGGGTGAACCGATCGACGCCGTCGATCCGGCGGAGAGCCTCGCGATGTCCCCACGCACGTGGGGGTGAACCGCGGTGGGAGGAGTTCACGGGGAAGAAGGCAACTGATGTCCCCACGCACGTGGGGGTGAACCGTTTGAGTGCCAGTCATACGACATGCAAGGTCAGGATGTCCCCACGCACGTGGGGGTGAACCGCAGTATCTACGTCATTGAGAAACTGCTCCACCGATGTCCCCACGCACGTGGGGGTGAACCGATGCGGCGCAGCGGGATCTGCAAGAGCTGGCTCGATGACCCCACTCACGTGGGGGTGAACCGCAGCAAGCCGAGATGCTCCGCGAGGCGCTCGGGATGTCCCCACGCACGTGGGGGTGAACCGCAGCCGATCCGCGAGGATCGCGCCGACCGCGAGATGTCCCCACGCACGTGGGGGTGAACCGCACCTGGGTCATGTTCTGGAACGGGCTGTGATGCGATGTCCCCACGCACGTGGGGGTGAACCGATGTTGGGCGGCGCGACCGTGCCCGACGGCGCGATGTCCCCACGCACGTGGGGGTGAACCGTACTGGGGTCTGAGCACAATCAGGATGTCATCGATGTCCCCACGCACGTGGGGGTGAACCGGACATATCCCGGCATATTCGGACCCGGCGGAAGATGTCCCCACGCACGTGGGGGTGAACCGCCGTCGGCATCGTGATCGAGGCCGTCGCGCCCGATGTCCCCACGCACGTGGGGGTGAACCGGCCGAGCGAGAGGCCGCAGCACTCGCCCAGGCGATGTCCCCACGCACATGGGGGTGAACCGCACGAGGGCCTTCTGCTGGTCTGCGGTCGCGCGATGTCCCCACGCACGTGGGGGTGAACCGTCCGCAACGATGGAGCCGGGGGCGCTGGAGTAGATGTCCCCACGCACGTGGGGGTGAACCGAAGTTGCTTCGGGCGTTTCTCGCCGCTCGCAAGATGTCCCCACGCATGTGGGGGTGAACCGCCTACAGCAAAGGGCTAGACCTTCACACCCTACGATGTCCCCACGCACGTGGGGGTGAACCGTATGTACTACAGTTGTCCAGGCTCGGCTACACGATGTCCCCACGCACGTGGGGGTGAACCTCGCATCGGCGTGCTCCGGATGCGCGGCGACGCGATGTCCCCACGCACGTGGGGGTGAACCGGTTCCCGCAATGACCAAGCCAGAGAAGCGCAAGATGTCCCCACGCACATGGGGGTGAACCGACTGTGCGCGACGCGATATTGGAGGCTGCTGAGATGTCCCCACGCATGTGGGGGTGAACCGCTGGACAACCATCGCGTGTCACCCGACGCCCAGATGTCCCCACGCACGTGGGGGTGAACCGGTGACGGCTGATACGCTCATACTGGAGCGAGCGATGTCCCCACGCACATGGGGGTGAACCGCCCTTGACGCCGTCGAAGAGGCCGACGGCCACGATGTCCCCACGCACGTGGGGGTGAACCGCTCAGCGTCTGCACCGCCGAGAGGTCAACGCCGATGTCCCCACGCACGTGGGGGTGAACCGGCTCGCTCCGCGGCCTGTCTGAGTCGGCCCAAGGTGTCCCCACGCACATGGGGGTGAACCGAATTGCATCGATTTCGAACGAGATGCCCTCGACTTGTCTGCAGAGCCGTTCCGGGCCAGACAATGCGACTACGAAGACCTCGACCGAGGCAAGTTCGGTCTCGGCCCCCCAACCCTCCGAGGAGGGTTGCTCTCGGGGAGCCTTGCGGGATTGGAGAGTTCATCCTCTCGCTCCCCGCGCACGCCACCTTCAGAGTGCCTCGACGTTTTGCGAATCCACCGCAAACAGAGCCCTGTAGCGCGGTGTACACCGCGCTTCACCGCGCAATCGGGTACAAACGGCGACAAGGTCTGCAAGACTTGCAATCCCTAAACTCGCGTGGTAGCGTGGCTTAGCGACCCGCTCTGAAGGCGATCGGTGTTCGGGACGAGAAGGTCGGAGGTTCGAATCCTCTCACCCCGATTCGGCAGTAAGTATGAGTGTATCAAGCGATTACAGCATAGAGTTGTGGTAAGTTTGAACTCGTTCATCGATTTGACAGAGACCCCTTGTATCCCTCCGGAGGTCTCAAACAGGGCTTACACATGGCCATCAGCATTTGCGGATAGAAGATCCCGTGGGACCATGTTCCGGATGTAGCTGAGTCCGGGCAATGGTTGTGACCGCTACACGTTCAAAATGGAGCGAAGAGCGCTAAAATTCGCTCTATGAGCAACCCAGCGACGGTTCCCGATTCCGAGATGAACGAAAAGCCTGCCGGGTGGTGGCGACGCCACTCACGACGGGTGTGGCTGGTGGTGCGGCTCGTCGTCGTACTCGCCGTGATTGCGGCGGGTACATGGTGGGTGATGCTGTCGCCGGTGGCGGTCACGACACACAGGGTCGCCGTCGGAACGGTCAATGCTGAGGTGCTCGGTACCGGGACGCTTGAGGCCCGGGTCGGTGCGACGATCGGCCCGAAGATGGCTGGCCTGATAACGCAGGTGACGGCGGATCAAGGAGATCGGGTCAAGGCGGGTGACACGCTCGTCTACCTTGAGGATGCCGACTACAAGCAACAGGTAGGTGTCGCCGAAGCGGATGTGGCAGCCGCGTCCGCTGGGATCGACAGACTGAGGGCCGACCAACGACGGGCCGAGGCGGTGCGTTCACAAGCGGCCTTGACCCACCAGCGGCAGGAGCAGGCTGCTGCCGCCAATGCCTCCTCACAGCAGGAACTCGACAAGGCCGCCGAAGCTCTGGCCATCGCCGAGGCGGAACTGACACGCGCGATCGCTGCGCTCGTCGAGGGGCAGAAAGTGGTGACAGCAACCGAGCGTTTACTCGACTACCAGCGGGCCCGCCTGCACGACACGACCATCGAGGCACCGTTCGATGCGTTGGTGGTGCGGCGTGACCGCGACGCCGGAGATGTTGTGACGGCGGGTTCGTCGGTGCTGCAACTGGTCTCGCTTGATGAGATGTGGATCACTGCGTGGGTGGACGAGACAGAACTCTCTCGCCTCGCCGAGGGACAGTCCACTCGCGTGGTCTTCCGGTCCGAGCCTGGAGTCGAGTATCCCGGCGTCGTTGCACGCCTGGGGCGAGAGGCCGACCGCGAAACACGCGAGATCGTGGTGGATGTGCGCGTCGATCGGCTGCCCGACACCTGGGCGCTCGGGCAGCGGGCCGAGGTGTATATCGGCGTGGATCGGAAGGAAGATGTCACTGTGCTCCCTGCGGGCTTCGTGCTACGGCGCAACGCCAGGACCGGCGTCATGGTCGACGAAGACGGCAAGGCTCGCTGGCGAGCGGTTGTCGTGGGGCTGCATGGTCGTGATGAGGTAGAAATCACGAGCGGGCTCGCGTCCGGTGAAATCGTCGTGAGCCCGGCTGTGTCAGGCGGTGGAAAACTCCGAGAAGGGCGGAGGATTGCCACGAAATGAACCTCGCTGTCCGTGATATCCGACACAGTCTTGGGCGCTTTACACTGACGACGATTGGTGTTGGGATGCTGCTGATGGTCGTGATGGGCATGGGTGGCATCTACCGCGGGCTCGTGGACGATGCGCTGGTCGTGACGCGCGGCGTTGGAGCCGACCTCTGGGTGGTGCAACGCGATACCCGCGGACCGTTCGCAGAAGTCTCGCGCTTGCCGCGGAGCCTTGTGGACCGCGTGGCCACCGTCCCCGGTGTGCGGGATTCCCGTGAGTTTGTCTTCCACACGATCCAGCGTGAGCACAGGGACAAGCCGTTGCGTATGGGTGTCCTTGGGCTGGGTTGGCCTATCGACAAGGGCCAGAGGCTGCTGCTGGTCGCCGGTCGCCCGCTGGCCCAGAACCACTTCGAGATGATCGCCGATGAATCCCTGGGTCTGGGGCTCGGCGAGAAACTCCGCCTTGGCAAGGACACATACACGGTCGTCGGGATAACACGGTGGCTGGTGACATCGGGCGGCGACGGCATCGCGTGTTTCACCAGCCGCGATGCCCAGGCCATCCAGTTCGACGAACCGGGCGAGTCCGTCCGACTGGAGCGGCAAGCCCGGCGAGACCGTGCGGGGGAGATCGACTTCGGCCGGACGCAGCCGTCCGTGCTTGAGCGTGCCTCAGGCCGATCGGGCAACATCGCTGCACTCCCCGGCCCGGCGATCAGCGCGGTGATCGCCAGGCTCGCGCCCGGAACTGATGCAAACGAGGTGCAGATGCTCATGGGTGGCTGGAGTGATGTGACCACCTACACCCAAACCCAGCAGGAGGAACTGCTCCTCAAGGGGAGCGTGGACCGCGCCCGTCGGCAGATCTTGCTCTTCCGCGTACTGCTGACGGTTATCTCTGCGGTGATTATGGCCCTCATCATCTCCACGCTCACGCTCGACAAGCTCCATCCGATCGCACTCCTCAAGCTGATCGGCGCTCCCAACCGGACCATTGTCGGTCTGATCCTCCAGCAATCACTCATCATGGGCGTACTGGCTTTCGGTGTGGGGTACATCATCGGGCTGAGGCTCTTTCCGATGTTTCCGCGGCGCGTGCTGGTCACCAATGATGACCTGATCCGCGTTGCGGGGATCGTGGTGGTGATCTCGGTGTTCGCGAGTTTGCTGGGTATCTGGAAGGCAATGCGCGTCGCGCCGAACGAAGCAATCGGCTGATACAAAGCTGCGAAGGGCACGCGAGGCATGGACGGACCACTGGCGCTCGAAACAAGCGGATTGACCAAGGTGTACGGCAGCGGCCACACCGAGGTCGTCGCGATGCGCGACGCGACCATGCGGGTGCGCCGCGGCGAGGTCGTTGCCCTGCTCGGGCCCAGCGGTGCGGGCAAGTCTACATTCCTCCTGTGCGTCGGGCTCATCAACCCACCGACGCGGGGGCGGGTCTCCATCGGTGGGCGGCTGATGCAGGACGGTTCGCGATCGCTCGGCGATCTGCGCCGATTCCGCCGGGAGAATATCGGCTTTGTCTTCCAGAAATCCAACCTGATCCCGTTCCTCAACGCGGTTGACAATGTACAGGTCGTGGGCGAATTGATCGGTCGGCCCGCGTCCCAAGCCCGCCGCCGCGCCATGGAACTGCTCGATGCACTTGGAGTGGGTCCTCGGGCCCGTAACATGCCGACGCAACTCTCGGGCGGCGAGCAGCAGCGAGTGACTATCGCCAGGGCGTTGGCGAACCAGCCCAGCCTGATCCTTGCCGACGAGCCAACCGCTGCTCTTGACGGTGTGCGCGGCCGACAGGTGATGGAACTTTTCCGCAACGTGGCTCACGAGCACGGAACGGGTGTAATCGTCGTCACTCACGATCATCGTGCCCTGGACGTGTTCGATACCGTGTACGAGATGGAGGACGGCTCGCTCAAGCCCGCTTCTCGCGCTTAAGATCAGTGCCGTGGGTGGGTAACCGTGGGCACACGATCCGGCTGTGCATGACCACTCCGGTCATGCTCGGGCGCGGCAGTCCCTTGGGGCTCACCGCATGTACAGGAGCCCCGCGACGGTGGTAGCTCTCTCTAGCTTCAACGGAACACTGCCATTGGGTTACTCAATCACCAGGCTCCACCGTTCACGATGAAAACAGAATCCGTGTTTCCAAGCTCCAGAGGCCGATTTGAGTTGCAAAAAGTTCAACTGGCGTCCTGTCACCCCGATTTCAACCATCAACGGCCTCGGCAAGTGCCGAGGCCGTTGGTATTTACAGATGGTTCAACCGCGTCCTGCCACACTGATCGTTCGCGTGATTCATTGAACTCGGGCCGTGATTCTGTGACTCAGACTTGGGATGGACTGCCCTATAACAACTATGTTTTTGCATCTGCTTCTCGATGACTGCCTTCACCCGCCGAGCCCACCTCGCGAAGCGATCATCTTGCCGTGGTTGATGATGCGATGCGTCGCCGACATCCGTTCGAGTTCCCACTTTTCAAGAGTCTCGGCCGTGATCCGCCCCTTGTCGCGAAGGGCGTGCGCGAGCGCAACGGCATCGGCCGCAGCCTTTGACGCACCCGCCGCAGTGTGTGGCCTGACGAGGAAGGCCGCGTCGCCGAGCAGCAAGGAACGCCCGTAGACCATCCTCGGGACCTCGAGATCAAAGATCGCTTGCACAAACGGCGACGAAGTTTGCGCAACGGCGTTTGCAACCAGTGGCGGCAGAAGCTCTTCGCCACGCTTTTTGACGCTATTTATCCACTCGTCCGCCATCTCTCCGGGGCCGAGCGATGACCGATGCTCGACTCCCTCGCGGTCGGTCAAGATGGAGCGAAGTTCCTCGGCCGACTGAGAGACGTACCACACCCAGTTGAATCGTCGTGACCCCGGTTGACGTTCGCCGTGTTCGCCCGGAATGAAGTAGCTCAGGATGTGAGAGTGTGGATAGGCGTACAGGACGAAGTGGTTCTCAAACAGCCCAACTTGTTCCGGAGAAAGTTCTGACTCCGGAACGAGCCCGCGGAACCCGACGTACCCGGCGTATTCAGGCGTGACTTGGGGTTCTAGTTGGCGGCGGACGACAGAGCCGATCCCGTCTGCCCCAATCAGCAGGTCAGCCTCAGCACTCGTTCCGTCAGCGAACGAAAGCAAAGCGCCCTCATCATCGGCCTCGAAGGATTCAAGTCTGTGGTCGTTGTGGAGTCTTTCGGGTTCGAACGCGTCGCGCAGCGAACGGAGGACTGTGTCCCACGCCGTGAAGAAAGTGGCGTCGGGTGAATACTGGGCAACGGACCCATCAAGATTGAGAAACTTGCGACCAACGGTTGGAGTAGCGATGTTCTCTGGGCGAGCATACCCGAAGGCTTCAAGATAATCGGCGAAATCAGGCTGAACAACGATCCCGCCTCCGATTCGATTATTCTGCACGGTGCGTTCGTAGACATGAACGTCTGCCCCCACGCAGCGCAAAGCGAGTCCCGTGCAAAGCCCCGCGTATGAGCCGCCGATGACCGCAACCCGGGCCTGAGAAATTGAGTTCATTCGGACTCCTCAACTCGTTCGAGAGTTCCTACCTCGCCGCGGTGGGGCAACTCGTGGACTAGGCTAGTCCACGCACGACTCTATGGCATGAGCAGAAGTAGAGATTCCAAGCCCCAGAGGCCGATTTGGGCAGCAAAGAGTTCAACTGGCGTCCTGCCACCCCGACTTGGAGTGGCGGATCCCATGTGCTGGGGACGCCGCTTTTGTCGTTGGGTGGCGTCGCGCCCGATGCCGGCGTATCTTCGTTATGCGGCGTCGGAGAGGCGCGCTCAAAGGGTGCTGACGCACGCTTATGGGATTTATGGAACGGCCACCCGGTGACAGAACGGTCAGAGGGCCAGCGCCCGATCGCCCGCGCGTGCTCGGGGCTCTCAAGGCCCTGCACGAGCGCTATCGCGTCTGCGACGAGGGGCGGATCGCCGATTACATCCCCGAGCTGGCCAAGGCCGACCCGGACTGGTTCGCGATCGGCATCGCGACGGTCGACGGCGAGGTCTTCGAGGTCGGCGATTGCGATCAGGTGTTCACCATCCAATCGCTCTCCAAGCCCTTCACCCACGGCCTGGCGCTGGAGGATCGCGGGCGCCAGAGCGTGATGCAGCGCGTCGGCGTCGAGCCCTCGGGCGACTCGTTCGACAGCATCATCCGCCTGGACGCCAACAATCGCCCGCACAACCCGATGGTCAACGCCGGGGCGATCGCGGTGACCTCGATGATCGCCGGCGACAGCCCGCGGCATCGCCTCGAGCGGATGCTCGACATGCTCGGGCGGATGATGGGTCGGCGTCCGACGATCGACCAGGCCGTGTTCGAGTCCGAGCGGACCAGCGGTCATCGCAACCGCGCGATGGCCCACCTCATGCTCAACTTCGGCATCCTCGACCGCGATGTCGAGGAGATCCTCGACCTGTACTTCCAGCAGTGTTCGGTGATTGTCACGGCGCGGGACATGGCGACGATGGCCGCGACGCTCGCCAACGGCGGGGTCAACCCCAAGACCGGCGAGCGGGCCCTCCGGCGGGAGTACATCCGCGACGTGCTGACGGTCATGCACACCTGCGGCATGTACAACTACGCCGGGGAGTGGGCGTACACCGTGGGATTGCCCGCGAAGTCGGGCGTTTCCGGCGGGATCATCGCGGTCGTGCCCGGGCAGTTCGGAATCTGCGTCTACTCGCCGCCGGTGGATGAGCGGGGCAACAGCGTGCGCGGCATCCGCGTGTTCGAGGACCTCAGCCGCAACTCGGGGATGCACGTCTTCGAGACCTGGCACCAGCACGGGCAGGTGCTCAACCACATCGAGGGCGTGGGGAATCCGTCGCCGGCGCTGCCGGATACGACCCAGCCGGTGGGCGACGCGACGGTACACAAGCGCGAGTTCGAGCTCGATGAGCGGGCGGCGGGGGAGGACTGAGTCTCACTCGGCGGGCCGGGCCGCTTCGCTGAGTGACTTCCCAGGAGAGTCCGGCGATTTGTACCTGAGCGAATGAAACTCGCCATTCTTCATCCAACACGCCTCTCGACGGTGCTGATCGAACTGAAACTCACATCGGTTTGCCAATCGCCATGAGTATCGAATCGTCGATTCGCTCAGAATGCCGAGCCCGATCGGTACAACAGACCACCACAAGAGCGCCGAGTGAAATGTCCCTTCCAGCAATCTCCAACCCCAAAACCCGAGCGTCGCAAGAAAAACAAGCAGTCCAGCGAAGCCAATGTATTCCGCGATCACATGGAGCAAATAGCCGACCGGGGTGCATCTCTTCTTGCCGAGCCGCTCGATCTCGTTCTGCCACATCGGATGAATGAAGAGCATGCTGGTGCCCACAAGAGATCGTCCAAGGGCCAACTGGATAGTAGGTATCTCGCTCTGAGTGCATATGCAGCCCTCGTGCGACGCAGACGTCCGGTCGGTGGGGCACCACTGCCCAATCGGCGCTGACCAATCGGGGTGAGCAGACCCGCCATGTCGGGCGGCCTACTATCCCCCCATCGCCGGTGGCCTCATTCCCGCCCGTTCGTCTCGATATCACGAGGCAGGGCCCCTGAGAATCTGCTGGCAGCGTTCGGCCATGTTTATCCGGACGCTCACTCAGGCAGGCCGCACTTGATCCAACTTGATTGGGCCGAGGACGCCCGAACCATGGACCCGCGGCGATCGCCGCGCAGTTCCGGAGATCCTTCTCTTGTTGACATTTTCTTCTCTCGATCTTTCCAATCGCCTTCTCGAAGCACTGGGCGAGGAGGGGTACGAAACGCCCACGCCCATCCAGGCCCAGGCGATCCCGCCGGTGCTCGACGGGCGCGATCTGCTCGGCTGTGCCCAGACGGGCACGGGCAAGACCGCGGCGTTCGCGCTGCCGATCCTTGACCGCCTGCACAGGGCCGGGCGCGACAAGACTCGCCGCGGCGGCAGCCTGCCCCGGGCGCTGATCCTCTCGCCGACGCGAGAGCTGGCGACCCAGATCGCCGAGAGTTTCCAGACGTACGGCCGCCACACCGGCCTGCGCGGCGCGGTGATCTTCGGCGGGGTCAGCCAGTATCACCAGGTGAAATCCCTCCGGCGGGGGATCGACATCCTCGTCGCGACGCCCGGACGCCTGCTCGATCTCATGGAGCAGGGCTATATCGACTTGAGCTGCATCGAGACGTTTGTGCTCGACGAGGCCGACCGCATGCTCGATATGGGCTTCATCCAGCCCATCCGTCAGATCACGGCGGAGCTTCCCGAGGAGCGGCAGACGCTGCTGTTCTCGGCGACGATGCCGCGGGAGATCAAGCACCTGGCCGATTCGCTGCTGCGCGATCCGATTCGGGTGACGGTGACGCCGGTAGCGTCGGCAGCGCCGAAGATCACCCAGCAGCTCGTGATGGTCGAGCAGAAGGAAAAGCCCCAAGTGCTCGAGGCGCTGCTGGCCGAGCCCGGCGTGACGCGGGCGCTGGTCTTCACGCGGACCAAGCACGGGGCCGACAAGCTCACACGCAAGCTGACCCGCTCTGGAGTCAGCGCCGAGTCGATCCACGGCAACAAGTCCCAGAGCCAGCGCCAACGGGCGTTGGAGTCGTTCCGCTCCGGGCACGCGCGGGTGCTGGTCGCGACCGACGTCGCCGCGCGCGGCATCGACGTCGACGGCATCAGCCATGTGATCAACTACAACCTGCCCAACGAGCCGGAGGCGTACATCCATCGCATCGGGCGCACGGGCAGGGCTGGGGCGAGCGGCATCGCCATCTCGCTGTGCGCCAGCGACGAGCGCCCGTACCTGCGGGCCATCGAGCGCCTGCTGGGTGCGCGCGTGGGCGACGAGCGGTCATCGAACGAGAACACCCCGCCGCGCGAGGAGTCGGCGGGCGAGTCGAGGCCTCGCAGACAGAGCGGTCAGCGCTCGAGCGACCAGAGTCGCTCGGGAGACAGGCCGCGTTCCGGCGGCAACCAGCGTTCCGGCGGCGCACCCGCGCAGCGTCGGCGTCGCCAGCGGGCGGGCGGTCAGCCCGCGGGCTCCGGCGGTTCCAGCCCCCGGCGCAACTCCCGTGGGCCCAAACGCAGCGCCGGCAAGAGCGGGGTCCCGGGCGGCGGAGTGCGCAAGCGCCGGTCGTAGCCGCGGCGTGGGTGGAGTCGAAACCTCGGATCGTTGTCGTATCGCCGAGTTGGTCCGCGCTGCGGCTTAGCCGCGAGGGCGCGTGTTCCAGCGCACAATGAACACTGTCCCGACGCCCGCCGCCCCCGCGATCGGCACCGAGGCCCAGAAGATCTCCGGGTTGCGAAACGCGAGCAGAGCGATCGAGAGCCCGACGAACGCCCACATGGTCGCGATAGCCGCGACCCGCGCCCGCCTTGGCATCGGGCGGCTGCGGTCGAGATACCCCAGGAACGGGGCGAACAAACGGTTGCGGATCAGCCGCCGCTCCAGCCACGGGCAGCTCCGCGTGAAGCACCACGTCGCGAGGATCAGGAACACGGTCGTCGGCAGGCCCGGGACGAACACGCCCGCCGCGCCGACACCCACGCAGCCCACGCCGACGAGGGCCAAGGCCCAGCGCGTGAGGCGGTGGGGGGCGATCCGCACGGGTTGAGTCGGCGCAGCTTCCATGGTTTGGTTGCAAGGATAGGGGCGCGAAGCGTCGGCGATCCATGACACGCGACGGAGATTCGCCGGAAATGAGCGGCAATTTCGCTCCGAGAGGGACGCGCACGAGCCGCCAACTCGGATCTCAGTCGCCGATCAAGCCGAGCGTTCGCAGATCCTCGCGCGGCTCATCGAACGAGCAGCTCCCGAAGGCGAGACTGAACGACTCGCGCGCCCGGGCGATCGCGGCGACCTCGAGCTCGTGCCCGCTCCAGCGGACGCGCTCATCCTCGATCACGATCGCGCTCGCGTCGGTCTCACCAAGGATCTGCTCGACGTGCTCGAGATCGAACGCCGAGCTCTGACGGCGAAACGCGCTCGCCAGAAACACGTTCAGGAACCCGTGCATCACCGCGCGTGGCGGGTCCTCTTCATAGGTCAGCGGGTGCTCTGCGCGCAACGGATGGTGCAGCCCCGCCGTTGCCTTGAAGCCGACCTCGCCGTGGGCGCAGGCGTCGATGAATCGCGCGACCTGCTCGATGGGGGGGATCATGGCGGGCTCGACCCCGCCGCAGCGGATCTTCGCGAATGCGCTCTCGCCGGCCAGCGCCGCGATCGGCCCGCGCACGTCCGATGACGGTTCGATCTCGAAGAACGGGGCCAGGCCCTCGGGAATCCGCTCAAGCGACTCGTCGATGAACGCCGCGCTCGGCGCGCGCAGCTCGATCGCGTCGATCGTCGCCAGGCCGTTATCCTCGTTTGCGTGGTGATCGTTGAACGCGTCGAGCAGGTCGAGCGCGTCGTCCAGCGGTCCGTCGATCACCACGCTCAGCCGCCAGGGCGCAACGTCGTCGATGTGCTCGCGATACCCGCTGGTCGCGTGCGTGCCTGGCAAGAGCACGCTGGCGGCCTCGGTGAACTCCGGCAGCCGGCTGGCCAGGCAGATGAATCGCCCGAGCATCCACCGATCGTCGCTCCGCACATAGCGCGCGTAGTTCTCGCACGCGGCGTCCATCGAGAGCGTCGCTGGCGGAAAGAGCCCGGCGTAGTCGATCAACCCCTCGCACAGCACGCGCAACGTTCGTGTCATGGCACACGATAGACCGGTGTCACGCACCCAGCCCCGGCGCGCCCTCGCACGCTCCCAACCGGCTAGCGTTCGCACCCCAGCACGAACAGGTCGAGAAACGCGAAGAAATCGTCGGCGTCGATCACGCCGTTGCCGGTGATATCCGCGACTTCCAGGTCGCCAGCGACGAACCGATCCAGAAAGTAGAAGAAATCGTCCGCGTCGACGACGCCATCGACCAGGCCGTACTCCGGATCGTCCACGTTCGCTGAGCCCGTGAGATCCGCCGGGCAGGTGTTCATCACGACGATCACGACGTCCTCGAGCTCGTCGATCAACGCCAGATCCAGATCACCGTCGGAGTCGAGGTCCAGCATCAGGGCGCACGACCCGGCCCGGGGGGCGTCGAACTCGCGCTCGAAGCCGAATCCGCCCGCGCCGTCGTTCAGAAAGAGCGTCCAGTCGCCGTTGAACGACGACAGGATCCAGTCCAGATCGCCGTCGCCATCCAGATCGCCCAGATCGGTCGCCAGCGGGAACGGATCGACCCCGCGCGCCGTCGGTGCGCCGAGCGAGCCGTCGCCCGCCCCCAGCAGGATCGTCCCGTTGTTGTCCGAGGAGTTGCAGCAGGCGACGTCGGCGTGCCCGTCGCCGTTGACATCGCCGGTATTGAGCATCCAGACCGCCCCGCCCGAGCCCCGGTTGGAGACCTGCGTGAACGTGGCGTCGCCGTTGGCGCGATGCACGATGATCCGCTCGTTGCTGCGAGCGCCGACGACGAGGTCGAGCATGCCGTCCTCGTCCATGTCCGCCGCGCCGAGCGCCCACTCACCCGAGCCGCCGCCGTCGAAGAACGTCGGCGCGCCAAACGCGCCCGTCCCGTCGTTGAGCATGATCGAGAGGTTGCCCGAGCCCGAGTTGGTGTTGACGATGTCGATATCCCCATCGCCATCGGCGTCGAGCACCGCCACGCCGCGCGGCCCGCTGCCGACGTTGATGACCTGGCTGGCGTCGAACGTGCCGTCGCCGTTGCCGAGTAGCACGCTGACGGAGTTGACGTTGATGTTCGCGACGCACAGGTCGACGTTGCCGTCGCGATCGAAGTCGGTCGGCTCGTTCGGGCTGGCGCGATCGCCAAGGGGCGTGGGGGGCGTCAGGAACTCGCCGAACGTGCCCTTGGCGTCGTTCGCGTTGAGGAACACCCGCAGGTCGGCGGTGTCCTCGTTGACGATGCTGATATCCAGAGCCCCGTCGCCGTTGACGTCCGAGCCGATCCCGCCGTACGCCCGGCTCGATTGATTGCGCACCGTGCGCGTGTCGAGCACCTGGCGCTCGCGCAGCGCCATCGGCGCGGGGCTCGCGGCGGTCCAGAACTGGTGCGACCACCCGCCGGCGCGCATCGCCGACCCGTCGCTGGCGCGGATGTCGTGCGAGAGGATCACCATGACCTGCTCGCCCGCCGAGAGCGGGCGCGTCGGCACGAGCGTCACGGTCCGGTCATCATCGCCGAACGCAAAGTCGCCGAAGACAGTCCCGCTCCAGCGCCCGAACGCCCAGAACGAGTTCTGATCGATCGTCCCCCGATCGATCGGGCGATCGAACGTGACCGAGATCCCCGTGTCCGTCGCAGCCCCGATCGAGCGAGCCGCCGGCTGCACGCCGACAACCGCGATCTCCTGCGCGAACGAAGCACAGCACAGAAGCCCGAGAGCGGGCACGCACGCAAGCACTCGATTCCTCATGCCCCGAGTCTACAGCCGCGCTACGAGAATCCTCACTCAACTGGACGATTCGCCCCAGACCCCAGACCCCAGACCCCAGACCCCAGATTCCAACCCCTACCGCGGCACCACCAGCGTCCCCGGCTCGCGGATCTCGATCCGATCGGTCTTCAGATCCCAGAAGATCCGGCGTGCCGAGCTGGGCGTGCCCGTGCGGGCATCCACATACGTCACCCGCCCGCCCTCACCCGCCTGGGCCTCCAGCGTCGAGCGTCTCGCGTCATAGAGAAGCTCGTCGCCGATCAGCTCCTGGCGTCCGGAGCGGGCGTAGACCTCACCGCTGGCCAGCACGCTGCGCAGGCGGCCCGCGCCGAGCTGCCCGCCCTCGCCTTCCTCGGGCTGCTCAAAGCCCGCGACCAGGTGCTCGCACAGCAGGCGGGTCGCGAGCTGATCGCCGAGACGCACATGGGTCATCCGCACGCGTCCATCCATCGTGATCGTGTTCTCGGTGCGATCGACAACCAGCGAGTCGTCCCATTGGAACAGCGCGCTGCCGCGCATCGAGCCCGGATCGTCGATCGCGATCGGATCGGGCGCAGCCGCGCCTTGCTCGGGCGCACCGTGGTCGGGTGCTGCATCGACCGCCGGCGTCTCGTCAGCCGCGTCCTGATTCTCGGTCGCCCGGTTCTCGCGATAATCCGCGACGACCAGTCGCCCGGGATCATCGACCCGAAGCTGACCGATCTCGTTGTTCGCGAAGATCTCCGGCCCCTCCAGACGCAGCAGCGTCTCGATCGCCCGGTCCTCGCCCTCAACAGGCTCCTTGGGCGACTCGCGCAGCGACTGGATCACCGCGAACGCCCCATTCTCCTCGAGCTGCGACGCCCCGATCGCCCGCACGCGGAGCACCTCGCGCGTGTCGCGATCGACCCGCACGCCCAGCGCATCGCCCGCTCCCTCGCTCTGCTCGCGATAGGGTGTCAGCTCCACATGCACGCGCTCGGCGGTCACCTCGTCGATCGCCAGCTCCTCCGGACGCCACGTCGCGAACGCGTCGCCGTAGCAATCCAGCGTGCCCTGACGATCGTCGAAGACCATCTGCTTGGACCAGCGTGCCGAGGCGATCGCCGGGCCCTCGCCCTCCTCGCGATGGCGGGTGAACGTGCCGGCGCCGAAGACCTCGACGATCCGGTCGGTCCCGTTCAGGTGCAGTTGCGTCCCGCCGATCTCGTCTGTGCCCTGGCGCAGCAGCACGCTCTCGCCCTCGAGGTTCGCGATCTTCAGCGTCGCGTCGGCCCGCAGGCGGTCGCACGTCGCGAGGATCGCGCTCTCGGTGTCGCTGTACCGAACGTCGTCGCGGGCGCTGACGAACGCGACCACCAACTTGTCCTCTTCGTTGCGTTCCAGTCGGGCGTCCACGATGTTGGCGACCAGCGTCGAGGCATCCCGCCGAACCTCCGCCTTACCCTCGATCGACACCGTCCGCGGGTCCGATTTTCCGTCCTCGCTGGCGGCGAAATCGACGCTCAGGCGTTCGCCGAGCATCGTTGCGCCGCGACCGTCGCCGCCGGTGACCGGCCCGACGACCTCCAGATGGCGCAGCGTCGGCTTGCGATCCTCGCGGCGCTCGAAGAACGTCGCGTCCATGACCTCCCCGCCGAGGCGCGCCTCGCCGTCGAGCGCCTCGACCCGCCCGAGCATCTTCGCCCAGACGATGTCCCCGCTCAGGCTGTCCTCGCGCACCGCGAGTTGAAGATCGGCCCGCTCGGTCCACGACACTCGTCTTGGTGACGCCGGGTCCGGACGCTCCTGCTCGTCGCCCAGCGCGTGGGCGATCCCCGCGCCGGGGATCCGCGCCGCGCCCGTGTACAAATCAAACTCCACGCGCCCGGCCTCGAGCATCCCCGCCCCGGGCCGAAGCAGGCGCACCGCGTGCGGGCCCAAGCCGCCCAGGGCCAGCTCTCGCAGCGTCGCCTTATAGAAAAGATCGCCGCAGAACCCCCGCGAGCCCGACTCCAGATCCTCGAACTGCACCGTCCCGGACTTGGGCGCGCTCACACGCACTGCGAGGTGGTTCTGGGCTCGCAGCTGGTCGGGCGCGATTCCGGGAAGGAACTCGATCATCATCGCCCCGGTCCAGCGCAGTACGACAGTTTCGTCCTTCGCCAGCCGCGCGAACGCGTCGTCCTCGGCGTCGTCGTCCTCCGAGGTCGCCTCAACCACGCCCGTATCTTCCGTGCTCTCATCGCTCTGCGCACGCGCGGGAATCCGCACGCCGAACCCGCCCAGACGCCCCGGCTGGTCGCCCGCTCCTCCCAACGCTGCGATCGCGCTGGACGCCAGCACCTCCTGAAGCGTCGTCCGCGCCCCGCTCGTCGGCGTCAATCCATCTCTAAGTGCATCCCGCGGCGGGCGTCCCAGCGCATCGCCCGGCAACTTCCCATCCACCAGACGCGCCCACACGTCCAACCGATCCCCCCGGATCTCTTTCACGCCCTGGACAACACGCACGCCGTCGTTGAAAATAACGTGATAGTGCTGTCGCAGCGGCTCCCCGCGCTCGGCCCTGGCGGGCTCGTTCGGCGCGGGCTCGACCGCCTGCCCCGCATCGCCGCCCGCGCCCCGCGCTCCCGGGGCATCGTCCGGTCGCGAAACGCCCGTCCGGTGAGCGTCGCCCCGTGCCACCACCTCGCGAGCATTCCCCGCCTCCTCGTCCGTCCGCGGGCGATACACCAGGCTCTCGCCGACGCCCACGCTCACGCTCTCGATCCGGCGCTGCGACTCGTTCAGCCGTGCTTCCATGTCGCTGCCGGCGAAGTCCACCTGATCGGTCGTTACCGTCAGCCGCCCGGGCGCAGAGACCAGCCCCATCGTCAGGTCGAAGTCGAACCGATCGGTGTTGGCGATCAGCTTCGGTCGCGCGAACGCCGGATCCGGCTTGCCCCCGCCCCTCGGCGGATCGTACACCCGCATCTCGACCCCGCCGGTCAGCCGCCCGGATTCCGGCCGCTTGCCGTCGGGCATCGTCAGCACCGCCCTCGGCGAGGTGATCAGCACGAAATCCCCCGAATCCGGGTAGATCCACGTCCGCGTCTCGCTCGCCTCGTACCGCCGATTCGGCAGCGGGTCCAGCTTGCCGAAGTTCATCTCCGCGACGATCCGCGTCGGGTCGTCCTCGTCGGTCACCTGGATCTGCAGGCTCTGGCCGCGAAGCACCTGCGGCTGGTTCCCATTGGTCCCGAGGTTCCCGATCTCCGGTGAGTCGACATCGACCTCCAGCCCCGCGCCGCCCCCCGAGCCCGGCCCGCGCATGAGAAAGACCACGAGCATCGCCAGCGACGCGATCGCCGTGAGCGTCAGCAGCCCAGCGCCGATAACCTGCGCATCGATCCCTCGCTTGCCCGGGCGTTTGGTGGCCATGGGCCCATCGTACGCGATCAGCCCGCGTCAAGAGCCTTGTCGTAAAGGTCCTTGGCCCGCAGCAGGTGCTCGATTGCCTCGCGGACCGCGCCCTGTCCGCCGCCCGCGTCGGTTACGAACGCCGCGGCCTCACGGGCGCTCGCGTCCGCGTCGCCCACCGACATCGCGTAGCCGACAACGCGCATCATCTTCAGATCCGCCCAGTCGTCGCCGACGCACGCGACCCTGTCGAGACCGACGCCGACATCCGTCGCCATCCGCTTAGCCGCCTTGAGCTTGTCCTCGCAGCGCTGCACGATCCTGGTCACGCGCAGATCGCGCATCCGATGCACCACCGCCGGCCCGCCGCGACCGGTGATGACCCCGACATGAAACCCCAGGCGCATCCACGCCTTGATCGCCGAGCCGTCTCGCACATGGAACCGCTTTAACTCCTGCCCGGCGTCGTCGTACCAGATCGACCCGTCGGTCAGCACGCCGTCCACGTCGAGGATCAGCAGCTCGATATCCGCCGCATCCGCCATCAGTCGCTCACCAGCCGCAGCGTGATCAGATCCTGCACGTCGAGCAGCCCGACGGGCCTGCCCTCACCATCGACCACGGGGATCTCGTCCTGACGGAACTCCCGGAACAGCGTCACGGCGTCGCGCACCAGCGCATCATCGCCCAGCACCCGCGGGTTGCGCGTCATCAGCTCGGACATCGCCCGCCCCAGCGCCCCGTCGTCCGCACACACCTGGCGGCGCAGATCCCCGTCGGTGAAGATCCCCGCCAGCCGCCCGTCGCCATCGACCACCAGCATCGCCCCGCTCCGCCGCTTGCCCGCGCCCTCTCGCAGCGCCTCGCCGAGCGTCACCTCCTGCCCGATCAGCGGCAGGTTCTCCCCCGCCCGCGCCCGCATCACGTCGGTCACCGCCCGCAACTGCCCGCCCAGCGACCCCCCCGGATGGCGCTTGGCGAAGTCCCCGGTCGTGAAGTTCCGTCGCCGAGCCGCGCACAGCGCCAGCGCATCGCCCAACGCCAAGGTCGCCGTCGTCGAGCTCGTCGGCGCGACGTACATCCCCCCGCCCGCCTCTTCGGCCACCGGTAAGCGCAGCGTCACCCGCGCCAACTCCTCCAGGCTCGAGCTTGCATCGTGCTCGCCCGTGATCGCGATGACCGCCAGCCCGTCTTGGCGCAGGATCGCCGCGAGATTCACGACCTCCTGTGTCTCCCCGCTCCACGACAGGCACAGGCAGATGTCGCTGGATCGGAACCGTCCCAGATCGCCGTGGGCCGCCTCGGTCGGATGGACCGCGTGGCTCGGAATCCCCAGGCTCGACAGCGTCGCGGCGATCTTCTGTCCGATAAGCCCGCTCTTACCCAATCCAGACACCAGCACCGTCCCGCCGCGCTCGGCACAGGCATCGATCAGCCCGACCGCCTCCGAGAACGCGGCATCCAGCGACGCCGCGAGGCGACCGACCGCCGCGCTCTCGTGCTCCAGCACCGCCCGCGCAAAGGCCAGCTCGCTCGGATCGGGGTTTGCATCGGGCCCGCCGCTCTCAGACATCGTCCAAGGGTACACTCGACCGCGACCCCGCAGCGACTCACACCCCGGCGCACGGACGCCCCGTTCTGGAGCCCGCATGGAGGACACCTACCGCGTCACGCTCGAGCCCTTCGAGGGCCCGCTCGACCTGCTGCTCCACCTCATCCGCGAGCACGAGGTCGATATCCACGACATCTCCGTCGCAACCATCACCGACCAGTACCTCGCCCATCTGGAGGGGATCGAGCGGATCGACGTCGAGATCGCCGGCGAGTTCCTGCTCATGGCCGCCACGCTCATGGAGATCAAGAGCCGCATGATCGCCCTCGGCGAGCCCGACGCCTCGCCCGATCGCGACCGCCAATCCGACGAGGACGACCCCCGCGCCACCCTCGTCGCCCAGCTCCTCGAATACAAGAAATACCGTGACGCGGCGGACTCGCTCGAACGCCGGCGCAACGAGTGGTCCAGCCGCTACCCAATCGCCCGCGCCGCGATCGCCGAGATCGACTCCAGGGCCGACGCCCTCGATCTCGAGGACCTGCATCTCAACGATCTCGTCGAGGCGTTCGGCCAGATCATGTCGTCGGTCAACCTCGAGCGCGTCGGCGACCACGAGATCACCGACGACGACACGCCGATCGAGCTGCACGTCGAGGATCTGATCGACCTGCTCAGCCGCGACGCGACCAGCGCCGGCCTGACCTTGCGCGAGATCTTCACCGGCCGCACCAAGGGCCAGATGATCGGCCTGTTCATCGCGCTCTTGGAGCTCGTCCGCCAGCGCCGCCTCGCGGTGACGCAGACCGACGCCGAGATCCGCGTCGCCCTCAACGAACAAGACGTGCCCGACCACGACGCGCCCGAACAAGACGAGCACGACCAAAGCGAGCCCGACGCGCAAGCGAGGATTCCTTCCGACGACGCCGATTCGTCCGAGGCCTCTTCGTCGGCCTTTGACGCCAAGCTCTAACCCCTCGGCGAGTCATCCCCCTGCGACCGCTTCCCCGCCCGGCGCGCCGCCGCGTCCGGCGTCTCCCGCCACTTGCTGAACACGAACCGCCCGCCGTACATCAGCAGCGCGAGAAACACGCCGAACATCAGCCACATGAGCCCAAGCTCGCCGAGCCAGGTCGTCTGCACTGCTTCCAGATGGCCGATCTTCAACGCCCGTCCGTCGAGCACCTCGACCCCCCACGTCAGCGCGACCAGCACGCCCCCGGCGAACACCAGCAGGAAGCACAGCCGCCGCATGAACCCCGCCCGCCCGGGCGCGATCCAGAACGCGATCAGACCGAGCACGAGCAGGACGACCTGCACGATGTTCCGCCCGCTCGCCTGCGAGACGCTCTCCCAGTTCTTGTGGATGAGAAACCCGCCGATCTCGCCGATCAGCACCAGCAGCAGCAGGCTCCACGCCCGCCCGACGATGAACTTCTGGACAGCGAAGAACGCGTCGCCGAAGCGCGAGGAGGTCTCTTTGCCCGAGGGCTCGCGCGAACCCCCCGAGCGTTTGCGCGACTTCCCCGATGACTCGCGCGGCTTCTCCGCGGGCTTGCGTCCCGGGCCCTCGTTCCGCTTCGCCACATTCTCGCCGTCGGTCTCACTCATATCGCCGCCATCCTAATCGAGCAACGCCCCCCATGCGCGACGCCCACGCGCGGCCCATAGAGTCCCCCGTGACCGCGCGCAGCATCACTCACTGTATTGGGATTCTGTTCGTCTCCCTCTCGGCCTGCACCCAGGAACGCATCGTCCGTGCCAACCAGCCCCTCGCCGGGCTGCCGGGCGCGACCGGCGGGTTCGGCGTCCCCGCAGACCGGCGATTCAACTTCCCCGACCCCGCCGCCGCCCCCGAGGGCGGCATCCGCCAGGAAGCGGCCGACGGCGCCATCACCCTCTACGCCCGCTCCGGCCGACAGCTCATGGCCCACATCTACACGACGCTTCAGAACAATGAACGCGGCCTCTTCGCCGAGCAGGTTCTCTCCAGTGTCACCCGCGCCGAGTTCGTCTCGCGCGGCAAGGATCCCGCCGAGGCCTTCGACTTGCTCAAGAAAGACGAGCGGCACGTTCTGAAACTCTTCGACCAGATGCCCCAGGGCGAGCACACCCCAGGCGTCGTCTGGCAGAAGCTCGGCACGATCGACGGCAAGAACCTCGTCCGCCTCGGCGTCTCCGGCCTCGCCGCACGCGACCTGCGCTACACCCACTTCGACATGGTCATGGAACGAGGCAACTGGCGCCTCCGCTGGTTCGGCAGATAGCCTGCCGCACCGTGCCACCGAGATCGGCTCTGCGATCTCGGTGCTTCACTCATACCCTCGTCAGGTTGCCCATGACCGTCCCGGTGGCGCGCAAGGGCGTGGACTTTCGAGCAACAGGTGCGGTTGGACGGGGCACAGCGTCAGGCAGGGAAGTAGCACCGAGAAGGCCGCAGAGCCGGCCATCTCGGTGGCACGGCACCGCGCCCATCACAGGCCTGACCGTGAGGGAGGGCGTCTCCTCCTCCTTCGCTATCTACCAGCCCTCATTGCTCCGTGGCGAGCAAGGGACGGCGCTTCACACCCGCCGCCGCCTCGTCACGATCGCAGGCGTATCCCCCTCACGCTTCCATGCCGCTCGTCTGCCGCGGGGCTCGCTGAGTCCATCCAACCGCCGCAGATAGCTCCACAGCGTCCGCTCGCAAAACCCCTCCAGGAATGACACGCTGATCGACGTGTTCAAAGCCATGATCCGATCGACGACCTGCTCCCGGGTCAATCGGCGTGTGCAACTCGAGACGCGCTCCGGCATCCCCACGACGGGCGTGGGTAGGGACATCAACTGCTCCGGCATCCGTTCCAGCTTCCCCGCGGGCTGAGCCACACGCCCAACCCCGGGCCCGCCGCTATCGACATCCACGCCCCTCGCCCACCACCTCCCGCCCCTGTCGCCAGCGATCGGCGCATGGCCTGCGCCGCCCGGGGGTGATAACCTGAGACCCGTGGCTCTCTACGCGATCCGCCAACCCGTCGCTGCCGGCCTCGACTACCTCACCGGCCCCTGGGCCGATCGCGCGATCGTGAGCATCGACGGGCAGATCCAGCACCCCCTGGCCCTCGCCCCCTCGCTCAACATCCTCGCCGGGGCCGTGCCGGCACTGCCCGCGATGGACCTGCCCAACTGGCTCGTCACTCACTCCGGCTGGCTGCCCGAGAACGCCCCGGCCCGCGATGAGGTCTATCCCGAGGACCCGCGCGTCTGGATGGGAGAGGGCAGAGTCCGCCTCGACGAGATCGCCCCCTGGCTCGCTCAGGAGGCCCGGGTCCGCGGCGGGCGCCTCGCCCTCCGCCCCCACGCTCGTCAGATCCTGAGCGACCCTCACGCCTGCCTCGCCTTCCTCGACACCCACGACAACGAGCCCATCGACATCGCCCTGGACCCCATCGCGATGCTCACGCCCGACATGCTCTCCTGCGCCGAGGACCATCTCACCCGCATCGCCGACGCCCTGATCGACCACCCGCGCGTCCCGATGGTCCTGCTCCGCAACGCCCGCCGGCGGGGTGACGATCTGCTGCCGACGCCGGTACACGAGGGCGAGCTCGAGTCTTGCCATCTCATCTATCTCGCCGAGCGTGCCCTGTCTGCCGCCAAGCCGATCGTGCTGCGCGAGGCTGGCCTGGCCCGCCAGCTCGGCGTGCTCCGCCCCGCCGGGCTCCACGCGGCGCGCTAACCTTCGGTCCCACTTTTCCCTCGATTCCATGCTCGATTCTTTGACGAGAGAGAGCCGATGCCGACACTGGACCATCCCGCGTTCGCAATTCTCAAGGAGCGTTTCCCGGGCGCGCGCCTCGCCGGCACTGAGTTCCGCAACCGCTCGACGCTCATCGTTTCTCCCGCCGACGCCCACGAACTTCTGAGATTCCTCAAGACCGACGACCGACTCTCGTTCGACTTCCTCTCCGACGTCGTCGGCGTGGATTACCTGAACTACCCCGCCAAGACCGCCGGTCGCTTCGCCGTCGTCTACCTCCTGGAATCGACCGAGCGCAACGACCGCTTCGCCGTCAAGGTCTTCCTCGATCCCTCGATCTCAACCGAGGGCGCCGACGCCGACCCGGCCCTCGAGCTCGATTCCGTGACCGACCTCTGGGCGGGTGCCGAATGGACCGAGCGCGAGGTCTTCGACATGTTCGGCATCCGCTTCAAGAACCACCCCGACCTCCGGCGCATCCTCACATGGGAGTCTTTCCCCGCGCACCCCTTGCGCAAGGACTACCCCGTCCGCGGGCGGGGCGAGCGCGAGTCCTACCGCGTCATCGACCGCTCCAGCGCCTGACCCGCTCCGTCAGCGCAAGAAACACCCGGCGGACGGGCCGCCGGGCGCGCTGGCTCGTATTGACAGTCGCGTTCAGTCGCCGATGACCCACGCCGGCAGCTCGACGTTGTCGGTCTCGACGAACAGCAGCTTGAAGTCCGGGTTCAGGTCGCGCCCCATCGCGCCGACCATCTCGCTGGTCAGGCCGTTCTCGCCGATCGTTGCCCGCTTGACCCGAAGGTGCTGCACCGACGCGACACCCAGGCGGGTCAGATCGACCGAGACCGCGCCCATCTCCTGGTACCGATCGGCGTAGCTGAGATCGTCGCGGAACACGCCGACGTACGCGGGCGGGCGCATGTTCACGGGCTCATCCGGATGCACGAGAAACGGTGTCCCGATCACGTCATCGTCGTCGTCCAGCGCCTCGATCACCACGAAGCTGTTGGCCGTATTCGCCCCGCGCTCGAAGAACAGGATCTCGCCGACGTGGTCCGGGCCCGCCTCGTTGTCCACCAGCGGACGCTCCAGATCGATCACGAAGCTCCACTCCGGGCTCGAGCCGTTGTTGTCCAGAAAGTTGTTCAGGTTCGTGTTCTGGAACACGCGCAGGATCGCGTCGTTGAACGCGTCCATGTCCTCACCCGACACGTCGCCGTTGTCCCCGTCGGCGTTGCCCAGTCGATGGCGGACGATGCCGTCGGTCGTCGTGTCCGGCCCCGCGACCACGCGCGTCGCGCCTGGCCTGCCGCGGAACGAGAAGTCTCGCACGCCCGACGCGAAGATGTACTTGGTGTACGGCACCCGGTCGCCGAAGTCGGCGCTGCGGAAGATCGTGTCGCCACGCGGGCCGTCTGTCTTGACGTTGAAGATCGGCTGGGTGTCGTAGGGGTTGTCGAATCCGCTCTCCTGGGCATGCACCGCCGTGCCCAGGCCGCACGCGGCGATCACACCGGCAAACAGGAATCGCGTGGGGTTCGTGGTTCGTGCGTCACGCATGGCGGTTCTCCTCTTGGGTTGGCTCTCACCTTGGGCATGGGGTCACACCCGCACGTCCGACCCAAAGAGAGAATTCACCCAACGATGCCGCCAGCTCGTCGCGCCGAAAACCAACGCCGGCCATCGGGATTTGGCGCGCGGGCAATCTAGGTAAGGATCCTCGCCCACCCAGGCGCTGCGACCCGATAGACAAGGCGCGACCAGCCACCAGCGGCCGGCCGCGCCATTCGAGGGCTCACTCGCGCGAGCGCTCCGCTCGCGCCGGCGTCATCAATACCCGTCCTTGCCCGAGTATTCCTCGCGGTAGGTCTCGACGACCCGCCGCAGCTCGCGCGTTCCCTTCGAGCGGTCCCGATGGTCCTCGGCCTTGCTCACCGCGACGTGCGCCCGCTCCATGTCGTGCCGCAGGAACGCCAGCGCCCCGATCATGAAGTGATAATCCGGATTCGTGTACGCCGCCTCGCTCAGCTCGATGTACCGATTCTCCAGGCTCTGGGCCAGGGCCAGCAGCCGCTCATCGCGCGGGAAGTAGTGGATCGCCTCGGCGTCCGCCGCGAACGCCCGGCGCATCGCCACGATCGCTCCCTGCAGATCACCTCGTTCGGCGATCGCCAACGCGTACCCGACCTTCGGCATCGCCTTGTACGGCGACGCCTCGGCGAGCGTGCCGAACGAGCGCAACGCACCACGCGAATCTCCGCGCCCGAGCTGGTCCCATGCCTGCTCGATCGTCGCCCGAGAATATCCGCGGTCATACCCGTCGTCGTACACCTTCACGACGCGCGACGGCTGATACGACGCCGGCCTGCGATACACATACGTTTCCTGGTACACCGGACGGTGCTCATGCACCGTCACATGCTTGCGGACCGGTGCGCGGTAATGCCCGCCCGAGGAGTAATGCCCGCCCGAGGAGTAATGCACGCCTGACGAGTAGTAGTGGCTGCCGCCGTGATGCCTGCCGGAGTAGGAATAGTGGCTGTTCCCGTGGTGCCCGCCGAAGTGGATCGAGACGCCCCCGTGGACGCCCGAGCCGCGATGGTGCCCCACGCTGGAGTGCCCTCCACCGTGGTGCCCGGCGCTCGTTCCGTGCGACCGGCTGCCGTGCGGGCCCGCCGCGCCGGCGGCCGCTGCCAGGACCCCGATCGCGCTCAACGCTACGAGTGTTCGTGAAACCGCCATCTGCGACTTCCTTTCTCTTTCGCGAGTGCGCCCCCCCGATCCACATCCGCTATGCCATACGTCCGCGAGCGAAGTTCGTATTCACCAACATAGCGGGAAGCTCCGCTCTTCCCGAATCCCAGAGGAAATATCGGTTTTTATGACCAGCCGCCCTTTTTGTGACCAACCGCCCCTTTTTGCTGCATGAGATACCGAACAAAATGGAAAAAGCTCCGCCGCACTCACGATGAGCACGACGGAGCCGGGGGGGGACTGAAAGATGTGCGGCTCCTACGCCCGACGCCGACGCACCGCGACCAGCCCGCCGAGAGCGAGCAACGCGATCCCGCCCGGCGTCGGGACCACCACGATCCGATAGACCTCGCCGAAGTCCTCGAACGGCCCGAGATTGGTTCCCGCGGCGAGGTACAGCTCGCCGTTCTCATCCTCGCCGAAACCCTTGATGAACAGCCCGAGCTCGCGGTTGTCCAGCCCGAGCATGAGCTCGTTGATCTCGCCGGTCGCGGGGTCCATGTAGAACAGCCGCCCGCCGGGGCTGAAGAAGTCGGTCGAGAAGTCGCCGAAGACGTGCATGCCCTGGAGTTCGGGGATGGCGCTGCCGCGATAGGTGAACCCGCCGATGACGCTCAGCCCCTCGTCGTGGTCGTATTCGCCGATGGGGCGGACCAGATCGGGGAATCGCCCGTCGTCCTCTTCCACGAACCCGTCGTCGTTGCCGTTGGCGTTGAACAGGAACGAGCCCTCCATCAGCTTCCAGCCGAAGTTCTGCCCACCCTTGCTGATGCGGTTGATCTCCTCGATGTCGTTCTGCCCGACGTCGGCGAGAAGCAGATCCCCCGTGTCGCGATCGAAGCTGAACCGAAACGGGTTGCGCAGCCCCGAGGCCCAGATCTCGTCCACGCCCTCGCCGTTCACGAACGGGTTGTCCCCCGGCACGCCGTACTGCCCGTTCGCCGAGTTATTGCCGAGTGGATCGATCCGCAGCATCGAGCCGAGCACGTTGTTGATGTTCTGCCCGTTGCCGTCTTTGCCGTGCCCAACCAGCGGCTCACCGAAGAATTCCTGCCCGTCGGTGTCGTCGGCCCCGCCGCCGTCGCCGAGGGCGATATAGAGCTGCCCGTCGGGCCCGAACTCGATCATCCCGGCGTTGTGGTTGAACTGCGGCTGGTCGATCCGCATGATCTCGCGTCGCGAGCCCGGGTCCACGACGTTGGCGTTTCCGCCATCGATCCGCCACTCGCTGACCACGCTCTGATGATCGAACGATCGCCCGTCGGGGATCTCGACAGTAAAGTCCGCCCTGCCGCTCACCGGCTCGGACGTGTAGGTATAGAGCTTGCCGAACCCCGGCGTGTCCGGCACGTCGAACTGCGGATGGAACGCCAGCCCGAGCAGCCCCCGCTCGTCGAAATCGCTGAACGGATCCTGCGTCCCGAACACGCCCAGCTTCACCAGCCGGTCGCCCACGTCCAGGAAGGGCGTATCCAGCAGCCCGCCGTTCTGATGGATCCGCACCTGCCCCGCCTGATCCACGATGAACAGCCGCCCCGACCCGTCGCGCGCGTGGGTCACGAGATTCGGCGCGGCCATCCCGCCGGCGATCAACTCCAACTCGATCGCGATGTCGCCATGCACGATCGGGTCCGGAATCGGATTATCCAGCGGCTGGCCTCCGCACACACCGGCGATGACCGACACTCCCCCGACGACTCCTATTGCTGACTTTCTCATCTTCAATACCTCCCGCGGGCTACCGCCGGATGGGCGAGAGGGCCGGAATATCCCCGACCCCCCCGCGGTTCCCCAGCGGCGTCCGCGATACGCGGCCCAGCCCCCACACACGTTGTCCGATGTCGCACGGGAGCGTCCGCATTGCATGTGCGATGGGAACAAACCACGCACCCAGCGGCACAACAAGTCGATATCCTCCACGAAGGAACCAAGCACAAGGAGTCGCCATGAAACACCGCCTCGCCGCCGTCCTCGCCGCCGCAGTCGCGGGTGCCACCCTCGCCGCGCCGACCCTCGCCCAGAAGGCCGAGATTCTGCCAGAGTGGCGCGATACCTCGATCCCCTCCAACAACGAGATCCGCGCCAAGCTCGAGGGCAAGCCCGCCCCCAAGCTCGACGCGCTCAGCCAGTGGACCAACACCAAGGCCCGCAACTGGGAAGACCTGCGCGGCAAGGTCGTCGTGCTCGACCTCTGGGCCACATGGTGCGGCCCCTGCATCGCCGGCATCCCACACCTCGTCGAGATGCACAACAAGTACAAGGACGACGGCCTGGTGATCCTCGGCGTCCACTCCGCGACCGGCGTCGACAAGATGGCCGGCTACGTCAAGGAGAAGAAGCTCCCCTACGCCTTCGCCGCCGACGCCGAGCGCAAGCTCTCCACCAAGCTCGGCGTCAAGTACATCCCCTCGTACTTCATCATCGACAAGGCCGGCGTCATGCGCGTCGCCTACGCCAACCGCGACAAGCTCGATGAGATCGTCAAGGCCCTGCTCGCAGAGCCCGGTCCGGCCCCGACGTCCAAGAGCTCGATCTCCACGGCGAGCTTTCCCAAGCCCGTCCGGAAGGAGCTCTACGCCGAGAATGACTATCGCGGCAAGAAGGCCCCCGAGCTGGTCACCGAGACCTGGCTCACCGACAAGCCCGCCACCGAGGGCAAGGTCATGCTGATCGACTTCTGGGCGACCTGGTGCGGCCCATGCCGCAAGCTCATCCCCGAGCTCAACGAGTGGCAGGCAGAGTTCGCCGATCAGCTCGTCATCGTCGGCATCAGCGACGAGGATCCCAAGAAGGTCAAGTCCTTCCTGAGCAGCAACGACGTCGATTACTCCATGGCCATCGACACCCAGGGACGCACCAAGGGCCAACTCGGCGTCAAGGGCATCCCCCACGTCATGGTCGTCTCCACCGACGGCGTCGTCCGCTGGCAGGGCTTCCCCGGCAGCAAGGAAGAGCCCCTCACCACCGAGCTGCTCGAGCAGATCATCAACGCCGACCCCGGCGTCGCCAAGCGCCACGCCTCCACCGACGGCTGATCGACAGACCTAATTTTCACCGGATCTCGACACGCCCGTCCACGACGGGCGTGTTTTCTTGCGCATCGCCTGATAACGCGAGAACGAACGTCCGAACACGCCCGCATCGCGCCCGCGCGGCCCGCACCCTCCGCGCCGTACGCACACATTCACATGCCATAGCCAGACCCGGCGTGTCCCCCTCGCTCGCTGTCCGCCCCTCGCCGACATAGCACCGTTCACAGGCCGCGCCGCGGGCGCTGACAGGGGATGCCATGCACGAGCAACCGAACTCCCATCCGAGCAACGATCCTGTGATCTCACAAAGCGATCCCGCGATCAACAGCGTGAGCGACGTGGGCACGCGGCCATCCCCGACCACCCAACCCGCCCCGCCGAGCATGGGCCGCCCGGTCACGCCGACCTACGAGCCGCTCCAGCCTCCGCCGCCGCAGGGCCCTTCCAAGGTGCTCATCGGCATCGCGGGCGCCGCGCTGGTCCTCGTCGCCTTCGGCATCATCCGCAGCATGGTCGCCGACCCCGAGCCGCCCAAGCCCAAAAGGCAGGCCCAGCCGAGCCTCTGGCAGCAGCAGCAGCAGATGGCCCGCGAGGCAATCGACATGGCCAAAGAATCCCAGCGCATGCAGCGCGAGCACATGGAGCAGATGCGCCGCGCGATGGAAGACGACTACGGCTACATGCAGGACGGCATCGAAGGCTACGACGGCAACTGACCCTCGCGCGCCGCTCCCCCCTCGCCTCTACGAGCCCGAAGCGCAAGCGAGGTGTCTTTCGAAGGTGCCTCGATGCCCAACAGATCGATATCACCTCCCGTGCCACACTGGATGCAATCCTACCGACTCGCGGGGTATCGCAACATCTACGAGCTACTCCCGGATGAGACGAGGATCTATGGCACCGAGGATCTATATGGCGATTGGAATGGTCAGCTCCTTGTTCTGCTCAAGACGTTCTGCGGGAGTGGATTCATAGAGCGAAGAAAGGCGTCTGGCCATCCTCGCCCGTTCAGCCACGAGTGGAGCTGGCCAACCAACAAGCGTCTGACGAAGCGAGCCGATCTGCTGCGAACCTGCGAGAACCCGAGTTCGTGCGGCATCATGTACGGATCTGCGCTCGCTGGCTTGCTACCCGTCGGCGATGAGATTCCCGATCAACTGCCGCGCGCCCAAGACGCGATCGACTACGGATCGAGCGTACTGCGTTATGTAATCTCCAGGATGCCATCGCTCACAACCGTACTGTGTCTCGGCCCCGTTGCATGGGAGTGTGCGGCGTCCGCCTTCTCGAGGTCCGTGGACTGGGAACATGCACGAGATGCCTCGCAGGATGGTGAGCATGGCTTCGAGTCCGGAGACATCGCCTGCGTCGCGGGATTTCTGCCGACAGCCCGGGTGCCTTCGACCATTGCTGATCGTGCGTGGTCGTTGGTGCAACAGAGACTGAATCCACCGCCAAGTCCATCATCAAACGCCGCCTAGATCAATCGCTCCCCCAAAACCTCCCCCAGTTCCCAAACAAGAACCCCTCCACATCTCCATCCGACCACCCCTTCTGCGCCAGCGCCTCCCCCAACTTCGAAAAATCCCCCGGCGAATCGATCCCCGCCGCCATCTCCGTCGTCGGAACGCCACCATCCATATCGCTGCCCAACCCCACGCACCACCGATCTCCCGCGATCTCGCACACATGCTCGACATGCGCGACGCAATCGTCGATCGAAGGGCGGTCGTTCGGATCCTTGCGATCGAGCCCCGTCTTGATGAAGTTCCGGATCAGGTTGAGCCCGATCACCCCGCCGCGCCGCGTGATCTCGCGGATCGTCTCATCACTCAGATGCCGCTGCCACTCCGGATTGCCCTCGCCCCCCAGCAGCGCCCGGCAGTTCGAGTGACTCGCCATCACCACCGCATCGGTCGCCTCCAATAGGTCATCGGTCGCCCGCTGCGACAGGTGCGATAGATCATGGACGACTCCGTGCCGGTCCAACTCCGCCACGAGCCCGCGCCCCATCCCCGTCAGCCCTGCCTTCGAATCACTCGCATTTGTCCCATTCCCCCCGGCGTACCGCCCCTGCCGCCACCACGCCAGGCCGACCGCGATCACCCCACCCTCGGCCCAGAACTCCACTTCCTCGGGCCCCCGAATCGGATCCGCGCACTCCATGAGGATGCCGAGTTGGATGCGCTCGCTGTCGTGGATTGGACGGCGCATCGGCTCGGAGAGCCGATCTACCCGAGGCATCAATGCGATAACCCCCGCGCTCGCCCACGCCTGATACAGCTTCAACTGCCGCAACCCACAAACATGCGCCGCCTCGGCGTCGCCCATCGGATACGCCCACGCCCCGTCCTCGCTCTCGCGATCGCTCGGATCGATCGCCTCGGTGAAGATCGTGCCCAGACAGTGCGTCACCCCGCCCTCGCGCAGGCTCTGAAGCGTCACCCCCGCCGGTTGATACCGCCCCCGGCAGGTTTCCAAGGGCGCGTGCATGTCCCGCCCGGTCTCGGCCAGAAACGCAAGATCGAGATGGGCGTCGAAAATGGGCATAGACCGAGGATAACCGCCGGTGCCGTGGTCTGAGGAGGCCTTGCGACGAAGGCCACGCGATCGCAACTTCGACACCACTCAACGCGCCCGCACGAACGCTGCACACATGGAGGCCCTATAGCGCAAGCCTGGGCTTTCCTACACCTCCTACCACCCACTCCCTTCGCATCAAGCGCCCAACCAGCCCAGGCTCGCGCCATGGCCTCCTATGCTCCGTTTCCAAGGACCCGCCCATGCCAGACCCCGACCTCAAAGCCCCCGTCGAAGGCGCCGACGGCATCTCCGTCATCCGCGCAAGCCAGAACTGCCGGGGCTGGAACGGCATCCAATACAAGCTCGGCATGTGCCGCGAAAACGTCGGCTCCACCAAGCTCTCCATGAACGTCGCGACCATCCCCGTCGCCGGCGTCGCCAAGGCCCACATCCACGTCGGCTTCGAGCTCATGCTCTACATCGTCCAGGGCAAGGTCCGCCACGAGTACGGCGAGGGTCTCACCAAGGCCGTCGACAACGCCGCAGGCGATTTTATCTACATCGAGCCCGGCGTCCCCCACGAGGTCTTCAACATCGGCGACGACGAGGTCGTCGCCGTCGTCGCCCGCTCCGACGCCGACGAGTGGGCCAACATCGCCCCCTACGAACGCCCCACGAAATGACCCGTGCCACCAACCGCTGCTCTGAGCGGTTGGTGTTCCGAGGCAACCGAGCCTGACCCTCTGCAATACCCTCCCGGCACCCCAACGGAGACATCCAATGGCCAAAAACCCCGACGAGATGACCAACGCCATGCTCGCCAACATGAAGGAAAAGACCGGCAAAGCCCTCGATCAGTGGCTCAAGATCGCCAAGGCCTCCAAGCTCACCAAGCACGGCGAGATCGTCAAGCACCTCAAAGCCGAGCACGCCATGACCCACGGCTACGCCAACCTCGTCGCCCACTCCCTCCTCAAGTCCGACGCCGCCAGCACCGCCAAGGCCGCTGGCGGCGAGGACGCCCTCGTCGATGCCCAGTACGCCGGCCTCAAAGCCGACCTCCGCCCGATCTATGACAAGCTCATCGCCGGCGTCAACAAGCTCGCCAGCGACGTCGAGATCGCCCCCAAGAAGGCCTACGTCAGCCTCCGGCGCTCCAAACAGTTCGCCATCATCCAGCCCAGCACCAAGACCCGCGTCGACCTCGGCATCAACCTCAAGGGCAAGCCCCCGACCGCCCGCCTCGAGCCCTCCGCCAGCTTCAACGCCATGGTCTCCCACCGCGTCCGCCTCGAAAGCCCCTCCCAGGTCGACAAGGAACTGTTCGGATGGCTCAAGGAGGCGTATCAGGAAGCCTGAGGCGAAAATCGGAGGCCGGAGTTTCCCCCGTCCCTTGACCTTGCCTAAAGCCACCATTCGACGTATCCTTGTCGATGCTCTGGGAGCCAATGCCCACCGTGGGCCTCTTCCCAGACGATCCGACGCTCGCGATCGCGCCCGACTTGCAGCATTGGAAAATCAGATTTCGGGCAAAGTCAGAGGAAGCGTCGTGAAGCTTTATGTAGGAAACCTGCCGTTCAGTTGCACCGAGAGCGAGTTGCTCGAGATGTTCTCCGAGCACGGCGAGGTCACCAGCGCCACGCTGGTCATGGATCGTGAAACCGGACGCCCCCGCGGCTTCGGTTTCGTCGAGTTCGCCGATGACGGCAACGCCCGCAACGCCATGGAGGCCCTCAACGGCACCGATGTCGGCGGTCGCAGCCTCACCGTCAACGAGGCCAAGCCCCGCGAGAATCGCGGCGGCGGCGGCGGTCGTGGCGGCTTCGGTGGCGGCGGTGGTGGCGGCGGCGGTCGCCGAGGCGGCTGGTAAACCAACCGTTCCCAACCGATCAGTCATCTGATCAACCCGCGAGCCGGGGCCTCTTGGCCCCGGTTTTTTCTTGCGCACTGCGCACGGTCCCGCCGCGCAAGCTCCCACTGCGCAAGCTCCCGAGGTCCGTCCGCTTACGAGCGCTTTGCGTCAACTGGCGGAGAACTCGAACAGATGCGGATGACCGAGTGACGTGCCACCAGCCGTGGCTTTGCACGGCTGGTGCTTCTGGGAGAGCGCCAAGAAACACCAACCGCTCAAAGCAGCGGTTGGTGGCACGACGCTCGACGCGCGCGCAAGCATCCTGCCGCGAAGCACTTGTGACAAACGACGCAAATGGCTCTTACGCCGCCCGCTCGCTCGATTTCGCCTGACCCACGACCGACGCCTCTCGCCGCGCCCTTCGCACATGCCGCGGCGGCGTCACCCTCGTCGCCAGCCCACACATCTGCAACAGCCTGATATTCAGATACGTCAGGTCGATCTCCCACCACCGATGGCGGTTCGACGCGCTCGCCTGATCCGCGTGGTGGTTGTTGTGCCACCCCTCACCCACCGCCAGCAGCGCCACCAGCCAGTTGTTGCGGCTGTGGTCGTCGGTCTCGTGGTTCCGATACCCGAACGCGTGCGTCACCGAGTTCACCGACCAGGTGATGTGCCAGACCGCCACGATCCGCGCGAACACCCCCCAGACCAGCAGGCTCGCCGCCATCTGGACGCCGGACGCGAGCGCCGCGGGGCCAGGGGCAGCCGAGATCGCCCCGATCGCAAACCCGACCGCCGCGAACAGCAGAGCGTGCAGCACGAAGAACCACACCCAGCGGTACGACTTCTCCAGCCGCATGTAGAACGGATCCTTCAAGACGTCCGGCGCATACTTGCTCAGCGTCGACAGGCTGTGCGTGCTCGAGTTCTTCACGCACAGCCAGCCGACGTGCGCCCACAAAAACGTCACCAGCGGCGAGTGGGGATCCTCCTGATGGTCCGAGTGCTGGTGGTGATACCGATGCACCGCGATCCACTTCGCCGGCGTGTCCTGCAAACAGCACAGCGCCAGCACGACATACGCGTGCTCCAGCCACTTCGGCAGCACGACGCTCCTATGCGTCAGAACCCGGTGGTAGCACAGGTTGATGCTCTGTCCGAAGAAGAACACGCCGACCACCATCACGATCAGCCCCGTCCAACTGAACAGCCAGGGCAACACCGCCAACAGCGCGATCGCATGGACCGTCGCCAGCGTGATGACATAGTGCCAGTTGATCCGCGCCGGCACGATGCAGTCCGGCAGAGGAAGTCGCTCGTGGCTCGCGGCGTGGGCCAAGGAATCCTCCGGGCTGAGGCCCGGGAAATCGGGCGAGAACGGGAGTTTACGCGATCCGCGCCGGCTCCTCCTGCGAGCGCCAGGGGAATTCTCTGGATAACGCCGATTCGAGCCTTGTTAGCCGCCACTCGCTTTGGCCCGGTAGCCCATCGCCTTGAGCCGTTCGACGATCGCGTCGCGATGATCGCCCTGGATCACCAGGCTGGCGGTTTCGCCGTCGATTCCCCCGCCGGTCCCCAGAGAGGTGCGCAGCGTCTTCAGCAGCGCCTTGAGCTCTCCGTCCGCCGGTTCGCCCAACTCGCCGACGACCGTGCACCACTTGCCGCGCCGCTTCTCGCGCCGCACCCGCGGGTGGATGTCCTCAGGCCGCCGAAGCGTCCCTTCGTTGTCTCGCGAACACGCGCAAGAGTCTGCGCCGGCGTCGGCCTCGAGCGGCTTGCCACACCGCTCGCACGTCACCGGCCGTTCGAGAGGTGTGCCGTCGAACAGTCCCATGCCACAGGGTAAGACCCGGTCCCCGTCTTCGACACCAGCCCAGCTCACGCCTCCAAAATGATCCGATACCGAGCCTTCCCCGCCTCCAGATGCTTGAACGCCTCGTTCACCTCCGCCATCGCAAACACCTCCGTCCGCGGCTTCACACCATGCCGCGCCGCAAACTCCAGCATCGTCGCGATCGCCCGCGGCGAGCCCACCGGCGATCCCGAAACCTGCTTCTGCCCCATGATCAATCCCATCGCGTTCACCGGCACCGGCTCCAGCACGGCCCCCGACAAGTGCAGCCGCCCCTTCGGCGCAAGCGCGTTGAGGTATCCCTCCCAGTTCAACGGCACGTTCACCGTCGAGATGATGCAATCGAACGATCCCGCCGCGGCTTCCAGCGCGTTGTCATCCCGTGAGTTGATCACCGCATGGGCGCCCATCGACTTCGCCTCGTCCGCCTTCGCGTCGGTCGACGTGAAGGCCGTCACATGACATCCCCACGCCCGCGCGAACTGCAGCGCCATGTGCCCCAGCCCGCCGATCCCGATCACCCCCACCCGATCCGTCGGCGACACGAACCGCCGGATCGGATCGAACACCGTGATCCCCCCGCAGAACAGCGGCCCGGCGTCCGCCAGCTCGATGCCCGAGGGGATCTTCACCGCAAACTCCGCCTGGCACCGCACCCGATCGCCGAACCCCCCGTGCCGCCCGACGATCACCCCCACCTGCTCGGCGCAGAGATTGTGATTCCCGCCCATGCAGTGCCCGCAGTGCATGCAAGCCCCGGCGTGCCACCCCAGCCCCACCCGATCACCCACCGACACCCCCCGCACCATCTCCCCGACCGCCTCCACCGTCCCCGCCGCCTCGTGCCCGCCCACGAACGGATACGCCGTCATCCCCCATTCGTTGTTCAGCATCGACAGGTCCGAGTGGCAGATCCCGCAGTGCGAGACCTTGATATCCACCTCGCCCGGTCCCAGCTCCCCCAGCTCATATTCAAACGGAGCCAGCCGCCCCCCGGCGGTCGTCGCGGCGTATGCGTGTACCTTTGTCATGGGCCGAGGATATGGCCGTAAGACCGGCCTGGGCCGTATTCGTCGATCGGGTCGCCCCGGTCTCGTGCAAGCACGCGTCCTGCGCGTGCCGCCGGCCATGCCGATGGCCAGGGCCGGATCGGATGGAACCTGCTGAGAATCCCTGTTCCGCCGACGGGTTCGCGGCACGAATCTGTGGTCAGCGCCCCCGAGCGGCTCTCTCGGCACTTTCTGTCCAAATTACGGATCCATTGCGGGGTTTGACACCCCACATGGTCTATCGTTCAGTGTTCCTGCGGGGCCATCGACCATCGAGGGCGAGTCTCGCAGGTCCCGGCGCGCCCTCCATGCTCGAGTGGTCGCAGCGGATCTGATCGACGAGCATGGAAAGAAGCGTCATATGAAGCTCTACGTAGGCAACCTCTCATTCGACACATCCGAGTCCGAACTCCGCGACATGTTCGCCGAGCACGGCCAGGTCACCAGCTGCGCCCTGGTCATGGACCGCGAGACCGGACGCCCCCGCGGCTTCGGCTTCGTCGAGTTCGCCGACTCCGGCCACGCCAACGCGGCGATGTCGGCGCTCAACGGCAAGAACGTCGGCGGCCGCGACCTCACCGTCAACGAGGCCAAGGCCCGCGAGCCCCGCTCGGGTGGCGGCGGCGGCGGCGGTCGCTGGTAGCAGTCGGTAAGTCCGTTCATGCCAGATCGAAAGCCGAGGCCGAGAGGTCTCGGTTGTTTTTTTGATAGGGAGTGACTTGGGCGAAGCGGTTGGCGGCATGGGCTCGACTTCGTGGCGATGGAAGAGGTGGAGGGGTGTAGGTATGGAGCGCATAGATGGGGATGAAGGCCTGCTGCTCCCTTGGTATCCCATGTGGGTGACCGAGAATCCCGAAAGGAGCAGCAGACATGACGAGGGTACCAGTGTTCGTGGGGTTGGACTATCACCAATCTGCCGTGCAGGTGTGTGTGCTGGATGGGTCTGGGAGCGTGTTGCTCAACCGGAGATGTCCCAGCGAGGTCGGCGCGACCTTGGAGGCGGCCGGGGCGTGCGGCCGGGTGGTGCGGGTGGCGATCGAATCTTGTTGCGGGGCCACGGAGTTCGCCGAGGCCCTGGCCGAGGAGGCCGGTTGGAACGTGGAGTTGTGCCATCCGGGCTACGCCAAGCGGATGAAGAGCTCGCCGGACAAGAGCGACTTCTCCGACGCGCGGCTGCTGGCGGACCTCACGCGGGTGGGATACCTGCCACGGATGTGGCTGGCGCCTCGGCATGTGCGCGAGGTGCGTTGTCTCACGCGGCACCGCCAGAGCCTGGCCAACAGCCGGCGGTCGAGCAAGTTGCGGGTGCGCGCGGTTCTGCGAGAGCAGCGTGTGAAAGGGCCTGCGCGAGCGTGGAGCGCGGGTTGGATGCGATGGCTGGGCGAGACCAATCAGTTGAGCGCGCAGGGCCGGTGGGTGGCCGACAGGTTGCTGGAGGAGATCGCTTGGTTCTGCACGCGGATTGACGCGTGCGAGCGTCGCCTGCGTGAGCTCACCCGCGACGATCGAATCGTCGGGCGACTGATGGGCCTGCGCGGGATCGGGCCGGTGACGGCGTGGGTGTTGCGGGCAGAGATCGGCAGGTTCGATCGGTTCGGTTCGGGCAAGCAGATGGCCCGGTTCTGCGGATTGAGCCCGCGGAACGCGTCCAGCGGTGAGCGTGTGGCCGATGCCGGGCTGGTCAAAGCCGGCAATGGCGCATTGCGTGCGACACTGATCGAGGCGGCGCACCGCTTGGGCCGGCACGATCCGCGTTGGCGCGCATTGCGCGAGCAGCTGTTGGAACGCGGCAAGCCCGGCAGCGTGGTCGTCGCGGCGATCGCCAACCGCTGGGTGCGTTGGCTGTTCCATCAGATGAACCAACTGAACGAGGAGGCGCAGATGGCGTAACCGGCGATCGGATCGCTTCCCGCAGGCGCGACGGCGTGCTCGAGAGCGGCTTGGGCCTCTCGGCTCGTGCATAGATGGGGCAGGTCATTCAATGGGGGCAGGTCACACTCACCAACATTCCGCACAGGCCGCAAAGCACAAAGTGAACGAGAATCCTCCATGTTGCGCGCTGGTGCTTCATTGCGGAGCTTTGTGACCTCTCTTCAGCATACCGGTTCCCGCCGCGCGACCCTAGCCCCTCGCTCCCAGACCCCAGACCCTTGCCCAATGCACCAGCGTCTTCGCCAATACGTCCATTTCCAGATTGACACGCGACCCCGCCGCGAGTTCGCCCAACGTCGTTTCCCGCAGCGTCGTCGGGATCAGCGCCACCTCGAACCAGTCGTCTCCCAGCCCCGCGATCGTCAGTGACACCCCATCCACGCACACCGACCCCTTCGGCGTCACGAACTCCATCAACCCACGCGGTGGGCGGATCCGGACGCGATACTCACCCTCGGTCACGACGCTGGCGACCTCGCCGACGCCGTCGATGTGGCCCTGGACGATGTGCCCGCCGAGGAGGGTGGTGGGGGTGCAGCAGGGTTCGAGGTTGACCCGCGAGCCCCGCTGGAGGTCGGCGAGGGTGGTGAGGCGGAGGGTCTCGGGGATCGCGTCGAAGACGAGGAGGCGAGCTTCGCCCACGGGCTCTGCGAGGGTCAGGCAGCAGCCGCTGACGGCGATGGATTCGCCGGGTTGGGGGCGATGGGCCCAGTCGGCGGGGTCGATCCGCAGGCGGACGCCGGCGGCGGTGGGGGAGAGATCGGCGACCCTGCCGACGGCCTGGACGAGCCCGGTGAACATGGTCAGATCGTTGGGCGAGAGCGGGGCGGGTGCGAGCGGGCGGGAAAAGTTCGCATGGGGGAACTCGACGCGGCTGCTTGACCCCGCGCCGGGCCGGCTCGATACTCCGACTCCCCTCGGCTGGGCGGATCGTCGGGCGATCGGGCCCTTTGGGAGGGGTGTTCAGGGCCCGGGCGGGGCGATGGCGGATCCGAATGGCCCGGTTGCACGGATCGGAGACCCCTTGGAGGCGAGCTGCTCGCCGCGGAGATACGCAGAACATGGCGCGAAAACTGATTCGGCAACTGAGCTGCTCGCTCGCGATCGCGTGCGTCGGCTCCTTGGCTCTTCTCGGGGGGGCTCTCCTGGCGGGCGGATGCGCCTCGGTGGGGATCGGGCAGTCCAAGGGCGACGCGAAGGCGTTGTCGGCGGACGACGAGGCCTTCGGCGAGATCGGGTTCCGGCGGGAGTGGTCGGGATTCCCGACCATGACCAAGAACGGGCGGGTCCGCGAGGTGTACGTCGACGCGAACAACGTCGTCGTGCAGGAGACCGGGAGCACGGTGTCCTATCTGGAGCCGTCGACGGGAAGGCTGCGCTGGGACAACCGCCTGGGGAGCGCCCTGACCAAGTATGTGTCGATCTACCCGTACAACTGGCGGGGGACGGCGGCGGTGCTGGTCTCCAGCGAGTCGGATGTGCATGCGTTGCAGGCCGATACCGGGAACCTGCTGGCCCGCCAGAACCTGGCGAAGGTCGTGAGCACGGGTCCGGTGATCGTGGGCGACATCGCGATCTACGGGACAGCGGGCGGCGAGGTCATGGCCCATTCGTTCACCACCGGTGCGCGGTTGTGGGGGCACGACCTCGACGGGCCGATCCAGGCCGGGCCGACGTACGTCCACGGGGCCGTCGTCGGCGTCGCCGACTCCGGGCAGATCGTGAGCCTGGAAGCGATCAGCGGCACGCTGTTCGGGCTGGGCGCGATCTACGACGGCGCGGTCACGGCGCCGGTCGCCGGCGACATGCTTTTCTTCGTGGCGAGCCTCGATCAGTCGGTCTGGGCGTTCGATCCGGGGAATCCCTCGCGGGCGATCTGGCGGTTCCAGACGTCCCGGCCGCTGCGGGTGCAGCCGGTGGCGTTCGGCGGTGCCCTGCTGGTGAGCACGACCGATCGCGGGCTGGTCTCGCTGGATCAGCGCAACGGGCGGGTGCAATGGACGAACGACGAGGTTCAGGGCGAGGTCGTCGGCGTACATGACGGGCGGCTCGTGGTGTTCAATAGCGAGACCCGCGAGGCGTTCACGCTGAGCCCGACCTCCGGCGTTGTGTACCAGCGCGTGTCGCTGCCGACGGTCGCGGGGATCGCGTTCGATCGGTTCGTCGACGGGAACCTGTACGCCTGGGGCGAGGGCGGCGGCGTCGCCAAGTTCGTCACGCGGTTCTGATGGCAGAGGCGATCGTCCGGCGAGCGCTGCTCAGCGTCAGCGACAAGGAGGGCCTGGTCGCGTTCGCCGGCGCGCTCGTGGAGATGGGCGTCGAGCTGATCTCGACCGGCGGCACGGCGCGGGCGATCCGCGAGGCCGGCATCGCCGTCCGCGATGTCTCGGAGGTCACGGGCTTTCCCGAGATCATGGCGGGGCGGGTCAAGACCCTGCACCCCAAGATCCACGGCGGGATCCTCGCGAGGCGCGATGTCGACGGCGAAGCGATGCGCGAGAACCAGATCGAGCCGATCGATCTGGTCTGCGTGAATCTCTATCCGTTCGAGGCGACGGTGGCCCGCGAGGGCGTCTCGCGCGAGGAGGCGGTCGAGCAGATCGATATCGGCGGGCCGGGGATGATCCGAGCCGCGGCGAAGAACTGCGACTGGGTGACCGTCGTGACCGATCCCGCGCAGTACGCCCGCGTCGTCGAGGCGATGCGAGAGAACGACGGGGCGACGACGCCGGAGCTTCGGCGAAGCCTCGCGGCGGCGGCGTTCGCCCGAACCGCGGCGTACGACGGCGCGATCGCCGCGTATCTCGCCTCTGTGGACGGCGGGGAATCGGGCGATGAGGAAACGCCGCGGAGCCTGGCGATCCAGGGCGAGCGTGTGGCGTCGCTGCGCTACGGCGAGAATCCGCATCAGGCGGCGGCGCTGTACCGCACCAAACGAGCATCACCATCGGTCGTCGAGGCTGAGCAGCTCCACGGCAAGGAACTGAGCTACAACAACATCCTCGACGCCGACGCGGCGTTGGGTCTGGCGATCGCGCTGCGATCGGTCAGCGCCGATCGCGTCGGGGTGTGCGTGATCAAACACACGAATCCATGCGGCGCGGCGATGGCATCCTCGCCCCGCGAGGCGGTCGGCCTGGCGATCGCCGGCGATCCGCTGGCGGCATTCGGCGGCATCCTCGCCGTCAACGCACTGATCGATGACAAGGCGAGCGAGCGGATCTGCGCCGAGGACGCGTTCTTCGAGGTCGTCATCGCCCCGGCGTTCGATAACGCGGCCCTGAAGCGCCTGCGGGCGCGCTGGAAGAATGTGCGTCTGCTCGAGGTAGGAGCGATCGACGCCCAGGACGCGCCCTCGTGGGAGCATCGCACTGTACGCGGCGGCATGCTCGTGCAACAGCGCGATGCGCTCGCTCCGGATCCCGCGGCGTGGACGCACCAAGCGGGCCCGCCGGCGGATCAGGATCGTCTCAGCGCCGCGGCGATGCTGGAGCTGTGCGCACGGGCCCTCACCTCCAACGCGATCGCGATCGGTGGCGTCGATGGCGTCGGCGTGCGGCTGTTCGGCGGCGGGGCGGGCCAGATGGATCGCGTGAATGCGTGCCGCATCGCGATCGAGAAGGCCGGCGAACGGACGCGCGGGGCGATCGCGTTCAGCGACGCGTACTTTCCGTTCTCGGACGGGCCGAAGCTGTTGATCGACGCGGGCGTCGATCTGATCGTCCACCCGGGCGGGTCGAAGCGCGATGCCGAGACCTTCGAGCTCTGCGAGTCCCGGGGCGTCTCCTGCTACACGACCGGCGTCCGCCGATTCCGCCACTGACCACCCGGGGAATCAATGCACGCGAGTCTGATGGGCCATCCCGGCCCGCCGGGGGGGTTCGGATCGCGCGAAGTCCGACCGTTCTGCCCCCGGCCGACCCAGCAATTTTGCAAACAGACGCCTCGCCGCTACGCTCTTGGGGGTATATCTGGGCCCATTGGCACAGGGCCCCGCCTGGGCGGGGTCGCGATCGGGCGAGTGTTGGAACAGGACATGAGCTGGACGAAGCGACAGGACGGGCAGGCGACATCGGACGTGGCGGCGGCGCTCTGGCAGGGGCTGAACGCCAAGGTGCTGGTGCTCAACCGCGGCTACATGGCCGTGCGAGTGGTGACCGCGCGCCGGGCGTTCTGTCTGCTCGCCCGCGAGGTCGCCGAGGTGATCGATGTCCAGGACGGGCAGTATCTGAACTTTGATTTCGAGAGTTGGCAGGAGATCGCAGAGCTCCGTGAGTTGTTCCCGCGCGAGGAGTACGACTGGGTGCGGACGGTGAGTCTGGAGATCCCGGTGCCCAGGATCATCCGGTTGCTCGGCTACGACCGCCTGCCGCGCCAGGAAGTGAAGCTGAACCGCCGGAACCTGTTCGCGCGCGATCGCAACGTCTGCCAGTACTGCGGCAAGCACTTCGGGACCGCCGAGTTGAGCATCGACCATGTGGTGCCGCGGATCACCGGCGGAGAGGACTCGTGGACGAATCTCGTGTGCGCGTGCATCCGGTGCAACGCCCGCAAGGGCGGCAGGACGCCGGCGCAGGCGGGGATGAAGCTGATCCGGCGCCCGGCGCGGCCGAAGCGCAATCCGCTGCTGACGCTGCGACTGAACGATCAGAAGTACTCGTCGTGGCGGGCGTTCCTGGACGATGCGTACTGGTCGGTGGAGCTGAAGTAAGGGCTGGCTTCGGCTCGTCCTTGCGCAACGAGGTGTTTTCGGGACGAGTTCTCGCCACGGATGTGGCGGTGCGAATGTGGCGAGGGGCGATAGCCCCTCGATTGTGCATTGACGCGCACAGCCGCGGAGCGGCGCTCGAAACTCTCGCTTCGAGCGCCGCTCCGCGGCTGGATACCCTTGCTGCTCTCCGAGGGGCTATCGCCCCTCGCCAAGATCGCCATGCCCCTCCGGGGCGATGCAATGGCTTGACTTTGCGATTGCCATTCTCAGCGAGGTCGCCGGGCGACACACACCGATCGGAAAGTTGTGCGATCTGGTGTCATCGATCCAACTCAATCGACCATGTCGCACCGGAGTTCGCGTCGATCGCGCGGATAGCCGCGTCGCCGATCTCGACCTCGATCATGTCGCGAGGCGTTGGAAAAGCGGGGTCGCCGTCCTGCGCCCCGAGATACGTCTCGATCGTATCGTCGTCGGGCTTTGACATGATCCATGCGAGTGTGCCGGCGTCGGTGACGCGCGCGAGTGCGAGGCGGATGTCGTCGACGCCTTTGGGTTCGAGCGGGAAGCGATCGAGCACGCCCGAGTAATGGACGACGCCGAGCAGGAAGACCTGCCAGGTATGGTCCTGCACCTCTGTTCTTCCGAGCACCAGCGCGTGCACATCGCGCCGGTTGGAGGGGAACATCTCGGTGAGCTTGGCCCGCCGATCGACGAAGTCGAAGCGGTCGCCCTCGGGCGACGCGGTGCGCAGGGCGTTCATGTCGCCCTGGGCGTGCTCGATCACATGGTGCTCGACAGCGTCCTGCCACTTGGCGATCGGTCCGCCCGAGCATCCCATGAGGGCGCACGCGATGAGGGCGCCAAGGAAGATGCGTGCTGTGCGTCTGGCGGCGGTCATGTCCCGAAGCTCCGGAGCGTGTCGAGCAGGTCGAGCTGATCGAGGCTGGCCAGACGCAGCACGTTGGCCGCGTCGTGGCGATCCCATCCGCGCGCGATCTCTATCGGGGTCTTGCCGGCGATGTTGCGATTATCCAGCGATGCGCCGGCCCGGACCAGGCGTTCGACGATCGCGGGATCGCCCGCCTGGGCGGCCTCGTGCAGGGGTGTCGCGCCGAGGCTGTTCGGGCTCAGCGCGTCGGCGCCGGTGGCCGCGAGCATGTCGAACGCCGTCGGCATCGCGGCCCGCGCGGCGAGATGGATCGGGCGCGTGCCGTCCAAGTCCGGAGTATCCGGATTGACACCGAACTCCGCGAGCAGGCCGATGATGTCGGTCTGCCCGCGCGACGCCGCGTGATGGCAGGGCGTCCACCCGTACGCATCGCGAGCCGCGGCGTCCCCGCCGCGTTCTTCAAGCATCGTGAGCGCCTCGACGTGCCCCTCGCGTGCCGCGAGATGGAGCGGGGTCATGCCCGCGCGGTCCGCGACATCGACCGCGCCGGTCGCTCTTGCCAGGATCTCGATCGGGCCGCCGTGCCCGGCACAGGCCGCGTCGTGCAGAGGCGCGCGACCGCGATGGTCGCGAGCGTCGGGGCCCGCCCCGGCGTCCAGCAGCGCCTCGATCGCTTCGGGCGTGTTGTATCGCGCCGCCCAGTGCAGTGGCGTTCTGCCCGCGTCGTCGCGGGCGTTCGGATCGGCCTCACGCTCGAGCAGTAACTGAACGAGCTCGGCGTCACGCGTCGCGTGATGCAGCAGCGATGCGCCCTTGCGTCCCACGGCGCGAACCGCCGAGGGATCGGCGTCGAGCATCGCGATCAGGCGGGCGCGTTCGCTCTCGCGCAGGAGCATGAACGGGTCGTCCTCGGCCTCGTCGGGAAACGCCGTCCGCGAGATGACCACCAGCTCGTCCCAGTCCTGCGAGTGTCCGTAGTCGCGGCCGAAGAACGTCTCCAACTCGCAGAGCTGGTTGTCGAAGCTCTCACGCGAGCGCCACGCGCCATTGGCGTCGGCGTACCAGTCGAGAAAGTCGGGGCCGCGCCTGGCGACGGCCTTGCGGACGTCGTCCTTGAGGCCCCAGCGGAACTTGGAGGGATTGAGAGCCTCGTCGAAGTGGTCGGTGACGAAGCGGGTGAAGAAGTCCGAGTCTCGCCGGACGTGGTCGTTGATCTGCCAGTAGCCGTCCTCGAGAACGAGCATGGGGGGCCAGGTCTCATCGCCGATCGTGACTTCGAGCGTGAGGTTCTTGAAGAACAGCATGCCGCTGAGATCGCAGGCGAGGTCGGCGTTGGAGTAGACGCCGCTGGACCACGAGCCCAGCACGGCGTTCTCGCCGAGGATCACGCTGTCGCCCGTGCCGAGCCCCACGGCGCTTGCCTCGGCTTCCTCGGCAGACAAACCGGCGGCACGCTCCTTGAAATAGTGCTCGATCAGGATCGAGCCTTTGTCGAAGAAGTGTCCGATCTTGTCGGTGCCGCAGTAGACCTCGCCGATGCGGATGGTGCTGGAGATGTGCCAGGTGAACGGCAGGCCGGGATCGAGCACCGAGCGCTTGGAGAAGATCGTCGCGTGGTCCTTGTACGCGCAGAGCTGCCCGGGATAGTCGCGCCGGAACCGCTCGGAGTACAGGCGCGATTCCAGGCCCTCGATCAGGAGCTGGGCCTGGGGGAACTGGCGGCGCATGATCCGAGCGGCGACCGCCGGCGAACGCCACCAGTCGGCATCGGACGGGTTGGTCTCGAGAGCTTCCTCGATGCCGCGGTTGAACTGCCTGCGGGCGGACTCAAGGTTGTCGTAGACCATCCGCGTGAAGTACGGGCCCAGATCGGCCATCCGCTGGCCTCGCGGCACGCTGAACTGATCGGTCTCAGTCGCAAGAGCACTTGCGAGCAGGAGCGAGAGGAACAGGGCGATCGCCGGTCGCGAGTCCATTCGCATGCGCATCAGTATTTCTCTCACTCAGACAGGGCTGTCACGCACGCTGCGGTCTCACTCAGACAAACGAATCGGCGGTCGAGGCCAGGGCGAAGTCCTTCTCGGTGATCCCGCCGGCGTCGTGCGTGGAAAGCGTCAGCGTGACGCGGTTATATCGGATAAGAATGTCCGGATGATGCTGGTCCGCCTCGGCACGCTCGGCGACCTTATTCACGAAGGCCATCGCCTCCACGAAGTCGGCGAAGTCGAATGTCCGCTGGAGTGTGCCGCCGACCTCCGCCCACTCAGGCAGGTCGTTCAGGGATGTCGCGATCTCGGTCTCTGAGAGCTTGGTCGCCATTTCGTGCCTCCTTTCGACGAAAGGCGCGGCCCGCTTTGGCGAGCCCGCGGAATCGGGGAGTGTATCGTCCGCACCCATGCCAGGTGGTACCCCCCCAAACTCCCTCACAGCCCTGCCCCAGACGACCCGTCTTGCCCCCTCTCCCACGGGCGCTCTGCACCTCGGGAATGCCAGGACGTTTCTCATCAACTGGGCTATGGCTCGCAAGGCGGGCTGGCGGATCGTCTTGCGGATCGAGGATCTGGATTCGCCCCGGGTCAAGCCAGGCGTAATCGAGCAGACCATCGAGACCCTCGCGTGGCTCGGGATGGATTGGGACGAGGGGCCGATCGTGCAGAGCGACGACCTGTCGCCGTTCATCGAGGCGATGGAGCAGCTCGCGGCGATGGGGCGGGTCTTCGCGTGCGATCTGACGCGCAGCGAGATCGAGGCCGCGGCGTCGGCGCCGCAGCAGGGGGTCCACGAGACGCGGTTTCCCGAGCACCTGCGGCCGGCGGAGATGGCGAAGCGCTTCGACGACCGGGAGCGCGGGTGGCGGTTTCTGGTGCAGCCGGGGATCGTGGAGTTCGAGGACGCGTTCCTGGGTCCGCAGCGCGTGGATCCGGCGCAGACCGTGGGCGACTTCGTGGTCTGGACCAAGCGCGGGCAGCCGGCGTACCAGCTCGCCGTCGTCGTCGATGATGCGCGTCAGGGAGTCAATGAGGTCGTGCGGGGCGATGATCTGCTGGACTCCACCGGGCGGCAGATCCTGCTCCGCCGGGCGCTGGGGCTGGGAAGGGCAGGAGGCGACGATGTTCGGTACACCCACCTGCCGATGGTGGTCGGCGAGGACGGGCGGCGGCTCGCCAAACGCCATGGGGACACGCGAATCACGCACTACCGAGAGCAGGGCGTGGAGCCCGAGCGGATCGTGGGCCTGCTCGGCGAGTGGTGCGGCCTGGGGCCTCGCGAGCCGATGTCGGCGGGAGAGTTTCTTCGGCGGTTCGATCTCCATACGATGCCCAGAAGCCAGGTGGTATTCCGCCCGGGAGATGAGCGATGGATCCAAAAAAGCTGACGGTGTTCGGCGGGCTGCTCGTGCTGTGCGCGGGTCTGATCGCCTATCTCGCGCTGGGGCAGGATGGCGGCGGCACCGCCGTCGCCCCGCCGATGCAGGACTCAAAGGACAAGCCCGAGATCAGCGAGGCGGGACATCCGATCGAGCGGGTGAAGGTGGGCGGCAAGGAGTTCCGCCTCGAGGTGGTCTCGACGGAACTTACTCGGATCAAGGGGTTGAGCGGGCGCGAGGAGATCGCCGAGGACGGCGGGATGCTGTTCGTGTTCCCGCGAAGGAAAGTCGACGTGCATAGTTTCGTGATGCGTGACTGCCTCGTCCCGATCGACATCATCTTTCTGGACCCGAAGATGCGTATCACGGCGACGTATCACATGCCGATCGAGGAGCCGCGGCGAGCCGACGAGCCCAAGCCAATCAATCCGCGCACCCAGCGAGACCTTTACCACGAGCGTCTCAAGAAGTACAGCAGCAAGTTTCCGAGCCAGTTCGTGATCGAGCTCAAGGGCGGCACGCTCGAAAAGCTGCGTGAGGATCCGGAAGTCGCCAAGCAACTCGAGCCGGGGCAGGTGATCGAGCTGGACACGCGCAAGCTGCTGCGAAACGCCCGATAAGCCGGCGCTCGCGTCACGGTGAAACTTGGGAGTTATCGCCGGGGTCTCGCTTGAGTCGCCCCTTGGCTGGCCCGATATCTCGCGACGGACACGCGAGGGGCACGCCATGGCAACGCTGTACATCGTCGCAGAACCGGAGCTCGAGGGACAGGCCAATCGTCTGGCGACGCAGCTCGAGGAGGCGTGGCCCGGCAAGGTCCGCCCGTTCCTTGGAGTGGGCACCGTCGAGCAGACGATCGAGCGATTGATCGCCGGCGGGATCGACGCGGGGATCGTCGTGCTCGTCGATGCACAGACGCCGGCGATCAAGGTGGACATGATCGTCGATCAGATCGTGCGCCAGCGCCTTCCCGCCATCGTGATCGGCGACGTTCGCGAGGGGCAGAAGTCGGTCGAGAGCGCGGGGGTGCTGGTCGAGACGTGGGAGACGCCGATCCCGTCCATCGCGATCGCGCTCGATGCCCTGCTGCGAAGGCAGGGGGCGATGCGGGACGTGGCGCGCGAGGCGAAGATGGCCTCGGCGTCGGCCCACGGGCTCGCCGAGGAGCTGCGGCACGTCCATGAAGAGCTCGAGATCGCCGCGAGCGTCCAGCGGGACATCCTGCCCAAGGGCCTGCCGATCGTGGACGGTTTGGATGGCGGACTGCTGTTCCGCCCGGCGGGACAGGTCTCTGGCGATATCTATGACATGACGATCCTGGACGACGGGCGCGTCAGCCTGTTCATCGCCGACGCGGTGGGGCACGGCATGCCCGCGGCGCTGCTCACCATGATGGTCGCCCATCACCTGGCCAAGTGTCAGTTGGGTGCCGATAGTGTGCCGCCCGCACGGGTGTTACATGAGCTGAACCAGGCGATGTGCGAGCGGCGGTTTAGTACGCCGCGGTTTGCCACGGCGGTCTACTGCGTGATCGACCCGGCCACGGGCGAGGCGACGATCGCGGGCGCGGGACACCCGCCGGCGCTGCGGATCAACGGCGGGGTCTCGACGCCGATCGAGTCCGCCGGCCCCCTGCTCGGCATCTTCGAGGACGCGGCGTTCGAGGAGGCGTCGCTGACGCTGGAGATCGGCGAGACGCTGGCGCTCTACAGCGACGGCTTCGAGTCGGCGTTTCCTGATGACAAGCTCGCCGAGGACGGGCGTCCGCTGCCGGGCGCTGATTATGTTTTGCGTCTGCGCGATATCCTCGGCGGCGGGCGCGATGTCAGCGAGGCGGTCGCGGATCTCGAGGGGCGCGTCGACGAGCAGGCCGGGTCGCTGCACCAGGCGGATGATCTGACGGCGCTGGTCGTGCGGCGTGTTGCGTGCGCGGCCCGCGCGATCGCGGCGTGATGCGAGCGTGCGAATATGTGTGGCATGGCCGCTGCTTTGAGCGGCTATGCGATTCGGACGAGAACCCATAGGCCACGCAAGGCCGTGGCAATGGCACCCGGCACCTAGGGCGCTTCTACCCACATATCGATGACGTTCCGGTTGATCTTCCCGCCGAATGGTGGGTCGATCTCCAACATGTTGAACCCCAGATGTAGTTTGGCGTTGAACCCACCCTTGTTTTTCTCCTGTGACACATGCAGCGTTTGGCCGTTCCACGCCGGCCCTCGCTCCACGAGAACGACGCTCGCCCGGTTCTTCCACTTTTGCCCGTTAGGTCGCCTATGCCCTTCGTCGTCTCTCAAGAGTCTGTTGTCAAGATGGCCATCACCCCCCTCCTTACTCTCGCAGTCGAACGAACTGCCCATCACCAAAGTAATCTGGTTCGTGCCTGGAACCTCACGCTCTTTACGCTGCTGATCTCGCCCTTTATTGTTGTCTAAGAGGCTCCAATCGATATCCCCGTTTTCCTCCCTGGTTTCCGTAGCAAGAAGGACCTGGTTCTGCTCGAAAAGAGTCACCACAAACACCGCGTCCACATCACTAACGAATGATCGGAAGTGTGTTCTGCTTTGCTTAAAAAGCTTCTGTCGGTCAGTGATATCGAAGAACGCGGGGCCGTCGCCGGGAGAACCAAAGTCAATCTCGCACGCGGTGTCGGTAAGGCGTAGACGGTGGATGGGAGGAGGTGTTCCATTGTGCGCGGGCAGGATGTCCTTGAGTCCGGCTCCGGCAATGCTGTCTGCTGCAATACTCCTCATCTTATCTCCGGCCACTGCGTTTGCGACGCCTGTGCGCACACGCGACTCGTCCTTGAGCTTGCCGATCCCGACTCCTCCTCCACCCCAACTGTGAATGTCGGCGAGTTGCGGCCGTCCGGCTGCCGCTCGGAACTGTCCGGCATCCAGGGTTAGGTGAATCGGGATCGCGACGGTGAACAGAGCGCCGTGGTCTCTAATGAAATCGCCGCGAGTATCCCACAGAAGGTCGACGGTCACTAGAGCAACGAGTACGCCCCTGCTTGGGTCATCGGGGCGAATCGCCGCCGGGAAGAGGCCGCCCCAGCCGATAGCACGGATCTTGTTCTTTCCATTCTCTTGTTTGGCCGCTGCCTGGATTGCCTCTTTGAACGGTTCTGAAAGCACCCGCGATTTGAGACGCTCCTCAATGGCAGCATACGGAATGGCTAACGTGGATCTTGCCGACTTGTTGCCGACGTAGATCCCACTACCGACAATGGTGTGGAGTGGTCCGATTGAAGCAAAAGTGAGAGCCCAAATGAGCGCCACTAGCGGCGCGACAACGAAGATCTGTGGATGCATGTTGTGCCCCTGAATGCGGTGCCGGTGTGCTGCTGCTTGGTGGCATATGGATATCCTAGCGTGCTTCCCGACCGGCGGGTGGCATGGCCGCTGCTTTGAGCGGCCATGCGATTGCGACGAGAACTCAATAGCTGATCCTGGGACGACCCGAGTTACACCCTCGAGTCGATCTCGCACAAGATCACGATTGGAGGCCTGCTACATAGTGTCACGCAAAGCCGTGGCAATGGCACCCAGGGACAAGGACAATGATCACCCGCCCCCGCCCAGCAGATTCCCAATCGCGTCTTTAGCCTTCTTCTTGGCGTCCTCGGCCTTGTCGCCGAGGGCATCGTCGAGGAGCTTGCCGGCCTCGTCCTTCAGCCGCCTCGCGGCCTCTGCCTTGCCCGCGTCGATGAGGGCCTGCTGGAGGGCCGCGTCGTCGAGCATGATGCGCGGGGCCGAGAGCGGGCCGCGGATTTCGATGGGCAGGGTGAACTGCGCGACGTCGGTCTCGCCCACGCCTGGGATGTTGATGATCGCGTTGTGCAGGTTGGCGATCAGCGGGGCGTTGATGCCGTCGGTGGTGCGCTGGGCGGTGAGGTTGAGGTCGATGGTGCCGCCGCGGACGGGGGTGAAGCCGGCGACGGTGAGCAGCTCGCCGATTTTGTCTCCCGAGAGCCCGTCGTGGCGGTAGCTGAGCGAAGTGATGCCCGAGGCGGGGACGAAGCGCCCGAGGCTGGCGTTGGCTTCGATCTTGCCGCTGCGTGAGACGAGATTGATGACCGGGGGGTCTGCGAGCAGCGGCGGCTGTGTCGAGAGCGACGTGGCGTGGAAGTTGAAGACCTCGCCGGGCAAGCCCGCGATCGTGAAGCCGTCGATGATGACCTCCTTGATGACGACCGAGGGGGCGCCGTCGATCAGGTGGGTGGCGCGGACGCTGGCGTAGCCGTGCATGCGGGCCTGGCGCTCGAGGCGCTCGCGGAGGGTCTCCTTATCCTCTTCGGTCTCATCTTCCTCGGGCCTGCCCTCGCCCTTTTCGATCCACTCGCGGAGCTGTTCGAGGCGCTTCTTCCAGGTCTCGGCCTGCTTGATGTAGTCGTCGATGGTCTTGCCGTCGCCCTCCGGCGGCGGGGGCGGCTTGGGGCGGTCGCCGACGAGCACGCCGGGGCGGGGGCGTTTTTCGCCGCTGGAAGCATCGCGGACGACGATGCGGTCGATGGCGATCCGGCGCGTGAGCAGGTCGGAGTTGGAGACGTCGGCCTCGAGTTCTTTTGCTCGGAGCAGGTCGGTGTCGAGCTTGTTGGGGTCGGCCATGGCGAGGCCGGTGAGCGACATCTTGCCGGTGCCGAGGTCGATCGAGGCGGAATCGAGATCGACGGTCGCGCCGTTGGCTTGTTCCAAGCCCTTGGTGAGCCAGGCGGTCATGATCTTGTCGCCGAGGGCGATCTGGATGAGGATCACGCAGGCGATGAGCAGCACGGCGAAGACGACGCCGAGGATGCGGATGGGGTTGCCGATTCTTTTGGATGTCAGCTCTTCCCAGGAGCGTTTGCCCTTCTTGCCGCCGACGAAGAGGAACGTCGCGAACTTGACGGACTTCTTGGAGGTGAGCTTCTTGTATTTCTCCGAGCCTTCTTCGAGCTTGCCCATCTTGCGGCGGAAGCCCTGGAGGAACTTGATGAGGACGAGGCCGCTCACGACGCCGAGGACGACGCCGAGGACCATGCCGCCCACCGTCACATAGTTATCCATGCCCGCCCAGGCGAGCACGGGGGCGTTGATCATGGCCTTGAACAGCGGCTGTGTCGGCCCATCGATGATCAGGCGGCCGATGGCGAAGCTGACGGGCTGGAGGGCGAGGGAGAGCAGCTTGGCGATCAGCGTCAGGACCGCCGCGATGGGGAGGTTGGCGTTGAGGATGAGAAGGATGCACAGGAGGATGAGCAGGAGTGCGGGGGCGTGCAGGAGCCCCGGGATGAAGCCGATGAGCGAGCCGAGGATGGTGGCGCTGAGGATCTGGAAGGGGGTCGCGCGGCCTCGGATGAACTTGCCGATGGATCGTGTGAGCATGGCGGGATGGTATCGTGCGACTTCGGGCTGGACCGCGAGGACGCGTTTGTGTCGGGTTGGAAGGCATGACACTCACGATGCACGCCGGCGGGGCATGAAGCGGGCGCACATCGGTGTCTCGTAGTGACGTTGTGGTCGCGGGGCGCGTGAGCGTGCGGCGGTCGTTTCTTGTTGGCACTGTCTGCGTGTTGAAGAAGTGCGCGGCGATTCGAGCGCCCCGCTGGGGCTGGAATCCGCTCTGGGACTTCGAGGGGCTGGCGCCCCTCGCCAGGGTCGAGCGCCACTCCGCGGCTGGCGAGAGAGCCGAGTGTCGTCGGCAGTCTCAGCAGAGCACTCGCTTCAAGAACTCCGCCGTGTACCCCTTCTTGCTCTTCGCGATCTTCTCCGGCGGCCCCTGGGCGACGATCATCCCGCCCTTCTCCCCGCCCTCCGGCCCCAGATCGATGATCCAGTCGGCACATTTGATCACGTCGAGGTTGTGCTCGATGAGCAGGACGGTGTTGCCGGATTCGACGAGGCGGGTGAGGACGGTGAGCAGCTTGCGGACGTCCTCGAAGTGCAGACCGGTGGTGGGCTCGTCGAGGACGTAGAGGATGTTGGTGTAGCCGGTGGGGTTGTTCTTGGTGCCGCCGCCCTTGCCGAGCTCGGTCGCGAGCTTGACGCGCTGGGCCTCGCCGCCGGAGAGCGTGGTCGAGGGTTGGCCGAGCGTGACATAGCCGAGGCCGACGTCGCGCAGGCACTCGCAGAAGCGCAGGACCTTGGGGTGGTTCTCGAAGAATCCGCAGGCCTTCTCGATTGTCATATCGAGCACGTCGGCGATCGACTTGCCGCGATACAGCACCTCGAGCGTCTCGCGGTTGTAGCGCTTGCCCCGGCAGACCTCGCACTCCACGAACACATCGGCGAGGAAGTGCATCTCGATCTTCTTGAGCCCCTGGCCCTGGCAGGCCTCGCAGCGCCCGCCGCCGTTCTGGGCGCTGACGTTGAAGCTGAAGCGCCCGGGCTTGTACGCCCGGATCTTGGCTTCCTTGGTCTGGCTGAAGAGCTTGCGGATCTCGTCGAAGATGCCGGTGTAGGTCGCGGGGTTGGATCTCGGCGTGCGCCCGATGGGCGACTGGTCGACCTCGATGACGCGGTCAACGTGTTGCGAGCCGTTGAGGCGGGTGTGCTCGCCGGGGACGACGCGCGTGCCGAGCAGCTTCTTCTTGAGCACCTTGAGGAGGATCTCGTTGACGAGCGTGCTCTTGCCCGAGCCGGAGACCCCGGTGACGCAGAGCATGCCGCCGAGCGGGAACGAGGCGTCGATGGACTTGAGGTTGTTGGCCTTGGCGCCCTTGAGCGTGATCGCCTTTCTCTCGCTGAGCTTGCGCCGATACTCGGGGATTTCGATCCGCCGGCGATCGGCGAGGTAGTCGCCGGTGAGCGATTCGGGCTCCGCGGCGACGTCGTCGATCGTGCCCTGGGCGACAATGCGCCCGCCATGCACGCCCGCGCCGGGGCCGATGTCCACGACGTGATCCGCGGCCCGGATCATCTCCTCGTCGTGCTCGACGACGAGGACGGTGTTGCCGATGTCGGTGAGGTGGCGGAGGGTGGCGATGAGTCGGGTGTTGTCGCGCGGGTGCAGGCCGATGGTCGGCTCGTCGAGGACGTAGCACGCGCCGACGAGGCCGGAGCCGACCTGTGTTGCCAGGCGGATACGCTGGGCCTCGCCGCCGGAGAGGGTGCTGGTGCGCCGGTCGAGGCTGAGATAGTCGAGCCCGACGCTTGTCAGGAAGCGCAGTCGATTGGCGACCTCGCGGAGGATGGGCTCTGCGATGTGCTGCTGCTCGCTGGTGAGTTTCAGCCCCTCGATGAAGCGGATGGCGTCGGTGATCGTCAGGCGGCTCAGCTCGGAGATGTTGAGCATTGTGCCGTTCTGGGTCGGGCGGCCGATGACGACGCTGCTCATCGCGCCGTCGGTCTGGGCCGCCCGATCAGACTCGAGTTGCACATGCAGCGCCTCGATCCGCAGGCGGTCGCCCAGGCACTCCGGGCAGGTGTGCTCGGCCATGAACTGGTGCAGGTGGTCCTTGACCCAGGTGCTCTCGGTCTTGTCGAACCAGGCGCGCAGCATGGGCAGCACGCCGGACCACTTGGAGTCGGGATCGCCGTGCATCAGCGCGTCGTAGTCGTCCTCGTGCATCTCGGCGATGGGCGTCGCGGGGCTGAGCCCCGAGGCCCGGCAGTATCGCCTCAGCATGCGCGGGTAGATCATGCCGCCGGGGCCGTTCTTCTTCCAGGGGGCGATGGCGCTGCCCTGGAGGGTCTTCTCCTCGTCGGGGATGACCAGCTCTTCGTCGAACTCGAGGATTGCGCCGAGGCCGTGGCAGGTCGGGCAGGCCCCGTGCGGGCTGTTGAAGCTGAACAGACGCGGGGCGAGCTCGCTGATGGCGTACTCGGGATGCTCGGGATCGGCGAGGCGGTCGGAGAATGAGTTGTCGGTCCAGGGGGAAGCATCTTTCCCAGTGGCACGGGCGTCCCGCCCGTGCGCGATCCCCGAATCGGACGACTCTCCTCGCACGGGCGGGACGCCCGTGCCACCGGGTTGAACCGAAACGATCACCGAACCTTCGCCGATCTTGAGCGCGCTCTCGATCGCCTCGCTCAGGCGCTGGCGGACGGTGTCCTTGAGGACGATGCGGTCGATCACGGCCTCGATGTCGTGCTTGTGGTGGCGGCCCAGATTGAGCGGGTTCTCGCCGCCCTCCTTGAGCGCCTCGCGCAGCTCGATGATCTCGCCGTTGACGCGGGCGCGACCCCAGCCCTGGGATTGCAGGCTCTCGAGCGTGTCCTTGTGAAAACCCTTCTTTGTGCGCACGACCGGGGCGAGGATCATCATCCGGGTAGATCGATTCTCTGAATCGATGCGTTGTGCGTCGGTCGCCGCCGAATCGGCCCGGAGAGCCGATCTACTCATGATCGCGTCGACGATCTGCGTGGCGCTGGAGGCGGTGATCGGCACGCCCCGGCGTTCGGTGATCGTGCCGTCCTTCTTGGTCTTCTTCGGCGCCCACGAGTACGCCGTGCCGCAGCGGGCGTAGAGCAGGCGAAGGTAGTCGTAGATCTCCGTCGTCGTCGCCACGGTCGACCGGGGATTGTGCGCGCTGGATCGCTGCTCGATCGCGATGGTGGGGGGGATGCCCTCGACTTCTTCGACGTCGGGCTTCTTGATCTGGTCCAAGAACTGGCGCGCGTACGCGGAGAGACTCTCCATGTACTTCCGCTGCCCCTCGGCGAAGATCGTGTCGAATGCCAGGCTGCTCTTACCCGAGCCGGAGAGCCCCGTCATCACGATCAGCCGATCCCGCGGCAGCGTCAGATCGACGTTCTTGAGATTGTGCTCCTTGGCGCCGCGGACCCGGATAACCCGCTCGTTGGCGGACGGCTTGGACACGCCTCGCGTCGGCGACGCCGGGCTCGGCGCCTTTTTCGTGCGCTTCTTGCGCGGCTTTGGCTCGATCACGCCGACTCCATCCCTGGGCATCTGACCTCCTCCATCGGGTTCGATGGTAGGGTCCTGTCAGATGCCCGGGACGGCGCCAGGGGGTCGATCAGGGGCATCCCTCGGCAAAGCGATCGAGGAAGAAGAAGAAATCATCCGCCGAGAGCACGCCGTCGAGCGCCCCGTACAGCGGGTCTCCCGGATCGCCGGAGGCCGTCAGGTCGGCGACCTCGAAGTTGAAGCTCGCGAACGCGTCGAGGAAGAAGAAGAAATCTTCGGCGTCGATCTGGCCGTCGGGCACGCCGAAGTCCGGCGCGTTGGGGTCGGACGAGCCGGTGAGGTCGGCCCGGCAGTTGACCCGGGCACGAAAGAGGCCCTGCGTGCCATCGGTGAAGAAGATCTTGATGGCCAGCAGGCCCGAGTCGGTCAGCATGGGGTTCCCGTGGAGGCCGCCGCCGAAGCTCTCGACCTCGCGAAAATCCCTGAGGGCGATCTCGATGTGGTCGCCCTTTCGGATCAGCGGACGGGTGAGTCCGTTTGGTTCGGCGAGAAAGAGGCCGAAGCCCTGCGGATCGCGCGAGGTCCGGGCGCTGAACGCGATCTGCCCTCGCCGGTTGATGTCTGAGGAGTCGAAGATCGAGATGAAGACCTCGCCGACGGGCACGTCTCCGACCTGCCCGCCCGTCACGACGACGGCGCGCGGCTCGCCCAGTATGTTCGACACGATCACGTCGTTCGCCTGGGCGCCGAGGATCTCGGTCGTGGCGCGGAAGGCGTACTGGGCGGCGTCGTTGAGCGAGGGTGTGAAGAGCTGGCGGTAGGTCTCGCCGTCGGGCAGCCCCGGCACCTGATCGCCCGCCTGGGCGAGCTTGCGGTAGTCGCCGGTGATGTCGGAGATGATCACGCCGCTGTTCTCGGGGAAGTCGATGTCGTCGCCCTCCACGTCTCCCAGCAGCGCGATGCGCCCGGACGCATTGGGCGGGGTGACGCTGAACCATCGCCACACGACGCCGGGATCCATGGCGGGCGCCTGCTCGCCGGTCGCCGCGGCGAGCTCGATCGCGCCGTCCACCTCGCGATAGACGGCCTGCTCGTTGCTGAACGGGTCGTCGGGGTCGCGGACGGTCGCGCGCATCGTCACCGCCCCCTCGCCGGTCAGCCCGACCGGGAGGACGTCCCAGATGATGTGGCCCGGGTCGAAGCCAACGGCGTCGTCGCCGGCGCCTGCGACGTAGCGCAGCGATTCGGCGTCGCCCTGGTACACCGCGGTCCCTTGCGGCAGCTGTGCGTTGTTGATTCGCGCAAGCACCGAGACGGCGATCGCACCCGATCTGTCGACAATGGGGACTTCCACGCTGAAGATATCGAGCCCGTCGGGCAGGCCGAAGGCGTCGTCCCCGCTGACGATCAGCGGGCGCGGCGTCTGGCCGACGGATCGCGTGAACACGCCGGTCTGCCCGAAGGCGAAGCCGTCACCGGTGAGCAGGTTCATGAAGGCGGCGTCGCCGTCGCTGGCGATGCGGGGGCCGGCGATCGGTCCGATGCTGCATTCGTAGCACAGGCCCTGGTAGCGCACCCCCTGGGGCAGGCCATCGGCCTGGGCGTTGTCCCGCGCGAGTAACCGGCTGGGAGCGCCGAGGAGTGCGACGTAGTGCGCGCCGTCGTTGTTCTCATCGACGCCGGGACCGCCGAGCCCGGCGCGCCAGGCGACGCCGCCCGCATCGTTGATGTCGGCGTCGATGAGGAATCGGTAGACGACGCCGTTGCCGATGTCCGCGGCGTCCTGCCCGACGAAGGCGATCAGATCAAACGAGAGCGGTTGTGCGAGGCCATGGGCGGACACGAGGCTCAGAGCGAGCACGGACGGATAAATGGGGCGCATTTGCGATCTCCTTGATCCCCCCTGGTTGTTCCGAACTCACGGGGCACCGCGACCACGCCGCGACCGCCTTCCGCTTGCCATCAGCATATCGCAACGACGCCGACACACCGACCATCCGTGAGTTTTCGCAGCGGTGTCACGCCGGCGTCGCGGAGGGCGGTTGCGGGCGCGCAATCCCAAGGGATCCATCGGGGTCTAGCGATCTTCGTCGGCTCGCCGCGGCTCCGGCGCATCGTTCGCGCCGCTGGTCTGTTCATCCTTGGATTCCCGGCTTGCCCGCTGCGCGCGTTGGGACTGGAACAGGCCGAGCAGGATCAGGCCGATGGCGAGGCCGAGGAAGTATGCGCCGAATCGACGGGCGAGTCCGGAGCGGGGCGCGGGTTGGGGCGAAGGTCTGGTCAACTGATTACCGAAAAGATGATTCACCACCGAGACACCGAGAAATCAGAAAGGCGAGTCAGACGCCGGTTGGATCATTGCGCGGCAATCCCACAGTTTCCGGCGTGCTGTCAGTCTCTGTGTCTCCATGTCTCCGTGGTGAGATTCCGTTATCGCTTCTTCGCGGGGCGGCGCTTCTTCTTGGCCTTGGTCCCGGCCATGCCCGGGCGCGATTTGCGGGCCTTGCCGCCGAGGATCTCGCTCAGCTCGGCCCGCGTGATCGTCGCGTCCTCCCCGGCCTCTTCGATGAGCTTCTTGAGCGCGTTCGCTTGATCCCGCAGATCCGCGGCCTTCTCGAACTGCAACTGCTCGGCGGCCCGCAGCATCTCCTCCTCCAACGTCTGGACGAGCTGGCCCGCCTCGAAGGCTTCCTCGGCGTCCTGGAGCGCCTCGCGGGCCATGCGTCTCGCCTTGAGCTCGGTCTCGATACCGCGACGGATCGGCTTGACGATCGTCTGGGGGATAATGCCGTGGGCCTCGTTGTAGGCGATCTGCTTGGCCCGCCTGCGATCGGTTTCGTCAATCGCTTTCTGCATGGCGGGGGTCATCTTGTCGGCGTAGAGAATGACGAGGCTGTTGGCGTTGCGTGCCGCGCGCCCCATGGTCTGGATCAGGCTTGTGCCGCTGCGCAGGAACCCCTCCTTGTCGGCATCCAGCACGCAGACAAGGCTGACCTCTGGCAGGTCCAGCCCCTCACGCAGCAGATTCACGCCGACGAGCACGTCAAAGTCGCCCGCGCGCAGATCGGTCAGGATCTCGATCCGCTCGAGCGTGTCGATCTCGCTGTGCAGATACCGCACCCGCAGCCCGGCTTTGTCGAGATAGTTCGTCAGATCCTCGCACAGCCGCTTGGTCAGGGCCGTGATGAGCACACGCTCGTTGCGGGCAACCCGCTCCTGGCAGGCTTCCAGCAAATCCGGCACCTGCCCCTGCGCGGGGCGCACGCTGATCTCCGGATCCAGCAGTCCCGTCGGGCGGATCACCTGCTCGGCGACCTCGCCCTGGGTCTTCTTCAGCTCGTATGGCCCCGGCGTGGCGCTCACGAACAGCAGCCGCGGCACCACCTCCTCAAACTCCTCGAAGCGCAACGGGCGATTGTCCAGCGCGCTCGGCAGCCGGAATCCGTGCTCCACCAGCACCCGCTTGCGCGCCTGGTCGCCATTGAACATCGCCTGGATCTGCGGCATGGTCACATGGCTCTCGTCGATGATGCAGAGCCAGTCGTCCTTGTTCGTGCGGGTAGGTCGGCTCTCCTGCGTAGATCGGCTCTCCGAGCCGATATGCAGGTCGTCCGCATCACCATCCACGTTCACTTCGCCGCGGTCATCCAACGCATCGGCTCGGAGAGCCGATCTACCCGGCGCGTAATCAAAGTAATCCAGCAGCGTAAACGGCGCCTCCCCCGGCTGGCGCTCGTCGAAATACCGCGAGTAGTTCTCAACGCCGGGGCACGTCCCGACCTCCTCCAGCATCTCCAGGTCATACTTCGTGCGGGCGAGCAGGCGTTGGGCCTCCAGCAGCTTTCCCTCGCCCCGAAGCACCGCGACCCGCTCCTCGAGTTCAGCCCTGATATTCGCGATCGCCTGCTCGAGGATCTGCTCGGGCGTGACGTAGTGAACCGCGGGAAACAGATTGAAATGCTTCTCCTCGGCGAGCACCTCGCCGCTGGTCGGGTTGATCAGGTCGATCCGCTCGATCTCGTCGCCGAACAGTTCGACGTGGACGGCGAATCGCTCGTAGGCGGGCCAGATGTCGATCGCGTCGCCGCGGGCGCGGAAGGTCCCCCGCCGGAACTCGATATCGCTGCGCTGATACTGCATCGCGCTCAGCGCCAAAAAGAACTGGCGCCGGTCGATCTCGACGCCGCGGATGATCGGCAGCCGCTTCTCCCCGTACGCCTCGGGCGACCCCAAGCCGAAGATACAGGAAACGCTCGCCACAACGATCGTGTCCCGCCGACTCAGCAGGTTGCTCGTCGCGGCGAGCCGCAACTGATCCAGATCATCGTTCCTACTCGCGTCTTTCTCGATGTAGATGTCCCTGCCGGGGATGTACGCCTCGGGCTGGTAGTAGTCGTAGTAGCTCACGAAGTAGCTGACGGCGTTCTCCGGAAAGAACTCCTTGAGCTCCTCGTAGAGCTGGGCCGCGAGCGTCTTGTTGTGGCTGATGATCAGCGTCGGCTTGTTGAGGCGGGCGATGACGTTGGCCATCGTGAACGTCTTACCCGTCCCCGTCGCTCCCAGCAGCGTCGCGTAGGGCTCGGAGCGGGTGTCCAGTCGGTCGATGAGCGCCTCGATGGCGGTGGGCTGATCGCCGGTGGGGTGGTAGCGGCTGGTGAGACGGAAGCGATCGGGAATGGTCGGCACCTGGGATCGTAGAACACCGCGACTCAAAGCCTACGAGTTTCCTTCACTCGTTCCTTCGAGATCAACTCGGGAAAAGGCTACCACCGCAACCATCACCCCAACCACCCCAATCGGCCACACCTCCACCCTCTCCGGCGACGCACTCACCGCCTGCACCGCAAACCCGATCGCCGGCGCCAGCACCATCGTCGCCAGATGCCGCGCCTGGCTCTCGATCGACAGAATCGTCGCCCCTCTCGCCTCCTCCCCTTCATCATCGAACCGCGCGATCAGCATCGGCCGCCACAGATTCTGGATCGCGTGCAGCGCCACGAACGCCCCGGCGACCGCCACCGGCACCGGCAACAACACCACACCGAAGCACACCCCGAACGCCACCCACAACCGAGCCATCCCTTGCCGCTCGCCCCCCGCCCACGCGCTGAACCGATGGCTCCACCGGCTCGCAAGCCCCGCGAGCACATACAACCCGACATACACCGGCGTCAGAACCGCGGCGACCGCCTGCTCGTCCTCCATCGGCCTTGACGCCAGCATCGACAGCGCGATCGCCGCCAGCACGGGCTGGAGATAGTCCTTCGCCGCGTGGAACATCCCGTCGAAACCCATCGAGCTCACGATGAGCCGCCGCAGCGCCCGCCGACGGAGCGAGAGCTTGAGCGTGTCGAGCGTGTGCCGCCAGACCTGTCGCAGCGATCGCTCCTTCGCCCGAGGCGATTCTGCCGCGCCATCGTCGAGATGTTCCGCACCCGGCTCCCCTTTCGCTTTCTCCACATCGCGAGCGGGCGATGCTTCCAGCGCCCTGGGATAGGTCAGGAGATTGACCAACAGCAGCGCATACGGCACGATCGTCGCCGCGAACACCACCTCGTAGCTGGTGGTTGCCCCGAGCAGAAGTCCGGTCATCACGACCGCGAGGGCCGAGCCGTACTTGCTCCACGAGCGGGTCAGCCCGTACACCCGCGTCTTCTCGCGCGTCCTGCCCTCGATCTCCAGCCACCGGAAGATCAGCGCTTTGTGGGTTCCCGATCGGAACGCCTCGCCCACGCCGTAGCACGCCATCGCCAGAAACAGCATCCACACCGGCTCGGCGAGCGCGAACACCGCGAAGCTCACGATGTACGCCCCCGTCGCCAGCACCAATGACCCGCGCCGACCCAGCACGTCCGCCGCGGCCCCCGACGGGATCTCCAGCACCGCCACGATCAGCTCGCGGAAGCCGAACAGCACCCCGATCAGCCCGAACCCCAAGCCCTTGTCGAGCAAGGCCAGGATGAACACCGGCTCGAAGTACCGCTGGTTCTTCAGGAAGCCGTACAGGCAGAAGCGCGTCAGCACGCGCCGATTGTTGGCCTCACTTGCGCAGCAGGAACATCTTCGTCAGGCTCCGCCGCCCGTTGGCATGGCTCGGCGGCAGCGTCACGCTCGCGGCACGATCCGCCCGCTCGATCGTCACGAATGCTTCCGGCGTCAGCCGCTCCACGATCTCCATGACCTTGGGCACGTTGCGGCGCTTGACCGCGAAGAAGGCCACCTCGACCGGCCCCTTCTGCCCCTCGCCGGCGATCGCCGTGACCTTGTAGCCGCTCTCGCGCAGGGCCTTGGCAATGCTCACCTCGGCGTGTGGATTGATCACCCGGATCATCCGCAGCCCGATCGCAATCTTCTCCTCGATCGACATCCCGATCAGCGTCCCCGCGCTGAAGCCCGCGCCGTAGGCCACCAGCGCGACCGGGTTCTTCAGGTACGCGATCACCCCACCGACAGCCAGCGCCCAGATGATGACCTCGAAGAACCCCAGGGCCGCGGCGACGTACTTCGACCCCGCGATCACGAAGATCATGCGGACCGTGCCGATCGGCACGTCGCAGATCCGCGCAAAGAAGATGAGCAGCGGGATGTACCACTCGATCTGCCACTGCATGGGCCGGGACGATAGCAGCGGTGGGGCTTGAATTGAACGCCCCGATGGACTGAATCGGCCAACCCGGCTCTCGCCGGGCTCGCCGACGGGGAAGTGTCAACGGACGGAAGTGCGCACCGTGCTCCAGAACGCGTCGCTCAGATCCGCCGCGAGCAGTCGCTCGAAGGCGGCCTCGACCGCGTCGCTCCGAGCCTCGTTCGCCGCCAGGGCGTCGCGGGCGGCCCGCAGCGTGCGTCCCTGGTCCTCGGTCAGCTCGCCGAGCAGGATGTCGTAGCTGGTGACGACATCGTCGAAGTCCAGCAGGTCGCCGTCGCGATCGAAGTCGCGGACGCCGTCATCGCCGCCGAACAGCCGTTCGAGGGCCTCGGCGATCGCGTCCCCGGCGTCCTCCGGCGGGTCGTCGTTCACCAGGAACTCCAACCGGTCGTCGGTGAACAGATCCTTGATGGCGTTGTCGGCCCGGTGCATCGCCGGCCCGGCGACCGCGTTCAGCTCGTGTGCCGCGTTGACCAGGTCGATCATCTCCTGAGGCAGCGCACCGAGGTTAGTCTCGATCTGACGGAGGAGGAAGACGAAGTCGTCGTCGAACCCGACGTGCTCACCGTCGTCGCCGCCGCGGTCATCGGTGCCATCGTCGTCATTACCACCACCGCGATCATCGGTGCCATCATCGTCGTTGCCGCCGCCGCGGTCATCGGTGCCGTCGTCGTCGGAGCCGTGCCGGTCGCTGTCGTCGTCGTCGCGAGACTCATCGCGGCGTCCGCGGAAGTCGTCCGAGCCGTCGTCGCCGTAGAGATCGTCGCTCCCGGCGTTGCCGTTGAGCCAGTCGTCGCCGGCGCCGCCGCGCAGCATGTCCGTTCCGGCACCACCCGCGAGCCGATCGCGTCCGTCGTCGCCGTACAGCGCGTCGTCGCCGCGCCCGCCCTTGAGGCGGTCGTTGCCGTCGTTGCCATTGATGGTGTCGCGCCCGGCGTCGCCTCGCAGCCTGTCCGGCCCGCCGTTGCCGTGGATCACGTCGTCGCCGGCCCGCCCGCGGATCACATCGGCCCGCGCGCCGCCGTCGAGCACGTCGTCGCCGCCCCCGCCGATGATGCGGTTGCGGGCGTCGCCGCCGTCGATGTCGTCGTCGCCGGCGTTGCCGAACACGCGGATGGGCATGACCCGCCCGCGCTCGTTGGTGAAGCTGCCGACGAAGCTCGCTCCGTCGTCGCCCTGCCCGAGTCGGACGCGGATGCGCCGCACACCGTCGAAGATCGACCCGTCCTCGACGCTCTCGACGCCGCTGACGCGGACCTGCCCGTCGATGTCGGTCGCCTCGACGACGATGGCGTCGTCGCCGGCGGTCCCGTGGATTTCGAGGGATCCGCCGCCGTCCAGACTGGCCGAGAGCAACTTGCGAGGCTCGAGATGGTCTAGAAAGCTCGGATCATTCTGGTCATGGCGCATGTGCAATCTCCTTGGACGCCACCTGTGCGAACGCCGTGCCAGTCGCGATCAGCCCCTCTCGCAGGCGATTTTGAGGCAGGTCGTTCCCCATGTTGGCCTGGTACGGCCAACCGTCCGGCTACAGATCGAGCCAAGGTCACGAATGCGTGCGGCGGCGCTAGTGCGGAACTTCCTTCACCGCGTTGCGATTCCACGCCGGCACGCGGATCTCGATCGGGCCGTCGCCCTCGACCTCGCATTGACACGCCAGGCGGCTGTTGCGCTGGAGGCCCGGGGCTTCCTCGACCCGATCCTCCTCGGCCTCGGTCGGCTCTGAGACGTCGTCTTCGCCCTTTTCGAGGTAGATGTGGCAGGTGGAGCAGGCGCAGACCCCGCCGCAGGCGTGCTCGATATTGATGCCGGCCTCGATCGCGACCTCGAGCAGGTGCTCGCCCTTGGCGGCCTTCAGGTTCCACTCGCGCTGGTCGGTGTCGGTGAGTGCGTGGGGGTCTTCGAGGATGACCTTGACGGGGACTTCCTTGGGCCCCTCAACCTCGGAATGGTGCATGTGCATGGGCGGACCTCAACTGAGAATGAGAATCAATCAAGTGTAGGCAGAATCTGTTGGTTGAATCGTCACCAGTCGGTCCTGACACGCCCGTCGCGCGGCGAGCCTGGGTTTGGGGTCATGGGTCTGGGGTCTAGCGCTGTGCATCCGACGGCTCTGGCGCTTCGTGTCCCCATGCACGCCATGGGGTGAAGGTGGATTGGAGGATACACGATCCCAGATCCCAGATCCCAGACCCCAGACCCCAGACCCCAGACCCCAGACCCCAGACCCCAGACCCGTCGCCCTCGCCCTCCTGCTATCTTTGCAGACGCCATGGAAGGCACTCCGGACATCACGCTCAGCGTCGTCGCGCCCGCCCACAACGAGGAGGGCAACATCGAGCCGCTCGTCCAGGCTGTCGGCGACGCGATCGGGGCGACCGGCCTCGCCTTCGAGTTCATCATCGTCGACGACGCCTCGACCGACCAGACGCCTCAGCGCGTTCGCGACCTCCAGCAGGCTTGCCCTTGGTTGCGTCTGATCTCGCTGGGCCGCCCGTCAACCGGCGCGGGCACTGGCCAGTCCATTGCCTTCAAGATCGGCTTCGCCCGGGCTCGCGGGCGGCTGATCGGCGTGCTCGACGCTGATCTCCAGAACGACCCCGCCGACATGCCCAGAATGCTCGAGCTTATGGAGCGGGAGAACGCGGACTTCGTCCAGGGCGATCGCTCCGCGGCCCGGCGCGAGGGCGACGCCTGGATCCGCCGGGTGACCTCGGCGATCGGTCGGCTCTTCCGGCGGATGATCCTGGGCGATCGGATCCGTGATACTGGCTGCTCTTTGCGGATCATGAAGCGGGAGATCGCGCTGCGCCTGCCGCTGGAGTTCAAGGGCATGCACCGGTTCATCCCCGTGACCGCACGCCAGATGGGCTACAAGGTCGTCGAGTTGTCCGTGAGCCACCACCATCGGCACGCGGGAGAGACAAAATACGGCATGGGGATCCTGCCGCGGGCGATCCCGGGGCTCATCGACTGCTTCGCGGTGCGCTGGATGCGATCGCGCCGACGTGTGCCCCCGAGCATCGTGGAGATCGTCAAGGACAGTTCGTGTGAGCCGGAGGCGGACATTGGGCTGGGCGCGCCGCTGCGGGAGCACCGCCGATGAAGCCCGGCCCGATCATCGCGATGATCCTGCTGCCGCTGCTGGGGCTGTGGCTCGTCTGGCATCGCCCGGGCCCCATGAGCGAGATCGCGTTGCGCCCGAATGCCGAGGTGCACCAGGTGCGCATCGGGCAGAGCAAGGGGCTCATCGAGGTCGTCGCCGACGAGCAGGGCCAGCACTCGTTCCGCGTGCTCATGCCCGGGAGCGAGGAGCCGCCGGTGCTCAATGAGTACGCGTTCGGACGCTTGTTCGGGCGAGACCTGCTTCAACGGCTCACCAGCGGCGGCGAGAACGCCCTCTTCCGTCTGCTCAACATCACGAGCTGGGCGAGCATGGTCTGGATCGTGATCGGCTTCGGCGGGCAGGCCGTGTTCATGAGCCGCTTTCTGATCCAATGGATGGTCTCCGAACGCAAGCAGGAGTCGGTGATCCCCACGGCGTTCTGGTGGATCAGCCTGATCGGGGCGGTCTTCCTCTTTGCCTACTTCGTCTGGCGTCGAGACATCATCGGCCTGCTGGGCCAGTCGACCGGCGTGGTGATCTACGCCCGGAATCTGCGGCTGATCCACAAGCAGAAACGGCGCGCCGCCCGCGAACCGAGCGAGGCAGACTCAGAGATCGACCCGGAAACTGACGCGGAGCGTGAAAGAATCGGTTAGACTGAGTTGGCGGATTTGGCTCTTGCCCAAACCGCCGCGAGAGCCGACACTATGAGCATGCAGGTCTTCCTGGACAACGAGCCGCTGAGCGTCACGCGCCCGACGCTGAAGTCCGCCTTCGGCGCGGCGATCGAGTTGGCACAGGGACGCGGGCGGGTGATCGTCGAGGTCGTCGCCGATGGAAAGCCCGTCGACGGGCCGCTGCTCGCCGATCCGCCGGACGACCCGCTCGACGGCGGCGAGCTGCGATTCACCTCCGTCGAGCCGTGGTCGATGGTCTACGAGATCATGCACGAGTCCGCCGAGGCGTTGGAATCGGCCAGCGAGCACCAGCGCCGGGCGAGTGAGCACATCCTCGACGGCAAGCTGGATGAGGCGCGCGAGGATATCGAGGTCGCGATGGGTATCTGGCAGCAGGTGGTCATGGCTATCCAGCGCAGCGGCCAGCTCCTGGAGATCGATATTGAAAGTCTGCGCTTCGGCGAGCCGCCGATCGCGCTCGGCGAGCGCGTCAAGGGGCTTGCGAATCACCTTACGACGCTGACGCAGGGCGCACAGAACGAGGACTGGTCGAGCATGAGCGACCTGCTCGCGTACGAACTGGAGGAGGAGGCCGAGAACTGGCGCGAGATCGTGGTCTCGCTGGCCAAGGCCGTGCGCGACGAGAACAAGCCGCAGTAGCGTTATGAGCGGAATCGACCGCCAGGGAGCCGCGCCGATGGGCCGCCGACCGTCGAGCGCGTCGGGCGATCCGTTCCGTGCCGAGGCGCGGGCGCGCCGCGATCTGGAGATGGCCTGGCACGCCGGCGATTACGCGGGCATCGCGAGGATCGCCGAGACGCTGCGCGTGACGCGCAGCGCGATCCGGGAGATGGCGGTCGCCGATGGCGGATGCACGCTGGTCCATCGCGTGGCGCAGCTCCAGGAGCCGCCGGCGTCGGGGTGCGTGCTGGTGACCCCGCCGCTGGTCGGCATCGAGGGTCGTGGGTATCGGGATAACGCGTGGGGACGCCGGGTGGCGGTCCTGGTTGTGACGCGCGAGCCGCGCACGGACGCGGGGCTGTGGCCGGTCGTGGCGGTGGAGGAGGGGTCGTACCGGGCATACGTCGAGCCGCCGGCGGGCGTGCGCGAGGCGCCGGGGACGATGTGCCGTGATGAGTTGGATGGACTGCCTGAGAGCGAGTGGTTCCTCTCAGCGTGCGCGGCGATCGGGCGCGCGATCTTGGCAAAGGTGGCGGAACTCGAGCACCCGGCTTGGCGGACGGATGATCTGATCGGCGCGGTGCTGGCGCACCCGGACGACGATGCGCTGCACGATGCGCTCGCGGACGCGGCATTGAAGGCGTCACGTTGCCCGCCACCGGAAGAGGCGCGACCGGATGGATCGGATCCGTTCTGTTTTTAGGGCCACGCGAAGTCGTGCGCGAAGAGGGGGCCGGTGCGGTGGTCAGAGGACGTTGTGCTTCGACGTGGCCTTCGCTCGAAGACTCGCTCAGACCACGGCACCGCTCGTCGGACGCGAGTCGTTCGGGCTATCGGGGATAACCGCGTCCGTGGTGGTAGCCGCCGTGGTGGTAGTGGTGGTCGTTGTCGTAGTAGTTTCCGCCGTCGTAGTAGTCGTACGAGCGGTAGCGTCTGCGGTCGGAGCGTTGGTTCTGGTCGCCGACGACAGCGCCGCTGACGCCGCCGATGATCGCGCCCGCGGCGGCTCCCTTGCCCATGTCGCCGGTCAGGCTGCCGAGGCCGAGCCCGGCGAGCGCGCCGAGGGCCGCGCCGGTCGTACCCCCGCTGACGGCGTCATTGCACCCGCCGGCGAGGAGCACGAATCCCGCGCTCGTTCCTGCGATTCCCAATCTCTTGATGGTGCGTGTCATGGTGGCCTCCGATCCGCCGCCGATCTGTCGGCGGCTCCAAGTAAGTATACGCTAGCTTCTAACGCCGGATGCGTCCAGCGTATTCCGGCCCAGTGTTTTCTTGGGCACATTATCGGGCTAGTTCCAGCTGCAGCCCTTGGGCCAGCGCTCCGGATGCTGGTCCGCGGCCCGCTCGATCAGGCTCGATATGTCAGAAAGCTCTCGCTCGACCAAGCGTGCGCGCTTCGACGCATCAGCCTCGGCGAGGAGGCGATATCGGATCTCGGCGTCCGAAAGCATTGTGAAAGAGATGAGTTCGAGGACCGCCGACGTCGGGACCTCCTCGTTGCGGATGTACTCCAGGACGGGGTCCGCCGCAGCCATCTGCTTGAGGGGTCCCGCCGAGAGGGCCGATTCCAGGCGGTCACGCACCGGCAGCAACTCGTCCTCGTCGTTCTGCACGCCGACGGGCTCGAGCACGGCACGCCGATACTCGTGCTGCTCATCGGGCATGAGCAGCTCGTTGATCCGGGCCCGGCAGATGCCGTGGAGCAGGATGTTGTACCGACCATCGGGCAGCTTCTCGTGCTGGACGAGCTGGCCGATGCAGACGTAGGGGCGCAGAGGCGGGTTGCCGTGGTATTCCTGCTCCCAGCGGGAGCCGTCGAAAACCCCCAGGGCGATCTGGCCGGCCCCGTCAAGCACATGCTCGACCATCTGGCGATAGCGCGGCTCGAAGATGTGTAGGGGGACGACCTGCTGGGGGAGCATGGCCAGCGACGCCAGGGGAAAGATCGGCATCGGCTTGCCGAAGTTCACGCTGATCGCCTGCTGCTCGGACATCGGTGTTCCTTTCCGACTGCCAACTGTAGAGCGCGAGGGCGGGGTTCATCGCGGAGGGCGCGGAGTTGAAACACGGAGGGCCACGGAGGGGGGCCGGAACGGGATAGGGATTGCGATCGACGTGCGCCCGCGAGTGATCCGGCGGCATGAATCGCTTCTTCCCGGGGGGGATCAGAGGCGTTCGAGCTGGTTGCGGGTGCGATCGCCGCCGGTGGTGCCGGTGTTGACAGTCGAGGTGGGTTCGAAGAGCAGGACGTGGCACTCGGCGTCCGCGACGGGGCGGTGCTCGACGCCGCGGGGGACGACGATGAGTTCACCCTCGCAGACACACACCTCGCGGTCACGGAACTGCATGCGGAGCTCGCCGTGCAGGATGAGGAATGCTTCATCCTCGTGCTCGTGAGCGTGCCAGACGAACGCGCCCTTGAGCTTTGCGAGCTTGATCTGCTGGCCGTTCAGTTCGGCGACGATGCGGGGGTTCCAATGGTCGGCAAAGAGCTCGAGCTTCTGAGCGGGGTTGATCGCGCTCTGATGGGCGCTCTGTTCTGCGCTCATGGAGCGACTCCTAGCCGTCGGCCAGTGGATCGGGGCGATAGAGCTTGGTGTCCAGGGCCCACTGTTTCTGCGTGAAGTTGCCGCCGAGGTCGAAGGCGTCGGCGCGATCCGGGCGGGCCGCCTGCACCGCCATCTCGGTCTTGGCGTCGAGGTTGTCCAGCAGCGAGACGAAGATGGCCTCGGGTGTCGCCGGGATCTTGGCCGCGCCGTACTCGGGGACGCCGTGATGGCTGATGATGATGTGCTGGAGGACGGTGAGCGCGCCGTGGGGGAGGCGCACGCCCTTGGTGGTCATGACCTGTTGGGCCTTGTCGTGGAGCATGATCGCGCCCTCGACGATGTGCCCGATCAGCTCGCCGCGATCGGTGTAGAGGAACGGCCCGTCGCAGGCGATCTCGCGGGTCTTGCCGAGGTCGTGGAGGAACAGGCCCACGAGCACGATGTCGCGATTGAGCTTGGGATAGAGCGGGAGCATGACGCCGGCGAGGTTGAGCAGTTGCAGCGTGTGGGTGAGCAGGCCGCCGATGTAGGCGTGGTGCATGCTCTTGGCCGCGGGCGAGCGCCGGAAGGCCTCCATCAGATGCTCGTCTTCGAGATAGGTCTCGACGAGCGCCGTCATGGCCGGGTGCTCGACGCTGCTCAGGATGGCGCTCAGCTCTGTGAACATCTCGTCGATCGGGCGCTCGGCGGTCGGCAGGAGTTCCGCGAGCTGCGACTGGCTCGGCTCCAGCGCGTCGATCCGGTGGATGATGATCTGGAGTTCGCCCTGGTATGCCTGGGTCTCGCCCTCGATATACACAAAGCCGTCGGCGGGGACCTGCTCGAAGGTCGCCTCGTCGATGGTCCACTTGCGGGCCGGGGCCTCGCCGGTCTTATCGCGCAGCAGGCAGCGGAGATAGGGCTTGTCGTTGCGGGTGCGTCCGAGCTGGGCGTTGGCGATGGTGAAGGCGCCCTCGATGCGCTCGGAGGGCTTCATGTCGCAGATGTACTTGCGGTCGGTGGTCATGGTCATGGGCGAGGGTAGGAGGGTGCTTGAGACGCCGGGGCGTCGGTCGGGGCGGTCGGCCCTTGGTGATACACCGCGATGCCATCGGGGCGGGTCAGCCTTCGCACAAGCGCCGATCGCGGGCCGCGTACCGTGATGGTCGCCTCGGTGTGCAGGCGCTGGATCTCGCGGAGTGCCCGGGCGACCCCCGGCCAGGAGAGGACATCGTGGAACACGATGGTGCCGTGCGGCGCGAGGAGGGATCGCGCGAGGGAGAAGTCGCGGAGCACGGCGTCGTAGCGATGGCTGGCGTCGATGAAGACCAGGTCGAACTGTCGGTTCCAGCTCGCGTCGATCGTTGGTCGGCTTGCGACGAGCCCGGCGACCTCGGCCCGTGTCCGACGCGGCTCGTAGCGGTCGTAGTCGTGCGTGGGATCGTGGGCGTGCGCAAAGAAGGCGGTCACGATCTCCAGGCGTTCGGGCGGGTATCGGGCGTTGAGTCGCTCCACGGTCTCGCGCGGGTCGTCGAAGACCCGGTGACGGAGGTTCGGATCGACGGCGGTGATGTGCGCATCCCAGCCGCTCGAGACGTGCAACAACCAGCGGGTCGAGAGCCCGAGGAAGCTGCCGACTTCGAGGATCCGCTCGGGCTTGTGGCGAATCAGCACGCGGGCGATCCGGCGCGCCTCGGCGGGCTTGAGGCTTCCATCGAGCGCGTGCTCGCGGCGAACGGCCCGCGGATAGGGCGATTCCAATGCGTCCACCTGCGCCAACAGCTCGCGCTGCGCAGATCGGAACTGGCGGGTCCGAGGACGGATCGCAGGGAGATAACGCGCACATCCGTCGATAAGGTCTTGGGCCAGTGGCAGGATGGCCCGGGCCGCTCTTCGCATGATGTGCGGGCGCTGATTCAACGCTCGGGTGGATCGTGCGATGGGCCATAGTCGGCGGTGATGGTGCTGCGGATCCCGCCTCGGCCCTTCCAGTCGGTGCGGACGCGCAGCCATGCGGGGTTCATGAGCTCGGCGAGGTCGTCGCGGATGAGGTTGGTGACCTTCTCGTAGAACGCGCCCTCGTCGCGGAAGCTCTGGAGGTAGAGTTTCAAGCTCTTGAGCTCGACGCAAGTGCCGCCGGCAGAGGCCGGGCGCGGCTGGAAGCGGATCGTGACCGTGCCGAAGTCGGGGTGCCCGGTCTTGGGGCAGAGGCTGGTGAACTCCTCGGCGACGTGCTCAATGACGAAGGGAGTATCGGTGGGGGTTTCGAAGGCTTCGAGGAGCGACGAATCAGGCATGCGCCAAGCGTAGCGCTCAGCTATACCGGCGCAGCAGCTCCACAATCCGCGGCTGGTTCGGCTCGATCTGCAGGCTCCGGCGGAGCAACCGCACCGCCTCGTCCTTGCTCGCCTGATCGGTCTGCTCGGACCAGACGTACGCGTTGAGGCGGCAGACCGCCAGGCCGTTGAGCGCGGGGTAGTGCGAGCGGTTGAACTCCAGGGCGAGCTCGAAGGCTTCCTGGGCGCCCTCGTAATCGCGCTGGCGGAACGCCGCGGCTCCGAGGCGCTCATAGGCGATCGCGCCGGGCTTGGTGCGGATGACCTGCTGGAGCGTGTTGATCGCCTCGTCGTGCCGCCCGGTGCGGGAGAGGGCGTCGGCGAGATTGAGAAGCAGCTCGGGCGTGAGCTCCATCAACTCGGCGGCCTGCTGGAACTCGGCGACCGCGGCCTCGTAGCGACCCAGTGCCGCGTAGATTGCTCCCAGGTTCGCGCGGGCCGGGCCGCTGTTGCCGTCGATGCGCACGGCGCGCACGCCGTACACCAGCGCCTGGCGCGGCTCTTCCATCTGGAGGTACGCGGTCGCGATATTCAGATTCGCGTTGACGTCGTTGGGGCGAACGGCCAGGGCGCGCAGGTAGGCGCGAACCGCCTCGGCGAGGCGGTTGAGCAGTTGCAGCGACAGGCCGTGGAGGTACTGGGCGTCGAAGTTGCGGGGCTCGATCTGCGCGGCCTCGGAGTAGTGACGCTCGGCGGCACTGAAATCGCCCCGCTTGCGATAGATATCGCCCGCACCGAGGTACGCGACGGTCAACTCTGGATTGAACTCGATCGCCCGCTCGAACATGTCCAGGGCGCCGGTCAGGTCGCCGGCGCGTTCGAGGGAGCGAGCTCGCTCGACCTGGCTGGTGCCGACGCGCCGGGTCGGCGTCACGGTCTCGGACCGCGTCGCGGCGTAGGGATCCGGGGCGGCACAGGCGTGCATTGCGCCCCCAGCGGCGATCAGGCCCAAGGCCCGTGACATCCTGAAAACTCCCCAGCTGCGATCCATGTAGTTCCGCCTCCCTGGTGCCTGGACCATACGAACGCCGCCCCGCAGCGTGGGGTTCGATCCGCGGTTCTATCGGGCGTTCGGGGCGGGCGAGTTCGGTCGATTTTCCGCCTCGATCAGGCGAGTGAGGCGGCGGAGGTTGATCCTGTCCATGGGCGTCCCCGCCTCGGTCGTCTCCTTGGGGGTCTCCAGGATCTTGGGGATATCACGCAGAGCCGGGTGGTTGACGACGGCGGCGAATCCGGAGCTGGAGAGGGCCTTTTTCGAGACGCCGCTGGCGAGGGTGCCCTCGCCGATGTGGGCGTGCCGATCGCGCCGGGAGCCGAGCTCGCCCTTGGAGTCGTTGAGGTGCATGACCTTGAGGTTGGCAAGGCCGCAGAGCTGGTCGAACAGGTCGAGGACGAACTCGCCGCCGGGGCGGGTGGACATGTCGTACCCGGCGGCGTGGGCGTGGCAGGTATCGAAGCAGTAGGCGACACGCTCGGGCTCCGACGAGAGTTCGAGGATGCGGGCGCGCAAGTCGGCGAGCTCGTCAAAGGTCCGCCCGAGATTCGACCCCGAGCCGACGGTGTTCTCCAGGCAGAGGATCGTCCGGAAGCCCTCGGTCCGTGACAGGAGTGTCTGGTATGCCTTGGCGATGCGGGTAAGGCCCTCGTCGGCGGTCGAGGTAGTGAACGCGCCGGGATGATGCACGAGATAGCGGATGCCGAGGGCCTCGCAACGCTCGATCTCGATCGTCATTAGGTCGATTGACTTCTTCCAGAGCGCATTGTCGGGGCTGGCGAGGTTGATCAGGTACGACGCGTGGCTGACGACGCGATCCTGGAAGGCGAGGCGGTCGCGGTGGAGATTCCACTCGGCGACGCCCCGATCGCCCAGCGGCTTGACCTTCCACTGCTGCTGGTTCTTCGTGAAGACCTGCACGGCGTCGAGCGCGAGCTTCTCGGCCTCGAGCAGCGCGTTGTGCATGCCGCCGGCGATCGACAGGTGGGATCCGAACATGGCGGAGGATAGAGGGCAAGGGGCAGAATGGCAGAGTGGCAAAGGGGCGGAGTTGGGATCCGTGGCCGGTGCGATGGGTGCTCTCGGGCAGCACGCTCTACGATCGATCCATGAGCGATGAGTTGAAAGATCGGATCGCTGTTATCTCCGGAGCCAGTGCCGGGATCGGGCGGGCGGTGGCGATGGATCTCGCGGAGCGTGGCGCCAGGGTCGTTCTGAATGCTCGGCGCGAGGATCGCCTGCGCGAGCTGCGTGATGAGATTGGTGAAAACGACGCCGAGATCGTCGCGGGCGACGCGGGCGACGCGAAGGTCGTCGATGAGATGCTCGACGCGGCCCGCGAGCGGTTCGGGCGCGAGGCGGATCTGGTCGTCGTCAACGCCGGGCGGGGGCTCGCGGGATCGGTTTTCACCAGCGACGCCAGCGAGTGGGAGGACCTGATTCGAACGAATCTCTTGGGGGCGGCTCTGCTCATGCGTGCGGCGGCCAGGCGGATGGTCGAGGCGGGCCCGAAGACCGAGGACGGGGACGCCTGGCTGAGATCGCCGCGTGACATCGTTGTGCTCGGCTCCAACGTCGGTCGGCACATCTCGCCGTTCAGCTCGATGTACGGCGGAACGAAGTTCGCCCTGCACTCGCTCGCCGAGGCGATGCGCCGGGAGATCGGGCCTCGCGGCGTGCGGGTCTCGCTGATCGAGCCGGGCGTTGTCAAGAGCGAGTTCCAGAGCGTCGCGGGGTATGACCCCAAGAGCTTCGGCGAGTTCATGGAACGGATCGGGCCGGTGCTGGAGCCCGCCGACGTTGCTCGCCTGATCGGCTTTGTCGTGAGCCAGCCGGCGCATATCCACATCAACGACGCCGTGATTCGGGCGGTGCGACAGGAGTACCCGTGAGCGCGGGGTTGCTCAGGGGAAGATGCCGCGGACGCGATAGACATCGCCGATGTGCGCCAGGGCCGAGCAGTACGCGGCCTTGCGCAGCGGCACGCCGAACTTCTGCCTGGCCAGCAGCGTCCGGCGGGCAGCCATCACCATGTAGCGGTTGAGCTCGGCGTCGACGAACTCCTCGGTCCACATGTGGTTGGTCTTGTTCTGCACCCACTCGAAGTGGCTGACGGTCACGCCGCCGGCGTTGGCAAGGATGTCGGGGATGACCGGAATGCCGCGCCTTTCGAGGATCTCGTCGGCGTCGGGCGTTACCGGGCCGTTGGCGCCCTCGATCACGACCTTGCACTGGATCATCTCTGCCTCGCGGGTCTTGACCATCTGCTCGAGAGCGGCGGGGATGAAGATGTCCACGGGGTTGGTGTAGAACTCCTCGAGGCTGACGACCTCGCCGCCGAGGCCCGGGTTTTTGCCGCTGGCGCTTGCGCTGGCGTGCTTCTCGAAGCCGGCGATGCCGCCGTGCTCCATGCAGTACTCGGTGAGGGCCTCGCAGTCGAATCCGTGGTCGTTGTGGAGCACGCCGGTGTGGTCCATGACCGAGACGACCTTGGCGCCCTTCTTCTCGAGGATCCGCCCGGCCCAGGAGCCCACGTTGCCCCAACCCTGGACGCTGACGCGCAGGTCGGTCATGGGCATATCCAGCGCCGGGAGCATCTCGACGAGGGTGTCCACGACGCCCTGCCCGGTGGCCTTGTTGCGCCCGAGCGAGCCGCCGATCTCGACGGGCTTGCCCGTGACCACGCGCATGGCCTCGGTGCTGGTGCGGTTGTTCGTGGACATCTGATAGGTGTCCGCGATCCAGGCCATGACCTGGGCGTTGGTGCCGACGTCGGGCGCGGGGATGTCGTAGTCCGGGCCGATGTCGTTGAGGATCGCAGTGGTGAAGCGCCTCGCGACGCGCTGGAGCTCGCCCTCGCTGAGGGCGCGCGGGTCGCACTTGACGCCGCCCTTGCCGCCGCCCAGCGGCAAACGGACAAGCGAGGTCTTGATCGTCATCATGAGCGCGAGGCTCTTGACGTCGTCGAGGTGGATGTTGGGGTGAAACCGCAGGCCGCCCTTGTACGGGCCCAGCGCGTTGTTGTGCTGGACGCGGTAGCCCTTGAACAGGCGGTGGTGCCCGTCGTCCATGCGGACCGGGAAGTGCACCATGAACTCATTCTTGGGCTGGGCGAGGATGATCTTCACACGGTGCGGGAGCGCGACTGTTTCTGCGCTCTCGAGCATCGTCGCGACCGTCTGGGTGTAGAGGTTCTCGGGATCCTCGGGGAACCCGAGCTCATCGAAGACCGGATCCCAGCGCACGCCGGGGACGCGGGAACTGGAGGACTCGGGCGTTGTCGCGGTGCTCATCGATGGACTCACCTGGTGGCGGGCGGTGGGGCGTTGCCTGTCGCGGCGGGCTCGAATCGCAGCGCGCACGGATCCAACACTCTCACGACCTCACACACACGAAAACAGTTCCAGATTCGAAATCAACCATCCCCAACCCGCACGCGCGGGGTGTGGTCAATATGCTAGGCCGGGAGGCATCCGTGATTCTCTATCTCGCGAGCGATCTTGTCTGGGCCACGCGGATCAAACGGACCGCCGAGGACGCGGGCATCGCCTGCCGCCCGGTCCGCGATATCGAGACCCTCGACCAGCGCCTGCAAGAAGGCGAGGTCCGCGGGCTGATCGTCGACCTGGAAACCGAGGAGCGGGGGATCGAGATGGTCCGGGCGGCGCGGGCCCATGAGCAGGGCGGGTCGATCCGGATCCTCTGCTTCGGGCCGCATGTGCGCGAGGATCTGCTGCGCGAGGCGCACGAGGCCGGAGCAGATGGGGCGCTGGCCCGCGGCGCGTTTGATCGCCGGTTGGTGGAAATCCTCCAGGAGTTGGAGCACGGATCGACCGGCTCCTAAGCGGACCAGTACGAGCCTTCGGTCGGGCCGTTCCACGATTAGTTCGGCGGAAACCCTTTTCGGCGCAGGGGTAATGGGCTATCGTTGGGGTCACAGAGTCCCCGCCGGGAGCGTGGCACGTGGGTGGTCCGCGTGGCGCTCGGGGAGGCGTTTTTTACCGCCCGACAATGGGTCGCCCCCGCGCCACGCGGGGGCGAGGATCGTGCCAGCCGCCAGCCGACCCCCGGCAGGGCTCGTCGGCGAGCACGAACGAAGGAACATCCATGGTTGACGAGACACTGATCGCCTCTTTGGGGCTCGATGACAGCGAGGCCCAATCGATGATCGCCGAGGCGTTCGGGGACGAGGTCGCCGCGGGTGAGATGGACGCCTTGCTGAGCGACGAGATCCAGGACGTCGCCCCGGGCAAGCTGCTCAAGGGGCGCGTGATGGGCAACGCCGGCGACGACGTGGTCGTCGAGGTCGGGCTCAAGTCTGAGGGCCTGGTGCCCAAGCAGGAGTTCCAGGAGTCCGGGCAGTCCTGCGCCATCGGCGACAACGTCGATGTCCTGCTCGAAGAGATCGAGGGCGACAGCGGGCTCATCCAGCTCAGCCACCGCAAGGCCCTGCGGATCATCAACTGGCAGCGGATCATCGACACCACCAACGAGGACGACGTCGTCGACGGCATCGTCATGCGCAAGATCAAGGGCGGCCTGCTGGTCGATATCGGCGTGCCGGTCTTCCTGCCCGCCAGCCAGGTAGATATCCGCCGCCCGAGCGACATCGGCGAGTTCATCGGTCGCAAGATCCGGGCGCAGATCCTCAAGATCGACGAGGAGCGTCGGAACATCGTCATCAGCCGGCGTCGGCTCATCGAGTCCGAACGCGAAGAAGCCAAGGACCGCCTGCTCTCCACGCTCGAGGAAGGCCAGACGATCGAGGGCACGGTGAAAAACATCGCCGACTTCGGCGCGTTTGTCGATCTCGGCGGGATCGACGGCCTGCTGCACATCACCGACATGTCCTGGGGCAGGGTCAACCACCCCTCGGAGGTGGTCAAGATCGACCAGCGGGTCAAGGTCAAGGTGCTGGATATCAACCGCGACAAGGAGAAGATCGCCCTGGGGCTCAAGCAGCTCGAGGCGAGCCCGTGGGACGAGATCGAGGCCCGCTACCCGGTCGGCGCGCGGATCAAGGGCGAGGTCGTCAGCCTCATGTCCTACGGCGCATTCATCAAGCTCGAGGAGGGCATCGAGGGCCTGGTCCACATCTCCGAGATGTCCTGGACCCGGCGCGTCAACCATCCCTCCGAGATCGTCAGCGCCGGCGAGGAGGTCGAGGTCGTCGTCCTGGACATCGACAAGAACAAGAACGAGATCAGCCTCGGCATGAAGCAGGTCGAGGTCAACCCCTGGGAACTCGTCAGCGAGCGCTACCCGACCGGCACCGTCATCAGCGGGGCCGTGCGGAATCTCGCCAACTACGGCGCGTTCGTCGAGATCGAACCCGGTATCGACGGCCTGCTCCACATCTCCGACATGTCCTGGACCAAGAAGATCACCCATCCCAACGAGATGGTCACCAAGGGCGACGAGGTCGAGTGCGTCATCCTCGAGGTCGACCAGGAGAAGCAGCGCATCAGCCTCGGCATGAAGCAGCTCACCGAGGACCCCTGGCTCCACGCCATCCCCGACGCCTACAAGCCGGGCATGGTCGTCCGCGGGCACGTCACCAAGATCACCAACTTCGGCGTCTTCGTCGAGCTCGAGGGCGATCTCGAGGGCCTGCTGCACATCTCTGAGCTCGCCGACCACAAGGTCGAGAATCCGCAGGAGGTCGTCAAGCCCGGCGAGGAGATCGACGTCAAGATCCTGCGGGTCGATATCGCCGACCGAAAGATCGGCCTCAGCCTCAAGCGGGCCCAGTGGGGCGACTCCACCGGCATGGACGGCGACGAGGGTGGCGACGGCGGCGTGCGAGGCCCGGACGTCGGGCCCAGCTCAGGCGGCATGGGCGACCACGGCTCGCTTGGCACCGACAAGATCTCGCTCTAACCCGTCGAGTTCAGGAACGCGACCCGGACACAACCACCACACGCCTCGTCTGCAATGGCGGGGCGTTTTTCGTCGGTACCATGCTGGGCTTGGCAAAGCGCGGGCGAACCCGGATCGCTGAGGTCCGAATAGCACGCGGGACGCTCGTCCCACGGCTCGAACGCTCGGGGGTTGAACTCTCGAGTCTGGCGCGGCTTCTAGCAGAGGGCCAGGAAGCTCAGGAGGCAGAGGATGGCGACCTTGCGCTGGTGGCTGGTCACGACGAGGATTTTGGACATAGTGCGATCCTGTCTGGAGTTGTCGAAAGACTCCATTCAAGATCCGTGCCGAAGATCCTCCTTGAACCTCAGGCCAGCCCGATCGCCCTTCTGGGGCTCTCACGCACGATCCGCATGGTACCAGATACGCCGGGTTGGTGCGGGGCTGTTGCCGCGAATCAGCGCGCGCTGGCCTCGAAACGCAACGATTCTCGCGGGGCTCATTGTTCTCGGACTCACAGGCCAAGGGCGGGCGATGGCCCAGGATCCGATCGATCCGGCCCGGGCGCTCCAGGTCTTTCGGCAAACGCGCGAGGCCCTTGATGCCTGGGATGCTTCGCGAGCACCTGATGAGGCGGGCGTCCCCGCCGCGGCGGTGCTGCTGCGCGGTTCGGGCATGATTCTCGGACGCGGCGAGAGCACCACGCGCGGCGCGTGCGTGCGAGAGGCCCTGGCCGGCGCAATGCGCGACGCCCAGCGGCGACTCGGCGTGCCCGAGGACGCAAGGCTTCAAGAGCGCATGCAGGCCCTCGGCGCAGGGGCGACGCTGAGCCTGGAGCTGGCCCATCCGCTGACGCCGTTCGAGCCCGAAACGCTGACCGACGCGACGATGGAGATCACGCCGGGGATCGAGGGAGTGGGCGTGCGACTCGGCACGCGCCTGGGCGTGGCGTTCCCCTCCAAGATGCTGCTGAATCGGACCTCGCCCGGCTGGGCATACCGCTCGCTCGTCGGGGCGTTGGGCGACAACGCCGCGGGCGGGCTGCGGCCCGTCGAGGAGCTTCGCGACGACGGGTTCGTGTTCTATCGCTTCGGTGTCACGCACATGGCCCAGCCCGACCCCGAGGCGGCGCCCGTGTTCCTCAAGCGCGGCGGGCGGGTCATCCAGACCGCCGAGATCACCACCGCAGCACTCCGCGAGATGGGCGACGGCCTCGCGGCGTATCTCGACGGGCTGCGGACGAGCGAGATCATCGGCGCGAGCCTGCGCGGCACATACAACCCGACGAGCGACGACTTCGACCCCGAGCGCGCCTCGGCGCCCCAGCGTGCGCTGGTGAGCTACGCGGTAGGTCGATATGCGCAAGGGGGTTGGGCCGAGGCGGGTCGCGCGGCGCTG